>NZ_JBIAHQ010000012.1:0-101693 GCF_042870725.1 Micromonospora sp. NPDC006431
TGGAGTGACAAACCTTGATACCGGAACCCCGCTTCTCACTCCCCGATCAACACGCCCCTTGACCAGCCACGCCCACGCCTAACTGAACGGCGTTGGGACTAGCCCGGTTCTGTTTCCGGCGCCGCGGCCTGGTCCTCCTGACCTGGATCGTCGGCGTGATCGCCGTGGCGTTCGTCGGCTTCAGCTACGGCGCCGCCTCCGACAACGACTACGCCGGTGGAGACTCCGATTCCGCCAAGGCGCAGGTACTGATCGAGAAGCACTTCCCCGAGCAGCAAGGGGACACGCTGACTCTCGCGATCAAGGCGGAGAACGGGATCGACGACCCCGTCGCCCGGCAGAAGATCGAGAAGGTCATCGCCGATCTGGACGCCTCACCCATCACCGGGCCGGTGATCTCGCCCTATCAGGACGAGAATCTGGTGACGAGGGATCGCCGTATCGCCCGTACCACCGTCCCGCTGACCGACAAGGATGTGGCGAAGACTGAGGTCAAGCCCCTGGTGGACAGGGTCAAGGACGCCTCCGGCGGCGGCGTGACGCTGGGGCTGGGCGGGGAGAAGGCGGAGAAGGCGGAGACACCACCGCAGGGCCCGGCCGAGGGTGTGGGCCTCCTGACGGCGGCGGTGGTCTTGTTCATCGCCTTCGGGTCGCTGGTGGCGATGGGCCTGCCGCTCGTGACCGGACTGATGGCGGTCCTCGGCGGCATCGCCCTGATGAAGCTCGTGGGGCACGTGGTCCCCTCGCCGGATTTCACGGTGCTCGTCTGCTCGTTGATCGGGCTCGGTGTCGGCATCGACTACGCACTGTTCATCCTGACCCGCTACCGGGACAGCCTGCAGGACGGCGACGAGCCCGAGAGCGCCACGGTCAAGGCCATCACCACCGCAGGTCACGCGGTGCTGTTCGCCGGCACGACCGTCTTGATCGCACTGCTGGGCCTGATCGCCATGGGACAGAAGATGATGACCGGCGTGGCCATCGGCGCGTCGGTGACGGTGCTGGTGACGATGATCGCCGCGGTTACCCTGCTGCCTGCGTTCCTCGGCTTCATCGGCCACCGGATCAACTCGCTGCGCCTGCCCCGTCGCACGTCCCGCCGGCGCGGGGCCGGCGGGGTCCCGTCCCGGGAGCGCCGTACCCCCGCCGAGCGTTGGGCCGGCGTGGTGCAGCGCAAGCCGCTGGTCGCCGCGCTCCTGGCCGGCGCGAGTCTGCTGGTGCTGGCCGCCCCCGCGCTGTCGATGCGGCTGAGCCTGCCCGACGCCAGCGTCCAGCCCCGCGACCGGAGCAGCTACACCTCATACGAGATCCTCTCCGAGGGCTTCGGGCCCGGCTACGGCGCACCCCTGATCTTCGCCACCGAGGTCGACTCCACGGACGCCGGTCTGAGTTCCGTCGTCGCAGCGGTCAGGAAGACCGAGGGCGTCGCCTACGCCACTCAGCCGCGGATCAGCAAGGACGGGCAGGCCGCCATCTTCATGGCCTTCCCCACGACCGGATACCAGGACAAGGCGACCGCGGACCTGGTGCACAAGCTCCGCCACGACGTGCTGTCCAAGACATCCGGCGGCAAGGCGGTCTACCTCGGCGGCCCGAACGCCGGCACGATCGACTTCGCCGCGGACACCAGCTCCCGCCTACCCTTGATGATCACGGTCGTCATCGCGCTGTCCCTGCTGCTGCTGGTCGTGCTGGTCCGGTCGGTCACGATCGCGCTGCAGGCCGCCGTGATGAACCTGCTGTCGATCGGCGCCGCCTACGGCGTGCTGGTCGCGATCGTGCAGTGGGGATGGCTCGGCTCGGCCCTCGGTTTCCCCACCGACATGCCGATCACGACCTGGGTACCGATGATGATGTTCCCACTCCTGTTCGGCCTGTCGATGGACTACGAGGTCTTCCTGATCTCGCGGATCCGTGAGGAGTACGAGCGCACCGGCGACACCCGGACGGCCGTCGCTCGCGGGCTGGCGCGCACCGCCAAGGTCATCACGGCCGCAGCCGCCATCATGATCGCCATCTTCACGACCGCCGTGCTCGGCCCCGACGTCTCGGTCAAGCAGATCGGTCTGGGCATGGCGATCGCCGTGCTCGTCGACGCGACCATCATTCGGATGGTCCTCGTCCCCGCGGTGATGGAACTGTGCGGCGAGGCCAACTGGTGGATGCCCGGGCGCCGCTCACCGAAGGCGGCCACGGCCGCACAGGCCGAGGTGGGAGTCTGACCCTTCCCCGCGTCCGCCTGTGGAAACCCGCGGGCGGGCGGCTGACCACACCACCCGTAGGCATCCTAGGAGGATGCCTACGGGTGGGTGCGCCGCGGACACCCTGCTCTGCTGGCAGCATCTGAGCGTGCTGCTCCGCTCGCCGGCCAAAGTCGCTCCGCGCGGCGTGGCTGAACCTGAACATCGGCGAGAGGGATGATGCGGACGTGGCCGACGACAGCGGTTATCTGCTCGACAATCAGCAGGCGGAAGCGGGGACGCGCTTTGGCGCCCTGGCGGCGCTGTTCGACCCTTCCACGTTCCGGCACATCGACGCGCTCGGCATCGCGGACGGCTGGCGGTGTTGGGAAGTCGGTGCCGGAGGCCCCAGCGTGCCGTCCTGGCTCGCCGCACGCGTCGGCCCGGCGGGGCACGTGCTCGCCACCGACATAGACGTCTCGTGGATGACCGCTGCCGCCGACGCTGGCTACGAGGTCCGCCGCCACGACGTCGGCGTCGAGCCGCCGCCAGCGGACGGATTCGACCTGGTGCACGCGCGCCTCGTCCTGGTGCACGTGCCACAGCGTGCCGCAGCACTGGCCGCCATGATCTCGGCGCTGCGATCCGGCGGCTGGCTGCTGGTGGAGGAGGCCGACCCGATCATGCAGCCGCTGGTCTGCCCGGACGAGTCGGGGCCGGCCCAGCGGCTGGCCAACAAACTCAAGCGGGACTTCCGCACGCTGATGGTTCAGCGTGGTGTGGACCTGTCGTACGGGCGCACGCTGCCTCGGTTGCTGCGCGGCGCGGGACTCGTCGGCGTCGAAGCCGACGCCTTCTTCCCGATGGCCGGCGCTGCCTGCACCCTGCTGGAGCAGGCCACCGTGGCGCAGATCCGCGACCGGCTGGTCGCCGCAGGCCTGGCTACCGACGAAGAAGTCGACCGGCATCTCGACAACGTCGCGGCGGGGCTCCTCGATCTCGCCACCTCGCCCATGATCTCGGCCTGGGGCCGGAAACCCTGAGGCCGGGAGTAGCGCCGAACGCGGCGTCCGATCACCGCCGGACGGCTGGGGTTTCGTCGACCAGGCTTTGCCTCATGAACAACGCACTTGATGGCAAGGTGGCTCTGGTTACCGGCGGTGGTCGTGGCATTGGCGCCGCAGTGGCGCTACGCCTGGCCGAAGAAGGTGCCGACGTGGCGCTGACGTTCCAGCGGAATCAGCAGCGCGCCGACGATGTGGTGGACCAGATCAAGGCCGCGGGACGGCGAGCGATCGCCGTGCAGGCCGACAGTGCCGATCCGGCGGCAGTGATCGCCGCGGTGGACCGGGTCGCCGGTGAGCTGGGTCGGTTGGACATCCTCGTCAACAACGCCGGCGCGTTTCTGCTCGGACCGCTGGAGGAACTGAGCCTGGAAGAGTTCGAGCAGACCGTCGCGGTCAACGTCCGGGCACCGTTCGTGGCCTCGCAAGCTGCGGTGCGCCGCATGTCGGCCGGTGGACGGATCATCAACATCGGCAGCAACATGGCCGAGCGGGCGGTCTTCCCGGGCTTTTCGCTGTACGCGATGAGCAAGACCGCGCTGATCGGCCTGACCAAGGCGCTCGGACGTGAACTCGGCGGCAGGGCGATCACCGTGAATCTCGTGAACCCAGGGGCCACGAACACCGAACTGAATCCGGCCGACGGCCCTAACGCCGACACGATCAACGGATTCACCGCCCTCGGCCACTACGCGGAACCAGCCGACGTGGCCGCCGCGGTGGCGTTCCTCGCCGGTCCGGAGGGGCGTTACATCACCGGTGCGACGATCAACGTCGATGGCGGCTTCACCATCTGATCATCGGCTCACCGCCGTTGGCCCACCCGTGCGCGCACCTGCGGCCCGTCCCTACCCGTCGTGTCGGGGACGGGCCGCAGCTCCTTTTTAGTCGGGTGAGCCGGGAGATCTCGGCGCTACTCCGGATGGTTGAGGTTGAGCCGGTGTCGCGTCGTCGTCACGGCTCCACCGGTACGGCTCATTCTCGCCGGAGACGGCGCTCCCCCGGATCGGCCTGCGGCGGGGCGAGCAGCCGGGGGCCGGCCACCCGGCAAGCGCTGGGCGCGGCAGTAAGGAGTCAACGTCAATCAAGCATTTACATCTGTCTGATGATCGACTACGGTGATCGGAACTCGAGTACAAAGGGTGGCCACCCCCTTACCCAGCGCGACTGTCGTGCCTGCTGGGCACGAGAGCGCGCTGACGTGACAGTGGGAGATTGCCTTGGGTTCCGACGCCTCACATAACTCATCCGGTCAGCGAGAAGCCTCCTCGCACGACACACCGATCCAGCACACACCAAAAGCGCGCCTCCTGCAGCGCATCCGCCCGGTCTCCATACTGGCGCCCCTGGCTGCGGGCGCCCTGATCCTCGGCACCGCGCAGCTGTGGGGGCCAGCCGCCGCGCAGGGGCTTGACGACGCGGCCATGTCCGCGGCCCCCGCCTACGCCGTCGGCCTGCAGCCGCCGCAGGATCCGGGCCCTTTCCCCGGCAGCGTGACGCCCACCTCCGCCACCATCACGATCGCCGGGCAGCGGGACGGAGAGAGCACGTTCAAGGTCGTCAAGTACGACCAGGTGAAGCCGAAGAACCCGGGCCAGATGGACTTCGCGCACTTCCACACCGGCATCGAAATCCAGTGGTGGCTGAAGAAGTGGGCCCACGAGCGCCCAGACATCGTCGACCTGCACATCGTTGGCGAAAGCTACAGCGGGCAGCCGATCTACCAGTTGACCATCACCGACAAGTCCACCGGCGCCGACACCGACAAGCCAGCGGCCTACTTCGAGGGGAACCGCCACTCGGGCGAGGTCTCGTCCGCCGAGAGTTCGCTGTGGCTGGCGAACCACCTCATCACCCAGGCGGGCAAGGACGCGAAGGTCGACAAGCTGCTCGACGAGAAGACGGTGTACATCCGGCCGGTCAACAACCCCGACGGGCACGACATGTACCTGTACACGGCCCAGACGAACCGGTCGACGGTGCGGCCGGACGACAGTGACGGTGACGGCAAGCGCGACGAGGATCCGGGCGAGGACCTCAACGGTGACGGGTACCTGAGTCAGATGCGCCAGTACGTCGGCGCGGGCAAGGGCACCCACGTCGTCGACGAGCGGGATCCGGCCGGGAACGCGATGCTCAGTGTCGGCGCGGGCAAGGGCGACTACCTGATGTTCTCCGAGGGCGTCGACAACGACGGCGACGGCCGCTACAACGAGGACGGCATCGGCGGCCTCGACCTGCACCGCAACTACCCGTACAACTGGCATGTCATGCCGGCGGACGACGCGACCGGCCGGAACCTGACCCAGGGTGGGGCCGGCGAATACCCGTTGTCGGAGCCGGAAACCCGGCATGTATACACCTGGCTGATGTCGCACACGAACATCGCCGCGGTGAACAGCATGGACACCCGCGTGCCCATGCATCTGCGGGGCCCGTCGACCTGCGACCCCGTGGAGTGCATGTACGCGAGCGACCGCAAGCTCTACGAGCACTTCGACAAGGCGGGCGCCTCGTTCACCGGCTACCGGAACACGGGAAGCGTCTACATCGACTACGCCACGCGCAACGGTGGCCAGCCGACTCCCCTGTTCGGGCACGGCCCGGACTTCGGCTACTTCCAGTACGGCGCGGTCTGGTACGGCGACGAGATCTGGAACGGCGGTGACTACACCGACTACGACAAGGACGGCCGGTACGCCGACTGGGAGCGGTCGCGGTGGTGCGCCGAGAACGGCCGCACGAACTGCTTCCTGCCGTGGACCGAGGTGCAACACCCCAAGCTGGGGAAGGTCGAGATCGGCGGGATCAACCCGAAGTTCTGGTCGCAGAACCCGTCCGCCGATCTGATCGGTGAGTGGGCTGCCAACCAGGCCCGGTTCAACCTGTATCTGATCGATTCACTGCCGCAGGTCGACCTGACCGAGGTCACCGCCAAGAAGCTCACGGGTACGCAGAGCGACGGCGCGACGCACGAGATCACGGCGACTGTCAACAACACCGGCCGCATTCCGACCGCTCTCGAGCAGGCAAAGGAAATCAAGATCGTCGCTCCGGACACCGTCAAGGTCGAAGGTGCCCGCACCGTCGGCGCCGCGCCGCAGTTCTACCTGGACGGCGGCGACAAGCAGAAGGTCCGCCTCCGGGTGATCAAGACCAGCAGCGACACCGTCGCGGTGAAGGCCGTGAGCGTTCGCGGCGGTCTCGATACCACATCCGTACGCCTGAACTGATCGGCTTTCGCGGTCCCCACCCCCGCCAGCGGGGTGGGGACCGCCGGCATTCGGACCCGGGTAGGCCGGAAGCGGCGGCCCAGAAGCACAAGATCGGCGACGTGCTCGGAGAGGGCCCGCAGCTCAGCCGACCACGGCTGTGGTGGCGTCGCCGAGCAGGCGCCGTGCTTCAACGATGACCTTTGTGTCGACATCCTCGGCCACGGTGCTCGTGTACGGCCGCCATTCGTAGACGGCGTCAAGGTAGTCGTACGTGTTCTCGAGGTCGATGAGCTCCATTGCCAGGGGAGTTCCGTCGTAGGTGATGAACCCGGATGCCCAGGACGTGAGGTCGCGAGGTGTGATGCTCTTGGCGAGCAGCCGTCGGGCCATGACCCGGAGGGCTTCCTCTTCCCCTTCTCGGCTTCCTACGCGGTAGTAGGCCTGGGAAAGCTCCGTCAGCGCGCCTGGCAGCCAGCGGCGCAGCTCGTCACTCTCGCTGCCCTTGACAGGCGAGACGCCGGCCAGGATTCGGAGGGTCGGGGTATCTGCGCCTGCTGCCAGGCAGGCGCAGGCGGCATCGATCACGTCAGTTGCGGGGGCGGAACCCACGCTCCACAGAGTCGCGGCTTCCTGGAGGCCGGTAAGCTCCGCTCCACTGGTCATCGACACATGATCTACCTCCAGGGTGGCGATGTCCGGGAGTTTGCTGGGCAGGGCGGGCCGCTCCGTCGGCGTGGGCAGGTGGTGGGCGGGATCACCGGAACTTGCCTCACACCTTCTTCGCTATCCCTTGGCGACGGGTCCGAGGTCGTCAGGACTGATCGTCTTCGCCACCTCGCTCAGGTCATTGTCCATCTGGTGATCGCGCCCGGGCAGCCGGTGCAGCTGTGCCTGTGGGATGGCGCGGGCGTACAGGTCAGCATGCGACGGTGGGGCAGTATCGTCCTGAAGTCCGTGGAACACATGCACCGGCGCGCCTTGCGGCAGCCTCGCACCGAGGTCGTGCGGCAGCTCGAACTCGTCGCCGGGCCAGCCGCCCGCACCGACGAACGGAGCGGCGATCAGCACGATCGCCCTGAGCTTCTCCGGCTCCGGTGGCCGCTCGGCGAGCGCGTTGATGAGGATCGTCCCGCCCACCGAATGGCCGACGACGACCGCGCCGTCGTCCAAGGCCGTCATCTCACGCCGGATGGCCGCGCTCCACCTGGCATAGCTCGGGTCGTGCTCGTCGGGCATGCGCGGGTAGCGGACCTCGTACCCGTCCCCGAGCTCCCGCCTCAAGCTGTCGAACAGCTTGTCGTCCCACTCGTCGTGCGCGCCCGCGCCGCCGCCCTGGATGAACAAGATCTGCCGGATCCCTGCCATGACGATCCTCCTGCGCGCTCGTGACGATCCGGATCTGGTACCGCCGCCGGCATCGGGAGGTCCGGCGCGGCGGGAGTCCGGTGCGAGCTGGGGTCCCTCATGCCGCAAGCGTAGGTGTATGGGCGGCCCAGGACGACGCGTCCCAACCGCACCCACATGCCTTCGAAGCAAGGTTCGAGTCCGGCACCCGGGGAGCATTAGGATTTGGTGGCTCAGCAGCGCCTGTTGCCTCCTTGCCGGGCGTCCGGCACACCTGCTCGTGGTGGAGTAGCAGCTGGAACGGCTGAGCCGGCGTGACGTGCAGCTCGCCCGCGAAGTCCCGTTCAGCGTGTTCGTGACCTGTCCAGTCCCAGCATGGGTGGCTTGGTCCTCAGTTGGGTGTGAAGCTCGGGAAAAGCCCAAGGGTGCCCGTTCCGTCCGGGACTACAGGTGACGGGAAGGTTGGACGGGCGAACGATCTTTAACCCTTGTTGATGCCCCGTTGTGCCGACATCGCGACGGGAAGAAAGACCGGGGCGACGGGGACCGGCGGTTGTGAGGCGGCGGCCTGCGGGTCCTGCTCGGGCCGTGGTGAACACCGCTGTCCCGGGGGTAAAGGGGCCTATGGCTCGGACGCCACCGAGCAGTGATGCGTTCGACCGGATCCTGGACGTGGACGCGCTGCGGGGATTCGCGTTGTTCGGCATCCTGCTGGTCAACATCTGGTACTTCGCCTCGGGCTACGTGTTCCACCGCATCCCTGACCCGGCGTACCCCTCCTGGCTTGACCATCGGATCCACGACAGCGTGGCGCTGCTGTTCGAGATGAAGTTCTACCTGCTCTTCTCATTCCTGTTCGGTTACAGCTTCACGCTCCAACTCGACGCGGCGCGGCGCCGGGACACCGCCTTCCGGCCGCGATTCCTGCGCCGGCTGGCCGGCCTGTTCGTGCTTGGCGGACTGCACGCCGTGCTGCTCTTCCACGGCGACATCCTCACCACCTACGCCGTACTCGGGCTGGTTTTACTCGCCGTGCACCCGATCCGACCGCGCACGGCGGTGATCCTGACCGGCCTGCTCGTGGGGGTCGTCGTACTTTCCTTCGGCTCGATGGCTCTGGCGGAGGCGCCGCCGGTCGAGCAGTCGGCCGCCCTCAAGGCCGGGGAAAGCGTCACAGCGGCGCTGGCCGGCGGGCCGGCCTCCGTCATCACCCAGAACGTCCGTTCGATACCGCACATGATCGTCGGGACGGCGAGGCTGCAGGGACCGGTCGCCCTGGCCATGTTCCTTCTGGGGCTCGCCGCCGGCCGTCGCCGGATGCTGGCCGACGTGTCGCCACACACTCGCGCTCTGCGCCTGATCCAGCGCGTTGGATACCCGGTTGGTCTCGCCGGCGCGTTTGCCGTCGTAGCCCTGGGCGGCCGCACCACGGTCGAGGGCCTTGCCTTGGCCACCCTCACCGGGACGGCGCTGGCGGCGGCGTACGCCGCCACGATGCTGCGGCTGTTCCAGACACCGACGGGGCGTCACATATCGGCCGCGCTCGCACCGGCCGGCCGGATGGCGTTGACCAACTACCTGAGCCAGTCCCTGATCTGTGCTCTGATCTTCACCGGGCTCGGTCTCGGGCTGATCGGCCAGGTACCGCCGGCCGGCGTACTGGCCATCGCACTTGGCATCTTCGCCGCACAGCTTGTGCTGAGCGCTCGCTGGATGAGGACCCACCGGTACGGCCCGGTCGAGTGGATCCTCCGGGCGGTGACCAACGCCGAACGGCCGGCGTGGCGCCGATAAGTCCGACGCGGAAGCCACCGTGGTCGAGCCGGACGACCGCACCCGACCCCCGGACCTGGTGGCCAGTCGTCATCACCGCCGTAGTGGAGACGGCGACCCTCCCCGCCTCGGCAGGCTTTTGTCCGTTATCGTGAACAAGTGTCCCGTCGACAGGTGTTGGCTGCCGTCCCGGTCCTGGTTCTGTCGGCCGGGCTGCTGGCCTGCACCGACCGGGCGCCCACCCGGGAGGCGGTGACCAGCCCGTCGGCGGGCGGGTCGTTCGGGCCGCTGGTGTCGGGGATGCCGAGTTATCCGGCGGCCGGCAACGTCTACGCCGCGGCCGGCCCCGACCAGCTCGCCGCCCCGGTGCGCGGGGACCGGCCGGCGGTCTATGTGCCGAACACGAAGAGCAACGACGTGTGGGTGATCGACCCGGCGACGTTCAAGGTGGTGCGGAAGTTCCCCGGCGGGCCGGAGCCGCAGCACGTGGTGCCCTCCTACGACCTGCGCACGCTCTATGTGGCCTCCAGCCAGATCCCCAACGGTGGCCTGGTCCCGATCGACGCGCGCACCGGCGACCCGGGCGGGTTTCGCAAGCTCGAAGACGTCTACAACCTCTACTTCACCCCCGACGGCAGGCAGGCCATCGTGGTCGCCGAGGCGTACCAGCGGCTCGACTTCTACGACCTGAGCACCTGGCAGCGGGTGCGGTCGGTCCGGTTCCCCGAGTGCGGCGGCATCAACCACATGGACTACACCGCCGACGGCAAGACCATGCTGTTCAGCTGCGAGTTCGCCAACCGGGTACTGGTCCTGGACACCACCAGCCTCCGCAAGCTGCGTGACTTCCGGCTCACCGAGGCCTCCGACGGCATGCCCCAGGACACCCGACTCACCCCCGACGGGCAACACTTCCTGGTCGCCGACATGCACGCCCACGGCGTATACGTCTTCGACGGCCAGGCCACCCGCCAGACCGGGTTCATCCGCACCGGCCGAGGCGCCCACGGCATCTACTTCAGCCGCGACGCCCGACTCGCCTACGTCACCAACCGCGACGAAGGCAGCGTCACCGTCCTCGACCTGACCACCCTGAAACCCACCACCACCTGGCGGATCCCCGGCGGCGGCAGCCCCGACATGGGCGGCCTCTCCGCCGACGGCAAACAACTCTGGCTCTCCGGCCGCTACCACGACGAGGTATACGTCCTGAACACCGACAACGGCAAACTACTAGCCCGAATCCCCGTCGGCCGAGGCCCACACGGCCTCACCATCTGGCCCCAACCCGGCCGCTACTCCCTCGGCCACACCGGGAACATCCGGTAGGCCGACCGGTCGCGGCCGGGCCGGCCGCGGCAGCCGCTTCCGTGCTCCGTCGCGCTCAAGAATCTGTCGCGGCGGGTTCGCAGGCGGGGTCGTCATCCCAGGCCAGCGAGCTCAACTTCCAGCCCGACGGGGTTTTGACGAACTGGGTCGCCTTCATGCCCCGGCCCTCGAACCACTCGCCGTTGAGGTAGCCGGACTTGTGGTACTCGCTGAACCGGTGGGCGATCGCGCCGTAGATTTCGGTGGTCTCCGAGGTCTCCCATTCCCGGAACTCGGTCAGCGTCCCGTCGGTGAGGATCTTCTCGCGAGGTTCGACGAACTGGCACAGGTCGTAGATCACCGGGGTTGCTCCGACGTTGTTGATGATCATCCCTTCGGGGATGAACACCTCGTAGATCGCCTCGACGTTCGGCCGGGCGCCGCCCGGGTTGGCGAAGGCGCCCAGGAAGGTGGCCATGAGGCCGTCGAGTTCGGCCTTCACAGCAGCGGACATGATGCCCCTGGAGGCGAGAGGGGCCGGTCGGCCGGCGTGGCGGGCCTGCCACTCGTCGGCCAGCACGGACCAGATCTCGAGGTCGATCCGTCCGCCCGCGCCGTCCGGGTAGACCTGACGCAGCGTTCCGTCGCGGCTCATGCCCAGCCGCTGCGCGACTGCGATGCTGCGCTCGTTGCGCGCGTTGGTGCGCCACTCGACGCGAGCAATGCCGCGTTCTTCGACGGCCCAGTCGATGATCCGCTCTGCAGCGCGAGTGATCAGCCCGCGGCCCTGTGCGCCGGGCTCCAGCCAGCAGCCCGCTTCGCAGACGCGCAGCGCGGTGTCGAAGGAGACGAACATGACCCCGCCGACCAGGCGGCCGTCCAGCCAGATGCCCCAGATGCCGCCGCCGTCCTGAGCCCGCTTGTCCGCGTAACGCTGCAGCACCGCTCGAGCCTCGCCGACGTCGCGGGCAACGAAGGCGGGCGAGACCCACGGCGCGATGTGCTCGCGCGCCCGGTCCAGGTGTGCGAGAAACTCCTCGGCCTGCCACGGTTCCAGTGGGCGCAGCACGGCCGAGTCGGCGAGGGGCAGCGCGAACATCATGACCTCCGTACATAACAAACGTTCGGCATGTACGCTAGCAGGCCATGAGCCCCGCACGCACCGACCATGACTCCCGCCGCCAGGACGTCTCCGAGGCGGTTTGGCAGGTCCTGGCCGAGCACGGTTTCGGCGGCCTCACCATGCGGGCCGTAGCAGCAGCCCTGGGCTCCTCGACCGGACTGGTCACCCACTACTTCGCGGGCAAGCGCGAACTCATCGCCCACGCCCTCGACATCCTCGAGGAGCGCACCGCGCACCGCCCCCGGCGGGCCGCTCCCGCACCCGGACTGGCGGCGCTGCGCACGCAGATGCTCAACATCCTCCCGCTGACCCCCGCCGCAGCGGCGATGAACCGGATCTGGGTCGGCTCCTGGGACGTCGCCCTGTCCGACCCCGACCTGTTCGCCGCCCAGAGCCTTCGCTACGAACGTATCCGCGCAGGCCTGCGCGCCTCCATCGAGGAAGCGCAACAACTGGGCGAACTTCCCGACGGGGACCCGGGCCGGCTCGCGATCATCGTGCTGTCGTTCACCCACGGCCTGGTGGTCCAGGCACTTTTCGACCCCGAGCGGCTGCCGGCCGCGACACAGACCCGACTCGTCGACGACTTCCTCGCAGCGCTCACCCGCGGAACCGCATGACCATCTACTCGCGCCGGCACTCGCCAGCGGCAAGGAGTCCCTTTCCGCTTAAGCATTTAGAACCCGCCCCTACCGCCCGGGGGCCTGTCGCTTGGATCACCTGGTCCAGCCGCCTGGATCACCCCGCACCGACCGGCGGTAGCCTCGGCCCCCATGAGCTGGCTGCCTGAGGACTACGTCCACCCCGTCTACGTGCCGCTGCCCAACACCACGCTTCACCTACGGCCGATCCGGGAGGCGGACGCCGCGCGCGACTACCCCGCCGTGATGGGCTCCCGAGAGCGCTTGTGGGAGATCTTCGGCCCGGCCTGGGGTTGGCCCAAGGAGACGATGACCTATGAAGAGGACCGCATCGACTTGCTGCGGCACGAGAAGGAGATAGCCGCGCACCAGTCGTTCAACTACGCGCTGCTGGACGAGGAGGAGACCGCGATTCTCGGCTGCGTCTACATCGACCCGCCCGAGCGCACCGGCTCCGACGGGGAGATCTCCTGGTGGGTGGTGGACGACCTCGTAGGCGGCGAGGTGGAGCGCGCGCTCGACGCGCTGGTGCCGCAATGGATCGCCGCCGACTGGCCCTTCCAGCAGCCCCGCTATCTGGGCCGCGACATTACCTGGCAGGACTGGCTCGCGCTGCCGCGCGCCTCGTGACACGTCCGATGCGGCGCCTGGATCATGCCATGAAGATCGTCTGATCGTTGTGTGGATGTCGTTGACGGATGCCCAGTGGGCGTGGATCGAGCCGTTGCTCCCTGACCGGTCACCCCGTCGTGGCGGCCTGCGGCGCGATCACGGCAGGTGATCGACGCGATCGCATGGAAGTACCAGACCGGCGCAGTGGCGACGCCTTCGGCCGGGCGGGCAGTCGGGGACAGGAACCAGAAGGCGGCCTGTCGACGCACCCACCCAGCTTCGTCGACGCACGGCGCTGAAAGCGGGCATCTCCCGCCTGTAGGCGGGAGACGATGTCAATCCCGCCCGGCTCTCGACCGGACCGCATGGGAATCCTGCGACACGACCGGCGCGCCACACCACTCGCCGAGCGCGGCGCGTAGCTGCTCATCCCGTCGGCCGGGGTCGGTCTCCTCGGACACCCAGGCGATATACCCGTCGGGGCGGACCAGGGTGAGCGGCGTGTCCGCCGCCGGGGTGGCCACCCGGACCCGGGCGCCCCAGGCTTGCGCGGCGGATGCGTCGATCCCGGCGGGCACGAGGAGGACGAACCTGCCGCCGCGCAGCACCTCGGCGAGCCGTCCGCTGGCCTGGTCACCGGCGAGCGGTAGGTCCTCCGCGCGGGTGCCGACTTGTGGGTGCGTGCCGCGCGGGGCGGCGTACCGGATGCCGACACCGGAGATCATGCCGGCCATCCTTTGCCTGGTCGGTCTGAGCCGCAGCGCGGTGCGGAGGAGGATGGTGCGGGCCGCCTGGGCCGGCCGTGATCGGATCAGGGCCAGCCGGATGATCGCGCCGCTGCCGCGCAGCACCATTCGGCCGACCGGGTGCCGTTCGGCGTGGTAGGTGTCCAGCAGCCCGTCCGTGGCCTGGTCGTGCACCGCGGCGGCGAGTTTCCAGCTGAGGTTCGCCGCGTCCTGCAGGCCGGTGTTCATGCCCTGGCCGCCGGCGGGCGAGTGAACGTGCGCCGCGTCTCCGGCGAGGAAGATGCGGCCCATCCGGTACTGCGGGGTCTGCCGCTCGTCGCTGTGGAAGCGGGACATCCAGCGTGGGTCGTGCATGCCGAAGTCGGTGCCGAGCGCCTGGCGGGTCACCTCCCGTAGCTCGGCGAGGTCCTCCGGCACGCTGTCGGGCTGCTGGTTGCGCCGGTTCCAGGCGAAGACGCGGTACCAGCCGTCGCCGAACGGTGCGATGAAGGCGAAGGCGTCGCCGACCGCGTTCACCATCAGGACGTCCCGGGGCGGTTCGGCCAGCCGTACGTCGGCGAGCATGAGCGAGGTGACCACGGCTTTGCCGGGGAACGGCAGGTCGAGGGCCGCGCGGACGCGGCTGCGGAGGCCGTCGGCCCCGACGACGTACGACGCCCGCACGGTCACCGGGCCGTCCTGGGTGGCCACGTCGACGTCGACGCCGTCGGCGTCCTGTCGTAGGCCGGTGACCTCGGCGCCGCGTACCAGGTTCGCACCTGCCGCCATGGCCCGCCGCTGGAGCAGCCGCTCGACCTGGTACTGCGGGGTGATCAGCACGAACGGGTGCCGGCTCGGCAGTGAGGAGAGGTCGATCCGGACGCCGCCGAAGAGTCGCAGCGACGGCACCTGTGCACCGGTGGCGATCAGTTCGTCGGCCAGTCCCCGGGCGTCGAGTTGCTCCAGGGTGCGGGCGTGTACCGCGAAGGCGCGGGTGAGGTTGGACTCCTCAAACCGGCGTTCCAGCACGGTGGTGCGTACGCCCGCGGCGGCCAGGTCGCCGGCGAGCAGCAGACCGGTGGGGCCGGCGCCGACGATCACGACGTCGTTCTGCTGGCTGATCATGACAACTCCCCGCAAGTCAACAACCGTTGACATTGACGGTAGGCCCATCCCGAGATTGAGTCAACACCCGTTGACCTACACTCGTTGGCATGACCGCTCCCAGCCGCGCCCGCCGCTCCGACACGACCCGCGAGGCGATCCTGCGCGCCGCCAGAGAACGGTTCGCCGCCGACGGATACGAGCGGGCCACCATCCGGGCGATCGCCGCCGACGCCGGCATCGACCCGGCGATGGTGATGCGCTATTACGGCAACAAGGAGAAACTCTTCGCCGCGGCGGCCGAGTTCGACCTGCACCTGCCGGGCGCCCGCCAACTCCCGCGGGAAAAGCTGGGCGAGGCGCTGGTCCGCCACTTCCTGCACCGGTGGGAGGTGGACGACTCACTCGCCGCGCTGCTGCGGGCGGCCGTGACAAACAACGCCGCCGCCGAGCGGATGCGGCAGATCTTCGCCACCCAGGTCGCCCCGGCCGTCGCCGCCGGCTGCCCTGACCCCGCCGAGGCCGGGCGGCGGGCCGGGCTCATCGCCAGTCAGATCCTCGGCCTCGCCCTGTGCCGGTACGTCGTGCAGCTACCGCCCGTCGTGGCGATGACGCCGGACGAGCTCGCCGCCCGGGTCGGCCCCAGCCTGGAGCGCTACCTCACCGGTGCCCGCTGAGCCGGCCGTGCTCGCCTCCGGCTTCAGCCCGCTCGTCGGCTGGCCTAAACGCCGGCTACGCCGCGCTGGTACTGCGCGCTCTCGCCAAGGAACCCCAGGTGATCGTGGCGTTCCGAGCCTAGGCGAGCGACGCCGCCGTCGAGTCCACCGCGATCGTCTCCCGCGCCGTACCCAAGGTGGGCCGATCGACAGCACCGCGGCCGACGGCGGGTGTCCATCCAGGCCAACGGGTCACGTCAGACAGCGGTGGTCGGTCTGTGGCAGCACTGCCCGCCACCAGCGGTAGATCACGTCCAGCACCGGACGGCGAGCCGGCGGTGACCCGGGCGGCCGCGGTCGACGGGGACGAGGCCGGCGTTCAGGCGGGCACTGCTGAACCGGGCGGTCGGGGCCGCCCCGCTTCGCGCAGATCGTTCAACAGGAGGTCGATCAGCCGCTCCTCCATCACCGCACGCCCGGCACGGCGCATCGCGTCGACCAAGTCCGGGTCCCAGGGCGTCGGGGCGGGGGCGCCGACCAGGGCTGGACCCGACACCGCGGCGGTCTCGTACTCGGTCGTGGTCATCCGCCACGGAACCGCCATCGGGTAACGCGCGAGCGCCGCAGCGGTCAGTCGTACGCCGGTCCAGTCCAGGTCGTTGCGCCATCGGATCACGGCGCCGCGGGCCGCGCGCAGCAGGGTGTGCACCGCCACCGAGGGCACGCCCTCGGTGCAGATCAGCGGTGGCGCCTGCGCGCCGAGCGCGGCGGTGGCTGTCCGGAGCACAGCCGGGTTCTCGCAGACGAAGATCTCGTCGCAGGTCAGCGTGAGCGGGGCGAGGCGAAGCTGGTGCAGGGTGACCCGCACCGGCACCCCCGCATCCGCGGTCTCGGTCAGCCACCGTCCGAGCAGGCCGCCGATGGCGGGCACGTTGAGCACCAGCACCTGACTGGCGAGGTCGTCGGGGACCAGTCCGACGGATTCCCACAAGGCCCGCTCGGGCTCGCCGCCGGTGGGAACCGGCATCTGCTGCCAGGCGGCGAGGGCCCGCAGCACGAGCCCCCGCAGCGGGCCCTCGGCCAGGGCCTTCGTGTCGTCGAGCACCCGGTCGGCAAAGACCGGAATGGGCTCGTCCGGTGCGGGCAAGGCGTCGAGTACGCGCAGCACGTCACCGAACGGCAGGCCGGCTCGGACGGCGCGGGTGAGAGTGCCGTCGCGGCGCAGGGCGTCGAGCCAGTCGCCGTACCAGCCGGTGGTGGCGTGCCGGCTGGCCCGGGCGACGGTGAGCAGGGCAGCCCGAGCCCTGGCCTCGTGCTCCGCCTCGGCGGGCCGGTTGCGCAGGGGGACGGCCGCGGAGAGCAAGTCGCGCAGGCCTACCCCGTGGACCGCGCGGAGGTGGTCGTCCACGTCGCTGAGGCGCACGCTGAGCCTCGCCGACCCGGCGGACCGGTGGGCACCGCTGATCCCGATGATCACCAGTCGTTCGTCGTCGGTGGGGGATGTCAGGGTCACGGCGACATCGAGCCGTCCGCCGGTGCGCTCGAGGCTGCGCCGGGCGGCGGTCAGCAGCCGCCGCCAGCCCGGGTCGTCGGGTAGCCGCCGCCAGCCGGAGTCGGTCTGCCCGGGCGGGCCGGAAGCGAGGCCGGCCTGGGTGGCCGGCTGGCCAGCCGGATCGGCGTGGCCGGCCGGCGGCCGTGGGCGCGCGCTCATTCGTCGGCGAGGTCGAGGACGAGTTCGGACGGGTCGATCGGATCGGCGGTGCCCGGCGCGCGGCGGGTCTCTGGCGAGCCGAGCGCACGGGTCAGCGTCCCGTCGAAGTCGGCGACGTTGACCGAGCCGTCCCACACCAGCAGCAGGGTGGAGACCGTGTGCTCGACCGTGGAGTGTGACAGGTCGTAGTGGGCCGCGCCGCGGACCGCCGGGTGGGTGGCCCACAGGTCGTATCCGGTCATGAACAGGTCCAGGTCGAACTGTTTCGCCAGCGCCATCAGCTCGCCCCGGCCGGTGTCGTCCACACCCGCGAACGCCTCGTCCAAGCCGAGGAGGCGGGGCGCGTCCGGCCGGGCCGAGCCGAACAGGGCGTTCGCGGCGGCGAACAGCGGCAGGTGCAGCGACACGGACTGTTCGCCGCCGGAGAGCTGGCTGTGCCGGGCGCGGGTCAGGGCCTCGGTGCCGCCACCCGGTCTGTGCAGGGTGAAGGCGAACGTGCGCCACTGCCGGTAGTCGAGCACCTCACCCAGCAGCTCCCGGTAGGGCCGCTCGGGGTGCGTCGCTCGAGCCGCCTTGATCCGGGCGGCGAAGTGCCGCCGGATGGTGGTGAGCTGCGTCGGCCCCAGCCGGGCCGGGTCGCGTTCCAACAGCTTGCACACCTCCCGTTGGTCGGCGTCGAGGTCGTCGGCGAGCCGCCAGCCGACGCCGACGGTCAGCCCGGAGGACATCCGGCGGGCCCGCATCTGGGTGTCCATCGCCTCGACCAGGTCGCGAGCCTCGATGGTGCGGTGATGGATTTGCCGGGCGAGCTGGCCGAGCAGCGCGTCCTCCAGCACCCGCTGCTCGGCGTCGGTGAGCAGCTGTTCCTGGTCGCGTCGCTCGCGGGCGATCCGGTCGGCGAAGTGCGCCACCGGGGTGAGTCCCTGCTCGTCGGCGACCCGGACGATGATGACCCCGTCGTCGGTGTCCCACTCGGGCCGCTGGTCCAGCCCGGCCGCTGGCAGCTGCGCCTGCAGTTCGGTCAGCGCGGTGGTGAGCCGGGTGGAGCTCTGCTTCAGCGAGGTCTCGGTCGGGCTGAGCTCCCTGGTGGCGGCGAGGATCGCCTCATGCAAGGCGGCCACCTGCGGATCCAGGTCGGCGCCGGGGGCGTCGTCCGCCGCCCGGGCCGGCCACCGCAGGTCCGTCGGGCAGCGCAGCAGCCCCAGCAGGTCCGGTCGGGCGTACGGGCGTAGCCGCAACGCGTCGTGGTGCGCCTCGGCGACCGCGGCGGCGACGGCCTGCTCGCTCAGCTCCACCCGGGTGACCGCGGCGGCCCGCCGCTGCTGGGCGGCGCTCAGGTCGGCACGGGCCCGCTCGACGGCGGTCTCCGCCTCGATGATCTCGTCAGCGGTGCGCGCCACGTCGGCCAGCACCCGTCCCGCCTCGGCGCCGACGCTGGCCCGCAGCGTCCGGTACGCCTCGGCCTTCTCCCGGTGCCGCTCGGCTGCCGCGCGTGCCGCGTCCTCGGCGGCGGCGAGCCGGTCGACGGTCTCGTCGTGGCGCTGCTGCGCCTGCGCCTCCTGCTCGGCGGCGCGCGTGGCGGCCGGGTGTGCGCCTTCCAGGCGTACACCCCGCTTCTCGAACCGGTCGACGGCGTCGGCGGTGGCCTCCAGGCGGTCCAGCGGGAGGGACCGCTCCGCGCTGAGCCGGTGCAGCGCGGCGGTGGCCGCGGCCCGTTCGGCCAGGGCCTGGTCCAGGCGGGCGTTCGTCGCGGCTGCGGACTCCTGCCGGTTGCGCAGCGTGACCGCCGCACGCTCCACCTCCCGCAGCGCGGTGTGGATTGCGGTAAGTGGCGGCAGCTGCCCGGCGGCGGCTGCCACGGCGGCGAGCAGCCGCTCGATCGCCGACCGTTCCTCGTCGACGGTGCGCAGCTGGGCGTCGAGCGCGGCGCGCTGCCGGTCGCAGTCGGCGAGCCGGGCGGCGCGCCGGGCCGCCCGGGCGGTCGCGCCGATGTACTCGCAGCGGGCCTTGGCGAACCGGCCGGCGCCGACGCCCTGGGCGTACCGGCCGTCGACGCCGACGGTGACCGCCGCTGCGTCCTGCGGGTCGACCACGTCGGCCAACGCCACTGAGGCCAGCAGATCGCGGATCCGTGCGGCGGGCACCTCGTCCTGTTCCTCGGCGAGCAGCACGTCGGCGAGGGTCGCGCCGGAGGGATGCCGCTGCGGCGGCAGGGGCAGCAGGTAGCCGTCGAGATCCTCGCCGGCCATCGCGTCCGCCGCGAGGCCGGGGTCGGGGTGCAGCCAGGCGTCCAGGAGGCCGGCCGCGTGCAGGGCCGCCTCGATGGCCGCGGCGGTGGCGTCGGGCACGTCGTCGGCGAAGCGGACCAGCCGCCACAGTGGTGCGCCGGGCCGGCCGGCGCGCGGGGCGGGACGGGTCACCGGGGCCGGTGGCGCGTCGTCGTGCTCGGCGGCGATCCGGTCCCGTTCCGCTGCCAGCTCGGCACCGCGGCCGGCCAGTGCCGCGCGGTGCGCGGTCAGCTTGGCGAGCCGGTCGCGGTGCTGCGCGACGGCCGGGGCGGTGGCGTCCGTGTACACCTCGCGGGGGGTCGGCGCGCCGGGCTCGCCGGCGGCGTCGACGGCGGCGGCCAGCAGGGCCGGCAGGTCCGGCCGATGGAGTTCGGGCAGCAGGCCGTCGTTGTCCTGCGCCCACCGGTCGACGTTGGCGCGCACCTGCCCGCGAGCGTCTGTCAGGGCGAGCTCAGTGCGCTGCTCGGCCTGCTCGGCCGCGGTGAGCGCGTCGGCCGTGCGGGCCGCGTCGGCGGCCGCCCGGGCGTGGTCGCGTTCGGCCTGGGCGTGCCGGGCCGCCTGCTCGCGCACGGCGTGCACGTCGTCGCGGCGGGCTCCGGCCCGGGCGGCGAGCCGCGCGGCCAGTCCCTCCGGGCCGCCGTCGGCGGCGGTCCAGGTAATCCCGGCGGTCTCGGCGTCGAGCAGCAGCTCGCCGGCGAGACGTTCCGCGCCGGCCCGCGCGTCCCGGGTCGCCAGGACGGCCCGTTCCCACTCGCCCCGCCGCCGCCCGGCGGCGTCCTGCTCGACGGCGACGGACCGGCGGGCGCGCTCGGCTGCCTCGGCCAGGTCGTGCACGTGCCGTTCCAGGTCGGCGAGTTGCTCGTGGGACTGGTAGGCCGCCGAGCTCTTCAGGCTGTCCAGGTGTGCGCGCAGCCGGCCCGGCTCGCCCTCCACCGCCCGTAGGCACCCGGTGGATTCGTTCTCCGCCTCGGCCGCCGCCGCGGCTTCCCGGCGCGCCTCTCCGAGTGCCGCGGACCGGTCGGTGACCGCGGTGCGGCGCGCGGTCAGCAGGTCGGCCGCGGCGCGGGCGTGGGTGCGCAGGTAGGTGGAGTAGATCGCGAGGAAGGCGGCGGTGGCACCGTCCGCGGCGGCCAGCCCTTCGAGCGTACGGGCGACGGCTTCCATGTCGTCGAACGAGCGGGCCGCCTCCACGAGCAGGTGGTCCTCGATCGGGCGCAGCCCGCGCTGCAGGGTGCGGGACAGCTCGACCGGGTTGAGGTCCTTGGCCAGCTGCGGCTTGCGCAGCGTCAGCACCAGGTCGAGCAGTTGCTCGTAGCGGGCCGGGCCGAGGCCGAACAGCCGGGCGTCGACGAGCTGCCGGTACTCCTCCGGGGAGTCCCGCACCGCGTCGGCGCCGAGCTGGTCGATCAGGTCGCGCCGGGTCAGCGGCCGGTCGTCGGCGTCCAGCAGGGAGAAGTCCACGCCGATCCGGCCGTCGGTGACGAAGTGCCAGCGGGTCACGCGGTCGACGTGCCGGTGGGCGCGCAGCCCGATGCCGACCGTCACGTACGAGTCGCCGTTGCCGAACTCCATCCACACGTACGCGTGGGCCACGTCCTGCCCGCGGTAGAGCAGGTTCGACTTCATGGTGCGGTCCTCGCTGGCGAACGGGTTGAGCCGGCGCGGCTCGATCCGGCCGTCGAGCACGAACGGGAAGAGGACCTCCAGCGCCTTGGTCTTGCCGGAGCCGTTCGGCCCGCGTAGCACCAGCCACCCGTCGACGAAGAGGAACTCCTCGTCGCGGTAGTCCCACAGGTTGATGATCCCGGCCCGGGTGGGCGCGAAGCGGCGGACGGCGCGTTGTTCGATCACAGCAGCTTTCCCAGGTCAGAAGAGGGTGTCGGCGGCGGGCCGCGGCCGCAGGGTGGCGACGGTGTGGCGGTAGCGACCCACCAGTGGCCGGACCAGGACGCCGCCCGGCACCCGGGTGACCGCGCCGAACCGGTCCAGCAACGCCACCGCCTCGCTGCGCAGCCGCTCCGGGTCGGCGTGCCACTGGGCGCCGAACGCGGACCTGTACCGGCGCAGGATCTCTGCGACCGCGTCCCGCAGGAAGCTGTCGGTGATGAACGGCAGGCGGCTCTCGCCGGCCGCGTCGTCCGGTTCGTCGCCGGGTGGCGGTGGTGGCCCGGCGTCGTCGAGCAGCACCAGCGTGGCGGTGGGCAGGCCGGAATCGAGCTGGTCGGCCAGCGCGCGGTGCCCGGCCTGCGGGTCGGGCGGGGCGAGCCGGCGGACGCGGCGGCCGTCCGGGTCGAGGGCCCGGTCGGCCATCTCCACGGCGAGCAGTACCGCGGCCTGCGCCACGGAGCCGGTGCCCGGGAACCGCTCGGTGGTGAAACCGGCGGTGTCGACCAGCAGCACGCCCTCGGCGCGCCGTTCCAGCCGCAGCCCGGTCAGCCGGGCCAGGTCGGCGACGAGCGGCGCGCCGCGCAGGTGGTTGGCGATCGCCGGGTCGACGTCGGCGAGGTAGACCACCGGGGACTCCACCAGCGCCCGCCGGGCGAGCTGGGCGGCGTGCCGCCGCTCGGCGTTGCCGCTATGGGCCGCCGACCGGTCCAGCAGCGCCGTCACCGACTCGACGTGCTGCAGCACCCGCGTCGGCCGGAACAGCGCGAACACCACGTCCCGTGCGACGTCGTACAGCGCCTCGCCCGCGCCGGGGTCGCTGGCCCAGGCGGCGCTGGACCCGTCTGCCACCCGCAGCGCGCCCCGCTCCTCCAGCCAGCCGACGGCGTCCACGAACGCCCGCCGGTCCGCGCCCTGGTCCGGATCCAGCCCCAGCCCGGTGATGCGGTTCGCGTCGGCGGCCACCGAGTCGGCCAGCTCGCTGAGGGTGATCTGGATGCCGGCGCGGCCCAGCACCGCCAGGCACAAGGCCAGGTACGCGTACCGCTGGCGGTCGAACGGGCGGCCGGTGCGCGACGTCGCCGGCTGGGTGGGGTCCAGCCGGTCCTTCGCCCGGATCAGCCGGGCCGTGCCGCCGTGCAGCTCCAGCCGGTAGCCGAACGCCTCGGACAGGTCCCGCCGCAGGGTCGCGGCGAACCGCCGTACCCGCGGCAGCGCCCGCTCGTCGGGCCAGGTCGCCGTGATCAGCGGGTGGCGCAGCACCAGCCGGACGGCCCGCTGGTAGTCGGCCAGTTCCAAGTCGTTGACGTCGGCGGCGAAGCGGTGCCGGGTCGGTTCGCTCATGCCGGGACCAGCTCCGGGCGGCGGACCGCGGTGTGGGTCGCGGCGGTCACGGTCAGCGCGTACCCGTCGAGGTGGAGCCGGCCGGCGGCGGTGACGACGGTGGTGAACCGGCCCGGCGTCGGGGTGAGGGTGAGCCGGACGCCGTGCGCGGCCGCGGCCAGCGGCGCCCGCGCGGCGCCGCCGGTCCGGGCGGCGAGGGCGATGTCGAGCAGCCGCAGCAGCACCCCGGTCTGCGCCTCGTCGAGCCGGTGCCCGTCGAGCCCCTCCTCCGCCAGCACGGCCGCCGCGTCGGCGAGTTGGCGCTCCCGGGCGAGCTGGTCCGCGCGCAGCCGGTGCCGGCGGTCCTCGCCGCGGTCGACCCGCGCCGGCCGGCCCCGACCGGTACCGGGTGCGCGGCCGGTGGCCACCAGGGTGCGTGACAGCTCGACCGCCGGCGCTTCCCACCACGACAGGCGGGTCGGGATCGCCTCCGGGTCCGGGTGGGCCACCGCCGCGTGCCGCGGCCCGCCCAGGCCGAACACGACGTCGAAGAGCGCGTGCGCGGCCTCCTGGGATCCGGCCCGGGTGAACCAGGCGGCCAGGTGGCGCAACTGGGACTCGCGGCTCACCCCGCCGCGCCGGGCCTCGGTCACCCGGCGCAGCAGTGCGAGCACGTCACCGATCGCACCGATGGTGGCGTCGGCGAGCCGGTCGGCCTCGCTGGCCTCATCGGGCCCGGGCGGCGCCAGCCACGACCGCAGCCCGCGCCAGCGGCGCCGCCAATCCTCCAGCCGCTCCATCGGTGTGTGGAAGAGCCGCTCGTCGGCCTCGGCCGCCGCCTCGATGAGCCGGTCCAGGCCGGTCGCCTCCACCTCGTGCACCGCCGCCCGCAGCCGTGGCGTGTAGCGCTGCAGCTCGTCGTGGAAGTCCCGCAGGTGGGCCAGCAGGGCGTCCTTGTGGGCGAGGAACACCTCCGGACTCACGTCGTTGGTGCGGCTCAGGTCGCCGAGCATGTGGTAGAAGCGGGCGGCCCGCTCGGCGATGTCGGCCAGCGCCCGGTCGAGGCGGTTGAGCTTGCGGTAGACCTCCTCCGCGTCGCCCGCCTCGTTGGCGGCGGCGAGCGCGGTCAGGTCGGCCAGCAGGTCCGCGAAGACCAGCCGGGACAGGGTGGTGTCGTCCATGGTCGCGGTGAGCACGGTCTCCACCGCCCGGTAGGCCCGGTAGCCGGCCTCGGTGAACTGGTAGACCGAGTGCCGGTTGCGGTATTCGGCGAGGGTCGTCGCGCGGGTGCCGTCCTGGCCCCGGTCGAGCACCCTCCAGTCCACGAGCGCGTCGAGCAGGCGCGGCAGCTCGAGATCGGCCGGATCCGGGCACTCCGGGTTGGTCTGGTGCAGCGCCTCCATCGCCGCGGCCACGTCGGCGGTGGGCAGCATCACGTGGTAGCTGGAGCGTGCCGTCTCGAAGGCGCGCAGCAGCCAGAGGTAAGCGAACCGGTTCTCGGCGGTGACGTAGCCGAACAGGCGCATGCGGTCGTCCAGACCGAACTCGTCCAGGCCGAACGTGTGCCTCGACGGCTTGGCGGTCATCCTCGTCCTTACGGGCGGCGTTCTCCGGGCGGCCGGGCCAGCCTACCCACGCCCTCGGAGACCACCGATGCGCGACCGGCACGTGTCGCCGCTGGGGTGGTCGTAACGGCTGGCGAAACATCCGCTTTGCCGGACCCTACTTCGCCGACGCTCTGCATTAGCGGGCGTAGCCGGGGTGGACGCCAGCGGTGAGCCCCTGCTGGTCGGCGATGCGACCGAGCAGGGCGACAAGCTGCGCGTGTTCGGCCTCGTCGAGGGCCTGGCACAGGTCGCGCTCGTGGGTCCGGGCAACGTGCTGGAGTCGGCGCATCAGGGCCTCCCCGTCCTGGGTGAGGTGCAGGGCGTACTGCCGGCGGTCGACGCTGCTGCGTTCGCGGCGGAGGAGGCCGCGTGATTCCAGGTCGTCAACGAAGGCAACCACGCGGCTCGGCAGCAGCCCCAACTGGGTGGCCAACTGCTGCTGGCTGCTGGCCGGGGCGGCGGCGATCGCGCGGATCAGCCCGGCCTGCGGTGGGGTCAGGCCGAGGTCGGCGATCCGTTCGGCGAACCGGCTGCTGGCGTGGGCGCCCACCTGGGCCAGCAGGAACGCGGCCCCGCCGCGTCGCCGGCCCGGGCGCGTCGCTTCGCCGTCCTGGGTTGCAGTGCTGGGGGACATGGAGATAGCGTACCGGGAGAATCGTTCATGAAGCGAATCATTCGTGTCTGATATCAACGGAGGAAGCTGACATGACCAAGCGTCCGACAGGTCAGAACCCGGATACGCTCGAGCACACCCGGCCGCAGACCCGGCATCTGGGCGGCGCGCCGCTGCTGCCGCCAGCGATCGCGTACGTCGTGCTGGCCCTCGCCGGCATCGTCATGCCATCGGCCGTGGCGGGGGTGGCGCCCTACTCCTCGGACGCCGACCTGATCGACTTCTACACCCACCATGTCGGCGCGGCGCACCTGTCTGCGTTCTTCCTGCTGGCCTCGGCCGTGCCGTTCGTGGTGTTCACCGCCATCGCGTCGCACCGGGTGCGGGCCGCCGGGCTGGACGTGCCGGGTCGGCTGATCGCCCTGGTCGGCGGCAC
Source organism: Micromonospora sp. NPDC006431 (assembly GCF_042870725.1). Taxonomy (NCBI): domain Bacteria; kingdom Bacillati; phylum Actinomycetota; class Actinomycetes; order Micromonosporales; family Micromonosporaceae; genus Micromonospora; species Micromonospora sp. NPDC006431. Next base: position 25,608 of record NZ_JBIAHQ010000012.1, read on the forward strand.
GGTCGCGGCCGCGCTGCTCGCCATGTCCGGGCTGGCCACCCTCGCGTTGACCCAGGCACACGTGGCCGACAGCCCCGTCGCGATCCGCGCGCTCAACGCGCTGGCCTTCGCCACGGGCGGTCCGGGTTTCGTGGTCTTCTCCGGCCTGCTGCTGGCCGGGATCTCGGTGCCCGCGCTCGCCGGACGGCTGGTCCCACGCTGGGTCGGCTGGTTCGGCCTGGTGATCGCGGGCGTGTGCGAGGTGGCCGCCCTCACCGCCGCGATCCCCGCGCTCGATCCGCTCCTTCCGGTCGGCCGGTTCGGCGGCCTGGTGTGGGTGCTCGCCATCGCCCTGACCCTCACCAGGCGGCCGACCGCAGCCCCCAGCGACGCCGTCGAGAGGCAGTGACGATGCGCCCCTCAGCGATCCCCACGGCGGACCCCCTCGCCGGCCTGGCCGGCAAGGTCGCCATGGTCACCGGCGGCTCCCGGGGCATCGGCGCCGCCACCGCCCGCCGACTCGCCTCACACGGGGCGCTGGTCGGCGTCGGCGGCCGTGACCGAGCGGCGATCGACACCGTCGTGGCCCAAATCCGGGCTGACGGAGGCACAGCGGCTCCCGCCCCAGCGGACACCACCGACGCCGACGAACTAGCACGGGCGTACGCGCAGCTGAGCGAGCAGTTCGGTCCGGTCGAGCTGCTGGCCGCCTTCGCCGGCGGGAACGGCCGTCCCCGCCCGACCGAACAGGTCGAACCGGACGAGTGGCGCCGGGTGATTGAGGGTGACCTCACCTCGACGTTCCTCACCGTCCGCGCCGTCCTGCCCGGGATGGTCGAGCGGGGCGGCGGAGCCATCGTCACGATGTCCTCGTCCGCGGGCCGCCAGCCCGGCCAGGCGGCGGCCGCCTACGCTGCCGCGAAGGCCGGCGTGGTGATGCTGTCCAAGCACCTGGCGGCCGAGATGGGCCCGCGCGGCATCCGGGTCAACTGCCTGGCGCCCTCCGCCGTGCTCAACGAGAAGATGGCCACCACCATGACCGACGCGCAGCGTGCGCAGTTGACCAACTCCTTCCCGCTGGGGCGCATCGGCCAGCCGGACGACGTCGCCGCGGCCGCCGCGTTCCTGCTCTCCGACCAGGCGTCATGGATCACCGGCGTGACCCTCGACATCAGTGGCGGCCGGATCATCACCTAGATGGTTGATGCCTTGAGGACTCAGTGGTCGACAAGCGCGTATGACACGGTGAAGGCCGCCGGCATCGACGTCGTGTCGATCGCCAACAACCACGCGCTGGACTACGGGCGGACGGGACTGGCCGACACCGTGGACGCAGCCAGGGCCGTCGGGATGCCCGCGGTCGGGGCGGGCGCCGACGCGGCGGCGGCGTACGCACCGTGGATCACCGAGATACGCGGCACCAGGATCGCTGTCCTCGGCTTCAGCCAGGTCGACGAGCTGTGGTCGGAGTGGAGAGCCACCGACACCCGGGCCGGCATCGCGATGACCCGCGACCTGCCGCGCGCCGTTGCGGCGGTGCGCGCTGCCCGACGCCAGGCCAGCGTGGTCGTCGTCTACGTCCACTGGGGCACCGAGGGCGAGGCATGTCCGCCTGCCGAGGCACGCGAGTTCGCTGCCGAGATGGCCGAGGCGGGTGCCACGATGGTGATCGGCACCCACGCCCACCTACTGCTCGGCGACGGGTGGCTCGGCAAGACCTTCGTCCAGTACGGACTCGGCAACTTCCTGTGGTGGCGTGACGACGCGTACAGCAACGACACGGGGGTGCTGCGGGTGACCCTGGACAATGCGGCGATCTCGAAGACAGAACTGGTGCCCGCGGCGATCTCCCGACGCACCGGTCGACCCGAACTCGCCAGCGGGGAGGACGCGGCCCGGATCCGCCGGGAGTACGCCGACCTGCGCGCCTGCACCGGACTCGCCGCGAGCCCCGCCCCATTGGGTGGCGGCCGTGCTCCGGGCGGCAGGTCAGCGACGCGGACACCGGGAGCAGGGCCGTCGTGGTCGGCGCGGAGCAGGCAACGCCGGCCGGCGTAAGCGCGACAGGCGTAGGATCTGCCGCTGTAGTTCTTCAACAGCTGCCCGATGATCGACGAGCCGCCAATTCGTAGGTTTGGCACAGCCGCCTGGTAGCTTCCGACCGGCGCCGAGAGGCCGGGGCGGTGGCCATCGGCGGCGGTCAGCCGGCAGGCGAGGACGCGCACCTGTGTGACCGCTGGCAAGAGAGGCGGGTGTGCGTTTGTGGACAAGCGGTCCTGGGTCGCGGGGACTCGCGTGATCGGGCGTTTTGTCGTGCCGGCTCTGTTCGCGACGCTGTTCGCCGCTCCGCTGTGGTTGATGGTGGTTGGCTCACTGCGACCGGCCGGCCTGCCCCCGCCGCGCACGCTCGAACTGTTTCCGCCCGAGCCGACGTTGGCCGCCTATGCTCGGCTGCCCAGGCTGATACCCCTGTTCACCTACCTGGCGAACTCGGCGCTGGTCGTCGCGCTTGCCGTGCCGTTGACCGTCCTCGTGGCCTCGCTGACCGGCTTCGGTCTCCGGTTGCTCACGCCGGCAGCCCGGCGGAGGGTGGTTTTCGGTCTGCTGGTGGTACTTCTCGTGCCGGTTACCGGGGTGTGGGCGACCCGCTTCGAACTGTTCCGGCTGGCCGGCGTGGTCGACACCTATGTCCCGCTGCTGGCCCCGGCGGTGCTCGCCGGCAGCCCGTTTCTTGTGCTGCTGTATGCCTGGAGTTTCGGCGGCATACCGGATACCCAGCTGGCGGCGGCTCGGCTGGAAGGCGCCGGGTGGCTGACAGTCTGGCGCCGGGTGGCCCTGCCCCAGGTACGTCCGGCGACCATGGCGGTGGCGGTCCTCGCCTTCACCTTCCACTGGTCGAACTTCATCGACCCGCTGCTGTACCTGCACAACGGTGACCGCTACACCTATCCGTTGGGTTTGCAGTTCCTGCGTCTGCTGAATCCCACCGACTGGCCGCTGTTGATGGCTGGCTGCGTGATCGCGACCGTGCCGTGCGCGGCGGTGTTCCTGCTGGCCCAACGGATCCTGTTGAACGACAACCCGTTGACGGCATTGAGATCTGGAGGTCGCCGATGACTGGCGGTGTACGACGGTGGGTGGCGCTCGCCACCGCGGCCCTGATGGTCGGCTCGGGCGCCGGCTGCGGTGGCGCCCGTGGCACGGACGACGCGGCAGGCGTCAGCGTGGTGTTGGCGGGCAACGCCGAGGAGATAGCCGGCTACCGAAGCCTGGTCGCCGCCTTCGAGAAGACCGATCCCGGCATCGATGTCACGCTCTCCCCGGTCGCCACGCAGGACGAACTGATGGCTCGGTTGACCACGTCGTTTGCGGGCGGGAATCCCCCCGATGTCTTTCTGTTGAACTACCGCCGTTACGGCCAGTTCGCGGCGCAGAAAGCGATCGAGCCCGTTCAGTCCTACCTGGACGGTAGCAAGGTGCTGAAGGAAAAGGACTTCAGCCCGCGAGCGCGGGAGGCCTTCCGCTTCGACGGGGAGACGTTGACCTGCCTCCCGCAGAACATGTCTTCGCTGGTCGTCTACTACAACGCGGACCTGTTCGCCAAGGCGGGCGTGCCGCTGCCGCAGGCGGGTTGGAGCTGGGCGGACTTCCTGTCGGCGGCGCAGGCATTGACCGGCGACGGTGTGTACGGTGTCGGGGTGGCGCCGTCGATCGCCCGGGTCGCGCCGTTCGTGTGGTCCAACGGTGGTGAACTCGTCGACGACACGGACCAGCCCGCCGCGCTGACCCTCACCCGCAACACGGCCACGCGCAAGGCCCTCGACTGGTTCCTCGACCTCCAACTGGTGCACCATGTGGTGCCACCGGACGCCGAGGAGCAGAGCGAATCAAGCGAGGCACGGTTCCTGCGCGGCGGCTTGGGCATGTACCTGAACAGTCGGGTGGCGGTGCCGACACTGCGCACCATCAAGGGCTTCGAGTGGGATGCGGCGTCACTGCCGGTGGCGCCAGGAGGGGTACCGGCCTCGATCCTGCACAGCGACGCCTACTGCATGGGCGCGGGCCGGTCAGACCACGGTGCCGCCTGGCGATTCATTGAGTTCGCCATGGGGGTGCAGGGTCAGGAGATTCTCGCCGAGTCGGGCCGTACGGTGCCCTCCCGCCTCGACGTCGCCAACTCCCCCGCGTTTCTCGCCGCGGATCGGCCCCCACGCTCGTCGGGTGTCTTCCTGGACGCCGAGCCGCACCTGCGCAGCACACCACGCACTGCCACCTGGGCTCGGGTGGAGCGGGAGGCCGACAAACTTTTCGAAGAGGTGTTCTACGGACGGGTTGGGCGGGAGGAAGGACTGCGTCAACTGGAGGAGCAGATCCGGCCACTGTTCACCCTTGAGGTGGGAACCGGCCGGTGAGCATCGAGCACCACGCGATCCGGCTGGAGTCACTGGCCAAGTCGTACGGAAAGGTCACCGCCCTCGACGGCGTCGACCTGGAGGTTCGGGTAGGTGAGCTGGTGACCCTGGTCGGACCGTCGGGCTCGGGCAAGTCGACCATCCTGCGCCTGATCGCCGGACTGGAGCGGCCTGACGGCGGCCGGATTGTCGTCAACGGTCAGGATGTCGCTGCCCTCCCGCCGCACCGACGCGCGGTGGCGATGGTTTTCCAGGATTACGCGCTCTACCCGCACCTGACCGTGCGCGGCAATCTGCTCTTCGGACTGCGGGTGCGCCGGGTCCGACGCGGCGAGGCCGAACAGCGGGCGCAGCAGGCCGCCGAGCGTCTGGGCATCGCGGACCTGCTCGACCGCTACCCCGACCAGATGTCCGGCGGGCAGCGTCAGCGGGTCGCCCTGGCCCGGGCTGTCCTGCGCGATCCCCGCGTCTACCTGTTCGACGAGCCGATGGCCAGCCTGGACGCTCCGCTGCGCTTCGCCACCCGCGCCGACCTGCTGGCCCTGCACCGCGAGCTCGGCACCGCGACGATCTACGTCACGCACGACCAGGCGGAGGCGATGACGCTCGGCGACCGGGTGGCGGTGCTGCACGGCGGGCAGGTGCGCCAGGTCGGCAGGCCGCAGGAGGTTTACGACCGGCCGGCCGACACCTTCGTCGCCGGTTTCCTCGGTAGTCCACCGATGAATCTGGTCCCCGGTGGGGGCGTGCTGGGCGGCACGGCCGATGTGACGATCGGCGTACGGCCGGAGGATCTGGCTCTCGATGCCGACGGACCGTTGAAAGCCGCGGTCGAGGCGGTGGAGGCGCTCGGCAGCGAGGCGATCGTGCTCACGCGGGTTGCGGACGGTACCCGGTTGGCGGTACGAACCGGGCCGCGGCCGGGTGTGCGGCCGGGTGATCGGGTACGGCTTCGCCCTGACCCGAGCCGGATCCACCGCTTCGATGCCGACAATGGGCGGCGCCGGTGAAGACTGGCCGGGCCAGGCGTCCCCTCACCGCCTGGGCGTTTCTCGCACCGTACGCCGCTGCGGTCGTGTTGCTGATCGCGGTTCCCGCCCTGCTCAATGTGGGCTACGCCTTCACCGACCACACCGGGCTCACCCGCGATCCACAGTTCGTGGGCCTGGCCAACGTCCGTCGTCTGCTCTCCGACGGCTTCCTGCTCGACAGTCTGCAGGCGTCGCTGTTCCACGTGGCGCTGGCGGTACCGGTCCGGCTGCTCGCCGCCGTGGGGCTCGGGCTGCTACTGGCCGCACCGCGCCCGGGTGGTCGGTTGTTCCGGGCCGCTGTCTACCTGCCGACGGTCATCCCGGACGTGGCGCTGGCGGTGCTGTTCCTCTGGGTGCTCAACCCGATGTACGGCCCGCTGAACCAACTCCTCGGACTATTCGGCCACCCCGGCTACACCTGGCTGGCCGATCCGACCACCGCGCGGATCGGGGTCGTCCTCATGCTGGCGTTCCCGATCGGGGAGGGCTTCATCGTGGTCCTCGCCGCCCGCCGACTCCTGGACGGCCGGCTGTACGAGGCCGCGGCGCTGGAAGGCTGCGGCCCGATCGGTCAACTTCGGCGGCTCACGCTGCCGCTGCTCGCGCCGGTACTGGTGCTACTCGCGGTGCGTGACACGATCCTCACCCTGCAGGTCAACTTCGTTCCGGCGTACGTCCTTACCGACGGTCGGCCCGCCAACGCCACGCTGTACCTGCCGGTGTACATATTCGACCAGGTCTTCGAGTTCTCCGGGTTCGCCTACGGTTCGCTCATCACGATCATGCTCATGGCGGTCACCGGCGTCATCATCACCCTGCAACTGCTGATGGTGCGACGCTGGCGCGTACTGCGCTGAGCGTGACATCCTGCTTCGGTGAGAGTCCGGGTGGTTGCCCTCGTCGTCGCGGTCGCGTCGCTCGCCGGCTGCGGCGGCGGCACGGACTCACACCGCGGCGCCGATCCCGGCCGGGCGATGCTCGCGAACCTGCCCAGCTGCGACCGGGTGCCGCTCGACGAAGACCCTGAGATCAGCGCCGACGTCACCGGGCTGGTGCTGCCCGACGGTGCGCGGGTCACCTCGGTGGTCGAGCAGGGCGTGCTGACAACGGTTGAAGCCACCGTCCGGATGACCCCACTGGACGTACGCGGGCACTACGAAAACCGCGACGACATCGACCTGCTGCGCGCCGAGGACGAGACGTTCGAGGCTGAGGTGCTGATCCGCACGCCGCAGCGGCGGATGTACCTGCGGGCCGGCGCGCTCTGCGCGGACGGCACGAGCCTGACCGCGGTGGTGGGCCCGGACTCCGACGACGCGGGGCTTCCGCAGTTCCACACCGACTAGGCACCGGACCGGCTCAACAGCTGTCCTAACCCGACAGTACGAATCCCATCAGCTGCTTGGTGACGTTTGCCGCCACCGTGTCTAAGGTGCGTACGGACGACCGGTCATCCCGGTCGCATCCGACGGACAGGGAGAGATCCTGTATGAATCGAACCCTCCTGCGAGGTCGTCGCGGCCTCACGGTGGCAGCAGGCCTGGCGCTGCTCACCGCGGTCGCGCTGACGGCATCCCTCACGTCCGCCAACGGCCAGGAATCGTTGGCCACGAGCACGCCGACGGGGCCGATGGAGCTGCCCGATGAATGGATGACCGCCCAACGGCTCAGCGACGGCAGCACAGAGCTGTCCACGGCCAAGTACGCCAAGGCACGCGGTGAGGCAAACCAGCTCGCCGCGCACACCCGCAGCGTCTACCGCAACCTGGCCGACCGGAACTGGAACTTCTTCGGCCCGACCAACATCGGCGGTCGGGTGGTCGACATCGCGGTGGACCCCCAGGTCGAGGACCAGATCTTCATCGCCGCCGCCTCGGGAGGCATCTGGAAGTCCAGCGACGCCGGTGCGACGTTCACCGCCGCGTGGCCGGGCAACTCCGGCCAAAGCATGGGCGCGGTCGCCATGACCAGCAACGGTGTGCTCTTCGCCGGCACCGGTGAGCCGCAGCCGGGCGGCGGCTCGATCACCTTCGGCGGCGACGGCATCTACCGCTCTCAGGACCGAGGTGCGACGTGGCAGCACGTCGGCCTGAAGGACAGCCACGCCATCGCCCGCTTCGCCATCGACCCGAGCAACGAAGAGCGGATCTTCGCCGCGGCGACCGGCAACCTGTTCGTCCCCGGCGGCGAGCGGGGCGTCTATCTTTCAGAAAACGGCGGCGGCACCTGGCGCCAGGTCCTCGCCGCGCCGAACGACACCACCGGCGCGACCGAGGTGGTCATCGACCCGAGCAACCCGGCTCGCATGTATGCGGCGATGTGGGACCACCGTCGCGAGCCGCACCAGCGCACCTACGGCGGCCCCGGCTCCAGCATCTGGCGTTCCGACGACGCCGGCCAGACCTGGCAGCGGATGACCAACGGCCTGCCGACCGACGCCGACCAGGGCCGATGGGGGCTGGCGGTCGCCCCGAGCAACCCGCACCGCCTGTACGCGTACGTCGGCACGGCCCTCGGCCCGTTCCGCGCGTTCTACCGCTCGGACGACGGCGGCGACACCTGGACACAGACCCCGGTCACCGCCAACCAGGCATCCCAGTCCACCTTCAGCTGGTGGTTCGGCAAGCTCTTCGTCGACCCGAAGGATCACAACCACCTCTTCCTCACCGGGGTCAACCTGATGCGCTCGACCAACGGCGCGCAGAGCTTCTCCTCCGTCGGCGGCCCGCACGCCGACCAGCACGTGCTGCGGTGGGACCCGAAGACGCCCAACCGTGCCTACCTGGGCAACGACGGCGGCTTCTACCGGTCCGACAACAACGGCGCGAGCGGATGGGTGAAGTCGACCCACGAGCCGTACACCCAGTTCTACACCGTGGATGTCGCGGAGACCGACCCCGTGCTGAAGGTCGGCGGCGCCCAGGACAACGGCTGCAACCGCGGCTACAACGGTCCGGGTGGCGCGTGGAACGCCATCGGCTGTGGCGACGGCCTCCAGGTGATCATCCACCCCGAGAACCCGAACATCGTCTTCGGGTGCAGCCAGTACGGCGCCTGCTACCGGTCGGAGAACGCGGGTGGGACGCCTCGCCAGAGCATCAGCACCGGCCAGACGGTGTCGCAGCGGCGCAACTGGCTGACGCCACTGCAGTTCGACCCGAGCGACCCCAACGTCATGTACTACGCCGGGAACATCGTCAACCGGTCGACGGACAACGGTCGTACGTGGAAGGCGATCAGCCCGGACCTCACCGGTGGCGGCCCCAACGACCCGTCCGGCTACCCGTGGGGCACCGTCAGCACGCTCGCCGCCGCCCCGACCGACGGTGACAAGCTCTACGTCGGCACCGACGACGGCCGGCTGTGGTGGACCGACGACCTCGGGCAGAACTGGAACCGGGTCGATCAGGCGCAACTGCCGGGCACGTGGGTGACCCGGGTTGCGGTGCACCCGAAGGACAAGAACATCGCCTACGCCACGTTCTCCGGCTTCCGCTCCGGCAGCGACCGCCCGCACGTCATGGTCACTGCCGACGGGGGACGCACCTGGACGGACATCGGCCGCGGCCTGCCCGACGCGCCGGTGAACTCCGTGGTACCGACCTCGGACGGGCTGCTGCTGGTCGGAACCGATGTCGGGGTGTACGTCTCCGGTTGGAACGGCGGCGAGTGGGCCTCCCTCGGCGCGGATCTGCCGAACGCGGCCGTGATGTACATGCGCTACCACGAGCCGACCCGCCAGTTGAGTGTCGCCTCGTTCGGTCGGGGCATCTACGACCTCGCGGTGCCCCGGTGCCCCGCGGCCTCGACCAAGCTTCCCTTGCGCGCGCCGGGCGTCGGCGTTGTGGGGGCGCTCGCCTCGTGCCGAGCGGGATAACGGTCCAGATGTAGTCGGGGCGGGGATCTGGAGGCTTGCCTCCAGATCCCCGCCCTCATTGTTGCTGCCGTTCACCGACGGGAGCCCAGGCCGCCCCGCCGACGCGGTGCGACGCGAGCACATCTGCTGCCTCGACGTGGGTGCTACGAGCCGCGGCGCCGTCCGCCACCGGCACCCACCGGTTCGATCACCTGCCAGAACTCCTTCGACAGCTGGGCCATCGCGTTCTCGAACTCCTCACGGGAAACAGCCTCACGCAGCGTGGTGAGCACCGCGGGGACGACGGCACCGGCGAGCGCACGGTCGACGTCCGGGCGGTCCCCCACCCGCCGCAGGAACTCTTCGAATCCGAACGACGTGGCCCGTTCCCGTCCAAGCGGTCTGCTCAGGTGATCGGCCAGCTCGTCCGGAAGCTGATAGGCAATGTCCTCAGCCTGGCCGGCGCTGATCCGATCTGCCAATATCTCCAACGTCGCGCCGGTGAGTGTCGCCGCCTGATCGGTCGACACCTTTGCCCGCGTGGCCACGGCGTTGATGAAATCCTGGTATTCCACCTGATCTCCTCTCCGGCCGGATCGCCGTCGAACCGCCCATTGCGAGCCTTTGACCCCAATGCGCCGCAGCGCCTTGCCAACAGCCTCCTGCGCCGGTGGGTGACCCTGCCTCATCCCCATCGGGTGAATCACCAAGGCGCGCTGCGGCGGGTCAGCGGCGCAGCCGGCGGGCGCAGGGGCCGTCGTGGTCGGCGCGGAGCAGGCAGCGCCGGCCACCGGGCATGAGCAGGTCGCAGAAGACACGATGGCGTACGTTCTGGTCGTCCTCGGCGGAGACGGTGGTCTCCCCCGCGTCGGTCTGCGGCAGGACGATCAGCCAGCGGCCGACCACCCGGGCCAGGCGCTGCGCGGCGGCCAGGTCGGTGGCGACAACCGGCAGGTGGATGACGTACCGCTGGGTCACCGCTCGTGTCCCCGGGCGTCGCGGGCGCGTGCCTGGTCCGACTGCCAGCGGCGCAGGGCGTCCTTGATGACGGCGGTCTCCCGGCGGCTGGCGGCCAGGGCGGCGTAGACGGCGGCCATGTCGCCGGCGACCCGGTCGAGGAACGCGTATACGTCGTCGGGGTTCAGGCCGCGGCGTCCGAGCCCGACCGGCTTGAAGCGGCGCTCGCGCACCTGCCACGGCGGCAGACTGGTGTACGCGTTGGAGCGGTAGGTCGCTCCGCTCCCCCGGGCCGGTCGCTGGTTGCGGACGGTCATTCCGCAGTCTCCCTCGCTCGTCGTGGGTGGATGGGGTGGGGCCACCCGCCCTCCCCGCACAGGCGGACCCACCCCGGGCCCTGCCACCGCAGCTCCACTCAGCGGTACGGCAACACGGCTCTTGTGGTCAGCTTGTGACACCGGAAAGCACCAGCGCAACGTTCCACAGCGGATTTCTCGCCAGATGTATTGACTTTCTTTACTGAAACCTGTATGTGTTGCAGAGCGGCGTCACGCAGTGTTGCAGGACGAAATCTAGGAGTGTTCGGATGGCCGAGGAGATCGGATCGACCGTGCCGCGCCGGCAGCTCGGCCGGCTGCTGCGCCAGTACCGCACCGAGGCCGGCGTGACCCTGGACGCCGCGGCCGAGGCCCTCGAATACAGCCGGCAGAAGATCTGGCGCATCGAGTGCGGCCTGGGCGCCGTCCGGGTGCTCGACGTCAAGGCGATGTGCGAGCTGTACGGAGTCTCGGAAGAGATGACCGAGGCGATGAAGGGCCTGGCCACCGAGACGAAGTCGAAGGGCTGGTGGCACGCGTACGGGGACGCGGTGCCGAGCTGGTTCGAGCTGTACGTCGGCCTGGAATCCGCCGCCGCCAAACTTCGCCAGTACCAGGAGACCGTCATTCCGGGCCTGCTGCAGACCCGGGAGTACATTCAGGCGTTGGCGCGCATCGATCAGCCCGCGGCGACCGACGAGGAGCGCGAGCACTCCGTCCAGGTACGCCTGCAGCGGCAAAACTTGCTGACCCGCCGGTTGCCGCAACCGCCCAGGCTGGACGCGGTCATCTCTGAGGCAGTGCTGCGGCGCAGAGTGGGCGGACGGGCCATCATGATCGGCCAACTCAACGGCCTCCTCGAAGCCTCCGAGCGGCGCAACGCCTCAGTGCGGGTGGTGCCACTCGCCGCCGGGCCGCACCTCGGTGCCGTCGCCGGGTCCTTCGTCATCCTCGACTTTCCGATCGCCAAGGGAGGCCGAGCGGCGCCAGAGCCATCAGTCGTCTACAGCGAGTCGCTCACCGGTGCGCTTTACCTCGACAAGCCTGCTGAGCTGCGGGCCTACGAGGGGGCCTTTGCGAGCGTGGCTCAGCTCGCGCAAAGTGAGGCAGAATCGAGGGACACGATCAAGCGGATCATCGGGGAGCTGCGGCATGACTGACCTGACCGGCGCCGTCTGGCGCAAGAGCACCCGCAGCGGCGGCAACGGCGGCGAGTGCGTCGAGGTCGCCACGAACATCTCCGGCATCGTCGCCGTACGTGATTCCAAAGACCAGCTTGGCGCGCAGCTAAGGTTCGTACCGACGGCGTGGGTCAGCTTCGTGCAGCGGATCAACGGTGGCGGCTTCGTGGACAGCCCGACGCGATAGCGGGAAGCAGCTCGACTACCAGCAGAGCCAGCCGTGGAAGACTGCTCCAGGTGAACGACCTGACGACTCGCGTGCGGGCTTCGCCGAGGAACGCGACTGGCAGCAGTTCCACACGCCGAAGAACCTCACCATGGCCCTCGCCGGCGAGGTCGGTGAACTCCTCGCCGAGTTCCAGTGGCTCACTCCCGAGCAGGCCGCCGCGGTGATGGACGATCCCGAGGCTTGCGCGCGTGTCCGGTCGGAGATCTGAGGATCACGGCACCGCCGGATCAGGGTGCTCGGCCCGGGCTCGATCCGACGCATCCTCCGCGATGAGGTTGTTGTCCGCCAGGAATGCGATCGCTCGCCGGAGGGCACGCGCGTTGCGGAAGTCCTGCCACACCGACACCAGGTGCGGGTACTCCTCATACAGTTCGTTCCGGAAGCGCCGGAAGGCGCCCCTGCCGTCGATCGCTCGATGCAGTCGTCGGCTGGCGCGCTCGTCGCTGAGCAGGTCCGCGAAGTCGACCATGTCCTCGTACCACACGTAGGACGGCAACGAGTCGATGGACACCACATCGAGTTCGTCGAGGTCGACGGGTGTCTTACCGTCGATGCCGCCATCGGCGGTCCAGAACATCACCTCTCCGGTTGCCGGGTCGATCAGCCACCGGTGCTCGTACGCGCTCTGGTCCTCCAGCGCAGTAGCGATCTCCTCGAGGTCGAAGTCGTGTGGATCGCGCATCCGTTCCGCCTTCGCCGGCCGTGGCAGCTCTCAAGCCACCGAGAATACGCCGCGGACCACGCTTGGGCGGATCACGTCGTTGGTTCCCTACACCCAGGCTCGCGCCGTTGAGCACGTCCCGGAGGGAGGCCGGTTTACGGCCGGTCAGTTCGGTGACCGCGTCGGAGGTCGCTGCTCAGCGGCCCTGGCGGATGGACTCGAACATGCTCGTGTCCTTCGGGCACCGGCGCGGGCGGGCCGGCGACGAGCCTGGTCGCCGACTCGCCCTCGTCGGAGCTAGAGAGGGAATTGATCTGGTATGTCCGCGTACGCTTGGCGGGTGGAGATCAGAACCGGACGGTTGCGACTCGGCCCGGACGAGGGGCGCATGCTGCTGCGGACCCGCCGCGCGGGGATCGGCTCGACCGTCGGGCACGACCTGGCCATCGAGGTGACCGACTGGTCGGTGGAGTTGGATGTTCCGGAGACTGGACCGGCGGATGCCACCGCGACGGCCCACGTCGGGTTGGGATCGCTGGCCGTGCGGCAGGGCACCGGCGGTGCGCGACCGCTGACTGACAAGGATCGGGGCGAGATCGAGAACAACGCCCGGCGGACGCTGGACGTGGATCGCCATCCGACGGCCACCTTCGAGTCCAGCCGCGTTGTCGTCGGCGACGACCATGCCACGATCAGCGGAACCCTCACGCTGCATGGGGCCGCCGGCCCGATCGACATCGAAGTGCGTGAGGTGACGCCCGACCGGTACCGCGCCGCCACGGTGGTGACGCAGTCGGCGTACGGAATCAAGCCGTACTCGGCGTTTCTCGGCGCGCTCAGGGTCCGTGACGACGTCGAGGTGGAAATCGAGGTCGACCTCGGAGGTTGACCTGCGGTAGACCGCACGTACGGCCCGTGGTCCGCTCGGGCGCAGTGCTCGTGTACGAGGGCAGTCATCTCACCACGCTGTCGCGCTACCGAACTGCTGCAGCTCCTCGGGTCGCCGCTTGCCCCCGCAACGTTCAGGTCTTTGTCGGTGCGTGAGAAGCGGGTACCGGAGGCGGTCCATGGCTGACGGGCTGGAACTGGCGATCTTGATCGGGCTGCAGGCATCGGGGAAGACCGCGTTCTGCCGGCGGCTGTTGGCCGACACCCATCTGGTGGTCAGCAAGGACGCTTTCCCGAATGCCCGCCATCGTCAGCGCCGCCAGATGCGTCTGGTCGATGAGGCGCTGGCCGCGGGGCGTTGTGTCGTGGTGGACAACACCAATCCCTCACCGCAGGAGTGGCAACCGCTGATCGAGGCCGCTCGCGTCCACGGTGCAAGGACGGTCGGGTACTGGTTCCGGCCCGATCTGCCTGCGGCGCTCGACCGCAACGCCGCCCGTGAGGATCGAGCTCGGGTGCCGGACGTCGGGGTGTATGACACGCTCAAGCGGCTGCGACGCCCTCGGCAGGTCGATGGATTCGACCTGCTGTACGAGGTCCGGATCGCCGGCAGGGGCGGGTTCCGGATCGAGCCGATGGAAGGCTGACTGAAAAGTGAGGAGTTCAAGTAGCGGCAGGTCCCGGGAGTACTTCCATTCGCTGAGCGTGCTATCCGGCGCCTGGACTGTGATCAGGGTCGCCGGGCACCAGCACCATGATCAGGCCGTACACACGCAGGGCAGGCCGACCCGGCAGGCGCCGGCGACAGGGTCCGCCAGGCAGACCAGCGAGGGCGGATGACCGTTCCGCAAATTGGCCTGCGGCTCGACTCGGAGTCCCCGCAGGTCAGCTCGATCTATTTGAGAGATCAAGGAGCGGTGGCCTGGGAGCCGGAGGCGACCACGCGCGGGGCGCCTCGTCCCGCCCGACCACGTCAGCGCGGCCTGCCCCTCCGGCGGCGCATCAACCACAGCACCAGCAGCACGCCCACGACGATAACCACCAGGCAGCAGACCAGGCCCGCGCCGCCCCGCGGCCTGCTCCCGACGGCCACGACCACCCGCTCACCGGTCCCCGTGGACGCCCACGCCGCGAACGGCACGAACACCGAGAGCACGACCGCACCAAGGACGGCGACGAGCCGGGCAACCATTTGTTCCATGCAGACATGCCCTCATCCTCACCGATGCAGACACTCGGGACATGCCAGATGGGTGAGACAAGAAGCCACCGATACGGCGAAGAGCGTCGCGGCGGGTCCCTGTGCGTTGTCCCAGCCGTCCGACGCCGCCGACCTTGGTCCGCCGCTCAGAAATCCGCTGTTCGTCCGCGCTTGGGCCGCGCGTTCGGCGCCATGCCGACGGCGCCGCGACGTCCGGCCGGGGCCGCCTCGATCAATCCGCTACGCGGCTCCGGCTCTGGTAAACGATGTCCTGATAGTCGGGGTGGCGGGCGATCCAGCCCGCATAGAACGGACAGGTCGGCAGCACAGGGAGGCCAGCTGCGCGCGCTTCGTCCAAGGAGGTTCGGACGAGTGCGGCGCCGATCCCCCGACCCTCGTACCGGGGGTCCACCTCTGTGTGCACGAATGCGATCAAGTTGCTCGTTCGGATGTACTCCGCGAACCCCGCCAATGCGCCGTCGAGGCGCGCCTCATAGCGCCTCTCGGCAGGATTGTCGGTGACTTCGAGGGTCTCGCTCATCATGCTTCCTTCGGGTCGAGGGTCTCGCTGCGCGCCCCGAACCGAGTTCCGCTCGCGGCACGTGCAACGACAACCACCCTCCCGCCGATTTTCATCCCGACCCCGTGTACGGGGATTAGTGGACATCGACTGGGTTGGGCGACGCAACGTCAGCCCGGGAATCGCCGCCGGGAGCGTCCTCCTCGACGCCGCCGCCCCGCCCCTGATACTCAAGACCGACGCCAACTCCGAGGGCCCCCGGCCGAAGTGTTCGCCGGCATCCGGGCCGAGGTGGTGGCCGGCGGCCGCTCGCAGGTCTACAAGGACCTGTCCGAGGTCTTCTTGGGCTTCAACCACCCGGCGCGGCCGTCTCGCAGGGCAAGCGCGACGACTGCTGGGTCAGAGGCATGCGGGTCGGCATAAGAGCGCGGCGGCTGCATCGAGGCGTTCTCCGAGACGGACTTCGAACGAAGACCTCCCGAAGCTCGACATCCCGGTCCTGGTCGCGCACGACGACCAGATCGTCCCGTTCAACGCGTCCGCGCTGCGCAGCCGCTGCCTGTTCCTGGCCCATCCAGTGTCGGTCAAGGGCAGCATGGGCAGTACGTCGGCCGCGCCCACCTCGGCAAGACCACGGTCGAGGTCCACGACTACATCGACGAACACGTCGGCGTGCTCGCCGCTATGTGGCGCAAACGATCCCGCTCCTACACCCAACTCGGCTTACCGCCGTTGAGAGCGGCGGGCCGCTGATCGGACCTGCGCCGGTTTGTCAGCCGAGCCCGGCCCGGTCGAGACGATCCAGCAGGCTCGGCTTGCGGGCATGCTGCTCCCGCAACTGCCGCACACGCTGCAGAAACGCCTCGGTGTCGCCGTCCCGATCGGCCAGCGCCTTCAGATCGGATATCAGCGCGACGGCAGCGTCGTACTCCTTCGGCCGCTTCGTCTTGATCATCGCGGTCACCTGCTGCCACGCCTGCTCTTCTCGTCCGGTGAGCGCGTTCAGGTGTTGTTCGCGGGCGGCGGCGGCCGCCCGCTGTCGGCGTTCCCGCTCGGCCGCCTCGCGCTCGCGGGCGAGCCGCTGCCGTCGCAACCAGCGCTCCCCCGCGGCGGCCAACAGGTCCCCGACTGTGCGGCCACCGCCGGTGCCCTCGTTCGGGGTCGTGCCGTGGAAACGAGCCAGTAGTTCCGACCGCAGGTGCGTGTCGTCGCCGCGCAACAACCGTACGACGATCGCATCCTTCTCCGGCTCGGGCAGCGCCTTCGCCCAGTGGGACAGCGCCGCCACCGATGGCGTCTGCTCCTTGAGCGGTCTACTCGTCTCGGCTGCCACGGCGAGCAGATCCGGGTCCAGCCGCAGAAAGTCGACCAGGGCCCGAAGCGGCCCAGACAGGTCCCTTAGACCGGGCGGTACCGGCGGCTCCTTCTCGTCCTCGTCCAGCTCGCGGCCCTGTACGCATAACAGCCATGCCAGGTACAGCAATCGTCGATCACCGGCGGCCAACTCCGCCCGAACGGGAAGGATCGCCGCGAGGTGGCCACCGCCGTCGTACTCCTCGTCGCCGTCCTCGTCCTCGCTGTGCAGGTCAACGATCACATGCGTGCGGGTCGCCCACGAACAGGCCGACTCCCCGACGCAGTACTCCGCGACGACGTCCGGAGACAACACCTGAACCGGCAGCCGCAACGCGATCCGGTGCGTGCCCCAGTTCGCCAGGTACAGGAACGCGTCGAAGTACCGCTCCATCCACTCCCGCGGGTCACCCTTCAGGTCACCCCACTGGTAGTCGTTGACGAAACTCGACGAGGTGATCCGCGCCCGCGTCGACAACGCCCGCAGCTCTCGCTGCTGCGCAGGCGTCAACGGCCGGTCGACAGCCACGAACTCGTAGTACTGGTACTCACTCACCGCCGATATCCTCCGCCATAGGGATCATCCGCCCGCCCAGTGGCCGGTACGCCTCGATCCACTCTGCTCCCGGCGGTGATGGCTCCGGCAAAGGAAGATCCCGGATCCCGATCGCCTGACGGATCCGACCTCGATGGCAGATCGCAACCACTCCGCCGTGGCGCAGATCGACCCGCCGCACCGCCACCTCAACACCCAGAACCTGCGTCATGAACGGCACCGACAGGTCGGCCTCGATCATGGTGTACAGGCCGGTCAACTGCTCGTCATCGTTGTAAGCGTCGACCGTCGACTCGCCGACCAACGGGTCCAGCTCGGCGCGGCTGAGTGAAAACACCGCGGCAGCCTATGCCAGTCCCGCGTTTCGTGCTGAACCACCATGCCCACCGAGCCGACCGCGGCCCCCGGGCGGCCAGCCGAAGGGCTGCCCCGACATGCTGCTACCAGCACGGGCTGTCCGGCCAACACCGCGCTGGCGTGGTTCCTCGCCCGCAGACCCCGACCTGCATGTTCACACCAAAACTGCCTGGCACCGACTCACGCTGGACGACGTGCGGTAACTGTTGCCTGACACGGACGGCACCACGAAGCGGACGCGCAGGCGGCAGGATGGACGCATGTTCCTCCTGCGCGCAACCGTGAAGCTGCGCCAACGCATCGGCCGGTCCGCCCCGCATGACGGCGAGCGGTCCACGACGTTGCTTGGCGACTGGTACGCCACCAGGTTGCCGTGGCGAACGCAGGTCGCACTGCTTGTCAACGAGCGCACGCTGCTGCCGGTGCTCATGCCCCTCGCGCCGGCCGCCACCATGCTGGCCCGAGTCGCCGACCAGGTGGGCGACGTGCTCGCCGCTCACAGCGTGCCCGACCTGGTGATCCGAGCCGAGGTCGACCAGATGCGCTCGTGGCGGATCGCGCCAACGGCCAATCGCAGCGTCGTCGGCATCATGAACGAGTTCGCCTTCCTCGCCGATACCTGGCGTGACGCCACAAAGCCGAATCTTTTCGATCTCGCCGTGCGGCTGGCCGCGACACCGTGCAGCCCGCTCTACCAGCGCCATGTCAGCCCCGACCGCGAGCTCGCAGCCCTCGTGCAACAGGTCAGCCCGTGAGGATCACGAGACGACCGCGCGACCCACGAGGGGCCGGATCGCTGATCCCGACCACTCGCCCGTCCGGCTGACGTCGACGAAAGATTCTTCCCGCCGCCCTCCCAGCGTTCACACCGCCGCCGCTAGCATCGCTAGTCATGAATACACGGAGCATCACCCGCTCGCGATCCGGGCGGTTGGTCACGGCGTTCGCGCTCGTCGTGGCTTTGGTGACCGGCGTCGCAGTGGCAAGCACCTCCGCGTCGGCCGCGACCGCGCTCACCGTCGCCCAGGCGCTGGCTGCCCAGGACGGCCGCACCGCCACCGTCACCGGTTACGTCATCGGTCAACCGACGGCGACGAACACGGTGATCACCTCCGGCTACACCGCCGACACCGCGATCGCCATCGCCGACACCGCCGGCGAGACCAGTACGGGCAGGATGCTCTACGTCCAGGTCACGGCGCCGTACCGGAGCGCCTTCGGGCTGCTCACCAATCCGGGCCTGCGGGGCAAGCTGGTCACCGCGACCGGCACGCTGACCGCGTACTTCAGCCATGGCGGGCTGAAGGACCCGACCGCGATGACCCTCGGCGGCACCACCCCCAGCCCGACGCCGACCGCCTCACCCACCCCGACCGGCGGGCCGTATGACCCGACCTACTACGCGAGCGCGATCGGCAAGACCGGCCCGTCCCTGCGCGGCGCCCTGCACTCGATCATCAAGGTGCAGACGAAGCTCAGCTACGACCAGGTGTGGGAGGCGCTGAAAGACACCGACCAGGACCCGGCAAATCCCAACAACGTGATCCTGCTCTACAGTGGCCGCTCGCAGAGCAAGGCCACCAACGGCGGCGCCGTTGACGACTGGAACCGCGAGCACGTCTGGGCCAAGTCGCACGGCGACTTCGGCACCGCCACCGGCCCGGGCACGGACGTGCACCACCTGCGCCCCGAGGACGTCACGGTCAACTCGACGCGCGGCAACAAGGACTTCGACAACGGCGGCGCCGCCGTCGCCCAGTGCCCCGGCTGCTACACCGACGCCGACTCGTTCGAGCCGCGCAACGCGGTCAAGGGCGACGTCGCCCGCATGATCATGTACATGGCGATCCGGTACGAGGGCGACGACGGCTGGCCGAACCTGGAGATAAACAACTCCGCCGCCAACGGCACCACCCCGTACCTGGGCCGACTGTCGGTGCTGCTCGCATGGCACCAGCTCGACCCGCCGGACGCCTTCGAGAAGCGCCGCAACCAGGTCATCTACGAACGCTGGCAGGGCAATCGCAACCCCTTCATCGACCACCCGGAGTGGGCCACCGCCATCTGGGGCTGATCCCTTCGCCGGGCCGCCCGGTACGTCGCAGGTCACCCGCTCGGGGCCGTACGGACCCGGCGGGTGCGGGTACGACAACCGGGTGGCCCGGCCCGGCCCCCGCCGCGCCGCGGCTGCCTTCCACCGGCTGCCTCCCACCGACGGGCGACAAAGCGGCCCGGGATCGAGCATCTGCGAAGTCCAATCACTTCGCTCCGAAAATTGCCGATGACCGACACTCTCAGTAGTCCGTACATAACTCGCCGACGCCAACAACTGAACAGCAGGACCACTGCCAGTGGGGATCCATGTCCCGGTCAGTCTGGGAGCACGGTCTCGCCCGTGGACACGCTCCGACCGTGCGCAACTGGGGCGCGTCGTCTGCCTGGTCGTGCACGTACTGGAACAGGGTTTTGGCACCGTACACGGTTCGCCTGCCCCGGCCGACGCCCGTGAACGTCCCCAGCTGTCCGGCGTCCGGGGCGACCACCCCCACCCGCACGCCGGTGTGGGCGACGGGGGAACATAGGGGATGCTCGAAGGCCTTGACGACATCGAGTGGCGGCGGCTTGGCCACGCCTACGGGGCGGCCGACGACCTGCCCGGCCAGATCCGCGCCCTGCGTTCGCCCGATCCGGCTGAACGAGATGACGCCCTCGGCACTCTTTACACCAACATCTTCCACCAGGGCAGCCGGTACCAGGCGAGCGCCTACGCGGTGCCGTTCCTGTTGGAACTCCTCGCCGACCCCGCCACTCCGGACCCGGCGGCGATACTCGCCCTGCTGACCTCCCTGGCGGTCGGCTACGACGAGAACTTCCTGCCGGACGGCTTCCCGGTGACCGACTTCCGACGGGCCGCCGAAGGCGGGCGAGAGCTGCTGGCCGCCAAGCCACTTCCCTGGACCGGCGAGGACGAGGCGAAGAAGGAGTACGTCGAGTACGCGTATGTCCAGTCCCTGGCCGCAGAGGAGCAGAACCGGCTGTGGTCGTACATCGAACTGGCGGTGTACGACGCGGTACGGGCCGGGGTGCCGCTGTTCCGCATTCTGCTGGGCCACCCTGATCTGGGGGTGCGAATCGGGGCGGCGCACGCCCTCGCCTGGTTCCCCGAGGAGGCCACCGGCAGCCTGCCCGCGCTGACTCACGCGACCGCGGCCAGACTGGAGCCCGACCGGGTGGAGGTCGTACCGGAGCCCGGTGCGGTGGCCACCATGCTGGTGGCCTCCGGGTTGCTTGGCGCCGCGCCAGACGTCCGGTTGCTGGCCGACCCGCACCCGCTGGTCCGCTGGGCCGTCGCGATCGGGCGGGCCCGGGTACTGGGTGCGGAGGCCGACGAGGCGACGGTTGACGAGCTGTTGGCCTGGACAGCCGCCCCGCCCGATGACGCGGTGAACTCGCTGGCGGACGCGGGGTGGGTGCCGTTCCTCAATGGAGACCTGGGTGGGTACGCCGGACTCGCCCTGCGGCAGCTCGGCCCCCAGCAGGCGGACCGCGCCTTCGACGCGCTGCTCCGCCGGCTGCCCACCGTCAGTGGCGACCAGTCGTTGACAGTGCTGGGAGAGGCGTTGCGCCTCGCGTTCCCGGATGGGCCGCGGCCGGCGGCGGCGCCCGCTGCGGCGTTGGCGCCGCGACAGCAACGGCTCGTCGAGGTGCTGAGCCGGTCACCCGATCCCTGGCTGATCGACGGGCAGGACTTCGGCAACGTCGCTATGCTCGTTGACGAGTACGGGCTGCCGGACAGCCGCAAGGCGCTGCTCGCGTACCTCGCGCGTCTGCCGTAGACCGCCGCGCGCCCCGCGTAACGGACCCGGACCCGAGCGTCGTCCCCCTATGGGCCGGGTCCAGTCGCTCGACGAGCTCGATAACCTCCTGCGCGAAGGTCAGGTCTCCTGGCAGACCACGACCACCTGGAAGGCCTTCACCTACCCGGACTTCTTTAAGCTGCACCGGATCCTGGCGTTGTTCGACACCCCGCCGACCGACGGGCGGGTGATATGCGTCGACGAGTTCGACCCGCTCGACCTCTACCGCGCATGGGCAAGGCCTGGCGGCCGGCAGGCAGGCCCCGCCGACTGCAGGCGACGTACAACCGCTACGGCGGGGTGATGCACATGCTCCCGCTCTCGACCTGGCCACCGGCCAGATCTACTACCGGATCCGGAAGCGCAAGCGGTGGCGGGAGTTCCTCGCTCTGCTGAAGGTCCTATGGGAGCGCTGGCCGACGGGGAGCCGTACCTGGCGCTGGACAACTTCTCCCCGCACAAGCACGCCGAGGTCCGCAGCTGGGCCGCCGACAACGACATCGAACTGGTCTTCCTACTGACCTATGGCTCCTGACTGAACTGGATCGAGTCCGAGTTCGCGGCCCTGCGCTACGTCGCCTTCAACGGCACCGACCACCGCAGCCACGACGAGCAGAACGCCGTCATCGCCGCCTACATCCGTTGGCGGATCAGCCGAGCGGAGCCGAAGACGCGTTTTGCGCCCGAGTCCCCGATCCGGCAGTGGACCGCATATCCGGCCAGAGCTGCGTGACGAGCCCCCCGACAGCCGGTCGCTGCGCTGTTGTCGCGGCCAGCGAGATCAAGTAGCGTCGTCCGACGTGAACACCGGACCGGCGCTACGCCACACACGGATTGGCCACCCGGTGGAGGGCTGATCGCACGGTGGGTGCGGAGAAGGCACCCCAGTTCGGCACGCGGACCTCCCAGCGCTCGCGCACCGTGAGCCCGTTCTTCGTGTCGCGCAACAGCGAGGTCAGCCGAATGACAGTCAGGTTCAACCACACCATCATCGCCGCCAAGGATCGCAACGGGTCGGCTCGGTTCTTCCGGGAGCTGTTGGAACTTCCGGAAGCACCGTCCTGGGGTCCGTTCACCAACATCCAACTCAACGATGGGGTGCTGCTTCAGTTCGCCGAGCCGCCGGTGGAGATCCAGATGCAGCATTACGCGTTTCTGATCGACGACGATCTGTTCGACCGGGCGTATCGGCGGCTGTGTGATCGCGGCATCGCGCACTGGGCCGATCCGCAAATGCGACGCCCCGGTGAGATCAACAACGAGCACGGCGGTCGAGGGGTCTACTTCAAGGATCCCGCCGGTCACGCGATCGAGCTGATCACCCGCCCATACCTGTAACCGAGGGATGGCCTGGTCGGGCGCCCGAAGCGCGGCGCCCGACCAGGCAACCGGCGCGACCATGTTGCTCCAGGCCGCCACCGGTGATCGCACAAGCCGGCGCCCTCAACGGGGGTTTTTCAGGTCGAAGTAGCTATCGCAGGAGCTGGTCAGCCCGGTGATTGCAGGCCGGCCACCGTGTCCCGGGCGCAGAGATAGAGCTTCTGGTTTCGACTGCGGCCGTGGTGGCGCGTTAACCCCTTGGCCGCCTCAAGGTTGAGAACGATCCGCGCGGACACTTTCTGGCACCCACACGCCCCGAGACCCAGGCGTGGCGGTGCTCCCCGATCACCTGTGGACCGGGGAGCACCGCAGAGGGCGGCGGCGGGGTCAGCCCTGGCGGCGGTTCCAGGGGCCGGTGACGGCGTACGTGATGCCCGGGTTGTAGACGTTGAAGAACATGGTCCGGCCGTCGGCGGAGAACGTCGCACCGGCCAGCTCGCCGTACTCCGGGTCCCCGGCGGTGCCGACGTTGACCCGGTTGCGTGCAAAGGCGAACACCTTGCCGTCGGCGGTCGTACCAAGGATGTGCTGATCCCCGACCCCGTCCTCGCACATCATCAGCCCCCCGTACGGCGACATGCAGATGTTGTCCGGGGCGTCGAACTCCGGGTTCTCCGGCGCCGGCGTCGGACGGGTGAAGATGGTCTCCAGGCGCAACGTGTTGGCTCGCGGGTCGTACCGCCAGACCTGGCCGTCGTGGTCGCGGGCCGAACCCAGCTCACGCCGGGCGAACGACGAGACGAAGTAGGCGCAGCCGTCCTTCTCCCCCCACCAGGCGCCCTCGATCTTGTACCCAGCGGTGATCGGCTTGCGGTAGTCCTGGGCACGGACCGACTCCGTCGTCGCCAGCGGGTCCGGCACGTCGAGCCATTCGATGCCGGAGAAGGACGTGCCCGCCGTCGTCACCACCGACAGGTCCGGCAGGTCCGGGACGTGCAGAGCCTGCAGCACGCCGCCTGCCCGTAGGCTCCCGTGTCCGCCGAGCGGTCGGTTCGGCAGGAAGCGGTAGAAGCTGCCCAGCGGCGCCACGAACGCGTCCTCGGTCTCGTAGACGATGCCGGTGTGCGGGTCGACCGCGACCGCCTCGTGCTGGAACCGTCCCATCGCGGTCAGCGGTGTCGGATCGGTGTTGCGAGCACCGTCGTACGGGTCAACCTCGAAGATGAATCCGTGGTCCTTTGTGTACCCGCGGGTCCCCGCCTTGTCTTCGGTCTCCTCACAGGTCAGCCAGGTATGCCAGGGCGTCCGGCCACCGGAACAGTTGATGGCCGTGCCGCCCAGGCTCACGTGCTCAGAGACGGCGCGGTTCGACGCGTCGACGGCGAGCGTGGTGGTTCCGCCCCCGGCGGCCGGGTCGTACGTACGTTCCGGCGGAGCGACGACCGTAATCTTCGCGGTCGGGGAGCACTCATGGTTACGGACCAGGCGAGCGCCGCGCGCCTCGTCGGCGAAGGCACCCATACCGTCGAACCGGCTCGGCACGATGCCACCGTCCGCCCGGACGGTGCCTTCGCGCGACAGCACCCTGTAGCGGAAGCCCACCGGCAGGTCAAGCATGCCGGCCGGGTCAGGCACGAGCGGACCGTACCCGACCTCCGGGCCGGACACCCCCAGCGCGGGTGCCGCCGTGAACAGGGCGTCGACCGAACCGACCACGGCCACAGCAAGACCGGCGCCGGCCGAGCGGGACAGGAACTGGCGGCGAGACATAGACACGGACAAGCCTCCTAGACGTCACAGACCGTAGCGGGCCGACGTGGACCGCGGCGGACGGATCAACCGGCCGACCCGCATCGATTCGAGCCGCTCGATCCACTACGTTACATCCCGCCCCACCCGTCAAGATGCCGATCGATTTGATCCCGCCAACTGTGACAGCCGACTTGGCTCAGCCGAGCTGCCATAGCCCGCACCGCGGCCTCCCGACCAACCAAGCTTCCTGGTGGCGGATAGCCGATGCCCAATTCCTCCAGCGATGCCCGCAACACCTCGGCGACTTGATGGCCTGAGCCGCGCAGCTCGCGAACCGACACAGCGGCGAGCATCCGAAGCGAGGGCGTGTCGAGACCGTCAACGAGAGCATCACAGGCAGCAGAGATCACCTCGGCGGCATCGCTGGGATCTCGGCGACAAGGTCGACCGCGATCAGTGATTCGGGCATCTTCGGTGTGGCCGGCTGCCACACTCTGTCGTGTGGTAGGTAGGGACGACGGGGCGCCCGATGGCAGGTCAGCGCGAGCGCCGCGCGGCATTCGACCGCTACGCGAGGGCGTCGGCGTAACCAGCGTGGAACTCTTCTTCGATCTGGTGTTCGTCCTCGCGTTCATCCAGGTCGTTGCGTTGATGGAAGACGACTTCACCAGTCACGGCGTGCTGAACGGGATGCTTGCGCTGGCCCTGTTGTGGTCGACGTGGTCCATCTATGCCTGGTTGGGCAACAGCCTCCAAGCTCGGGTCGGGCTGATCCGGATCGCGCTGCTGTTTGTGACAGTAATCGCCCTTGTGATGGCGGTGGCGGTCCGGCAGGCATTCACCGACCTCCGGGGCGCGGCTGTCTCCGGCCCGGTGGTGTTCGTCGCGTGCTTCGTGGTCGTTCGGCTGGTGCATCTGGCGGTGCGCTGGTACGCCATTCCAGACACGGGGCCGCGCATCGTACTGCTGATCGCCGCGCCACTGTTTGTCGCCTCCGTCCTTCTGTTCTCCGCCGCCGTCGTGCCGCAGCGACTGTTCCACGACCCATGGCTGGTCAAGGCGAGCCAGACCGGGCTCTGGATACTCGCCATCATCATCGACTATGGCCGTGCCCTGGTGATGCGGTCGTGGGGGTGGCACATCATCTCGGCCCGGCACTGGGCGGAGCGGCACGGCCTCATCGTGCTCGTCGCCCTTGGCGAGTCGCTCATAGCGGTTGGCCTGACCAGCAGCGGCGTGCCGATGACTCGATGGCTCATCGCGGCCCTCGTCTTCGCCATCGTCACCGCCGCCGCATTGGGCTGGACCTATTTCGACGTCGTCGCGATCGCCGCCGAGCGGACGCTGAGCCAGAACCCCGGCCAGCGGCGGGTCGCCTACGCCCGCGACGCCTACAGCTATCTACACCTGCCGCTGATCGCCGGCATCATGCTGTTCGCCCTCGGCTTGCACAAAGTGGTGGCGATCATCAAAGAGAACGAACTACACCATTCGCCCGCGAGACTGGAAAGCCTGGGCCTCTACGCCCTCTACGGTGGAGCAGCCCTGTTCCTGCTCTCCCACGCCGGCTTCCAACTGCGGATCACGCGCCTGCTCAGCCGGGTCATCTGGCCACGACTGATTACCGCAGCGCTGCTGGTGGCGCTCATCCCGGCCGCCAGCCAACTTTCGGCAGTAGTAGCGCTCGGCCTGCTGGCGGCCGTCTGTGTCAGCCTGGTCATCACGGAGTTCCTCGTCGCCGACGAGCGGCGTAAAGAACTGCGCGAGGCCGCTCTGGCCGAGGGCTTTCGGCCAGAGGGCCCCTAGATCGGGCCGGCGCCGAACTAACTGTCAGACCCGAAAATCTAACGGTGAGTGGGTAGTCGGCAGCACCCGGCGCAGCGCAGCGGAGCCGGGTTTGGGTGGGTGGGTCAGGCGGCTTTGGGTTCGGCGATGACGGCTTTGCCATCGCGGATGGTGATCTGTTGACCAGTGATGGCCTGGAGTTGTGCGGCGAGGTTGCGGGCCCGGCGCTGTTTATCGATACGTGTAGCGAAATGGTCGGCGCCGAGATCGCGGAATCGGACCGCGGGGTCGGACAGCAGGTGGTAGACGATGACCAGGACGGCGTTGCCGGTGGCTACGATCGCCTTCTGTTTGCCGCGGCGTTTGGCGATGCGTCGGTGTCGTGCGCCGAGGAAGGTATCGGTGCGGCAAGCGCTGCCTGCGATGTTGCCCAGGGTGGCGGCCAGCCACGGGCTACCTTTTGATCGGCCCTTGTTCTTCTTCTTTCCAGCGGACTCGTGGGTCTGGGGACAGAACTTGGCCCACGACACCAGGTGCGCGTCGGACGGGAAGCGGGTCATGTCCACGCCCACCTCGGCGATCAGTTCCTGAGCGGCGGTGGGGCCAACCGCGGTGATCTCAGCCAGCTGGGCCACCTGGTGGGCGAAAGGGGCGACCGCCTCGGCAACCGCGGTGTCCAAAGCGGCGACCTGTGCGCTGAGCCGGTCGATGTTGTCCAGCATCATCGCCAGGATCGCGCCGTGGTGATCGGTAAAGAACCCCCGCAGCGCCTCCTGCAATTGCGCGATCTTCACACGCAGTCGGCCCCTGGCCATCTGAGCGAGAACCACCGGGTCGCGCTGCCCGTCGATGAGCGCCTGAAGTATCAGCCGCCCGGACACCCCGAACACGTCGCTCACCACAGAGGTGATCTTGATCTGGGCGTCCTCGAGCAGTTTCTCCACCCGCTGCATCTCACGCGCCCTGGTACGCGCCGGCGCTACCTTCATCAACGGCCATCTCGTCGAGCGCTCTGCCGAGCAGGTTGCCTGATCGTCTAGCCTGGCCGCATGCCATCGCCTGAT
This sequence comes from Micromonospora sp. NPDC006431, assembly GCF_042870725.1. Classification (NCBI taxonomy): domain Bacteria; kingdom Bacillati; phylum Actinomycetota; class Actinomycetes; order Micromonosporales; family Micromonosporaceae; genus Micromonospora; species Micromonospora sp. NPDC006431. The sequence continues at coordinate 52,884 of NZ_JBIAHQ010000012.1, forward strand.
CGTCTGGCCGCCTTCGCGCTCGCGTCGTTCGTACTGATCCTCATCCCGGGTCCCGCCGTGCTATTCGCGATCAGCCGCGCCTTGGCGTACGGCCGACGGGTCGCGCTGACGACCGTCGTCGGTGGGGCGGCTGGCAGCTTCACCGCCGCCACGGCCGTCGCTATTGGCGTAGGCGCCATCGTCCAGACCTCCGCCGTGATCTACACCGTGATCAAGCTTGCCGGCGCCGCATACCTGATCTACCTCGGCGTCCAGGCGATCCGGCACCGTCGGGCGCTGCGGGAGGCATTTGAGGCGCAGGCGGCCCCGATCGGGGGCGGGCGCACGCTGGTGCAGGGATTCATCGTTGGCGTGACGAACCCGAAGACGGTGGTGTTCTTCGCGGCGATCCTGCCGCAGTTCGTCGACCCGTCCGCCGGGCATGCCACCCTTCAGATGGTGGTCCTGGGCGCGGTGTTCGCCGCGATCGCCCTGGCGATGGATTCCGTATGGGGCGTGGCGGCGGGTGCGGTCCGGTCCTGGTTCGCCCGCTCGGCGCGGCGCTTGGACCTGGTCGGCGGCGCGGCGGGTCTCACGATGGTCGGGCTCGGCGTCGGTTTGGCCGTCAGCGGCCGCAAGGAGTAGGTCAAGTAGTCGGGCGAGACCTCGTCGCCCGACTCTCACAGATTTGACGCAACGTCGGGTAGGTCGCCGGCACCACGTTGATCAACGGTGAACCCGTCGAACGACCGAACGCATCCCCCGCGGCCCAACAGCTACTGCCCAATCCACAGGTATTGACAATTCATCGTTGGTCGTTGCACAGGCGGCATAGCGCGATGGTGTGGAGGGCATGGTTGGCGCCGCGGTCGCCTCCTCGGTCCAGGCGATGGCGGCGTACCCGTCCTGAGCTGGCGGGGATTGGTGCTGCGCCGCAGAGGTGGGCTAGGTTGTGTATCGAAGTCGGGTAGGGCGTGTCGGTGATCGACAGATGGCGAGGCCTCCGGTAGAGGGTTCATCGACCAAGAAGAACCTGAGTACCGGAGACCTGAGGCCACCATAGCGGTGACGAGGCGATACGACCTGACCGCCCAGTGGATGGTGTTGGAGTCGCTGCCGCCTGCAGGTAAGCGGCCGGGTCGACGGTCGCGTCCGCGCGGGTGGTGTAAGAGACGGCCATCGCGGGACCTGGTCTGATGCTCTTCAGAACGCCGGCCCACCAGTGATGGGCCGGCGTTCTCCATTGCCAGGCTCACCGGCTGGGCAGTGAGACGGCGGTGCTTAATGTTGCGCGAGCCCGTTGAAGCACCCTTCCATGACGTCGCCGTTAAACGATCCCTCATCGCCTACGACTACTGAATCTTCAAGAAATCAATCATCTGGTGGCGGTGCAGGGCCGCCACGTCAGCCCTCACGCCGGTACGCCCGACACGGCGTCCGCGACGTTGCCGCGGTTGCAGGTGGTGGTGGAGATGCTGGGGGCGTTCACCGTCGGGCCGTAGACGACGTACCGCTGGCCCGTCTGCACGTTGCGGCACTGGATCTGGACCCGGTAGGTGCCCGTGTCGCACTGGGCGGTACCGCGGCCGTAGTAGTGGTTGGTACCCTCGTGGACCCACTCCGCCCACGAGACGCAACCGGTGACACCGACTGTGGGCAGCGGGTCTTCGACGGGGTACACGCCTTCGGCGACGTTCCCGCTGTAGCACTGGGTGGTGGCCGTACCGGGGGCGTTCACCGCGTATCCGCCGTAGACGACGTATCCCACGCCTGTCTGCATGTTGCGGCACTGGAGCTTGACCTTGTACCGGCCGGTGGCGCACTGCACGTTGCCGCGACCGTAGTAGTAGCTGTTACTCCCCTCCTGGACCCACTCCACCCAGGTCGTGCAACCGGTGGGGGCGGCCTGGACGCCCAGGTCGGAGTGCGCCACTGCGTGGGCCGGTGCCGGGGCTGCCTGGGCGGGAGCGGCCTGGGCGGGGGCGGCCACGGCGGAAAGGCCGAGAACAGCCGCCGCGACCAGTGAAAGCGAATGCCTGATCAAGTCTGTCTCCTGAAGGGATGGGGAGAATTCGCCGAACGGCAGGGACCATATTAAGCAGCGCTTTGACGGGCGTCTATAGGGCGGCGGGAAACTGCGCTTTTGTCGTGGCCGGGGACGGCGGGTTGGAGCGTTTTCACAGGTCCGAGCCGCTATGACGTTCGGGTACCGTTCGATCCCCTGTGGAGCTGCCCCGTCCATGCGCCCGCGCCCTCGCCTCGACGGGCATAGGAATTGCGTCGGAGTCCGAACTCCTGATGACAAGGACCGTTTTGTCGCCAGGGAAGGCAGGAGGAGGTCGGGCGAGGTGCCGGGCACCGGGTCGTTGGCAAGGGGATCTCCGTGTTCGGCCCGCACGGCGGCTGGCGGGTCGCGAAAGGGGAAGCCCCGCTGCGGCAGCCGCCCGGCCTGAGGTAGGCAGCGTCGCTCATAGCCAGAAGGCGGGCCGGCCGGCATGGCGGCCCGCCTTCTGGCGCATCACGGCGGGCTGGTTGATTGTTCAAACTCGATGGGTGTGACGGCGTTCTCGTCGCAACGCCGCTGCGGTGCCAGTCGCCAGCGCCTGGCGCGCACCTGCTGGACCTCGTCGCCGGACAGCTGGGCGTAGGCGGATGATGCTCGTGTGGGGCTTCACGGTTACAGTTGCAGGGCGGCGCTGAGCGCGGCCAGGTACGCCCCGGCCTGTGCCCCGTTGACCAGCCGGTGGTCGTAGGCCAGCCCGAGGTCCGCCATCATCCGCTCGCGCAGCTCACCTCCGACGTCCAGCACGACCTCGCGGTGCACGTCGGGCACCGACAGGGCACAGGTGACGCCGGGCGGGATGATCGGCTGGGCGTAGATCACGCCGGGGGTGTTGTTGAGCGCGACCAGGAAGTTCATCCCGGCCATGTCGTCCTCGCGTAGCCGGTTGCGCAGCGCCTTCATCCGCAGCTCGACCACGGTGTCGGCGAGGTCGCCCAGGTCCAGGTTCGCCACGTCGCGGATCACCGGCAGGAACAGGCCGGTGCCGACGTCCACGGTGAGCGCGACCGACGGCTGTGCCGCCTCGATGACCCAGCCGTCGCCGGTGAGCTCGGCGTAGAGGGCGGGGAACTGCTCGTGCAACCTGGCCACGGCAGCGATGACAACCTCGGTCAGGCTGACATCGGCGCCGGTATCGTCGGCGGCCCGGCGCGCGTACGCGAGGGCGGCGGTCACGTCGACCCGCGCGGCGGTGAAGGCGGCCGGGATCTCCCGGTGTGAGGTCGCCACCACGTCGGCGATGCGGCGTTGCGACGGTGGCAGCGGCCGCCCCGGCAGCGCCGGTTGCGTCACCACGGACGGCTCAGCGGCCGGAGGTGCCGCAGCAGGGAAGGCATCGGCGGACAGGATGTAGCCGATGGTCGAGCCCGGGAGGCAGTTGGCCCCGGCGGCGAGGTCCTGGCGCAGGAGGCCCGCGTGCGTCGCTGCCAGCTCCTCGATCGCCTTGGAGGTCTCGACCGCCGCGATCACCTGTCCGATCTCGACGGTGGCGCCGGCTGGGACCAGCCACTCCAGCAGCACATAGGTGTCGTCGTTGCTGTTGAGCTTGGGTACGCTCACCGCGACGCCCTGCTCCGCCGCCCGCGCCTGGCGCAACCTGGTCAGCGGCGAACCGGCCCTGGGAGCCGGAGCCGTACCAGCGCCTAACGGCTCCGTGGGCGCCTCGCCAGCGAGCACTACAACCGGCGCCACCTGCGCCACAACCGTGCCGGGCGTTTCCCATGACGGCGCAGCCCGATCGCGGCTCGCCGCTCCCGACGTGGCAGGCTCGCCAGTGGAGCGGTGCATGATCCGTTCCAGGATCGTGTCCGTGCTGAGCAGGACCGCCCGTTCCAGGTGCGGTGCCGACGGAATGATGCTGGCGGCCGAGCTGACAAGTTCGATCGGCCGACGCAGCAGCGGCCACGCGGCGGCGTAGAGCCGGGTGGCGACCTCGCTCCCCCAGGTGCCGCCAGCCGTGCTCTCCTCGGCGATGATCACGCCGTCCGCACCGTCGAGCAGGCCGAGCACACCGTCGACATCGAAGGGGTAGAGCCGGGCTGGGACCAGCACCTCGACATTGCGCCTCTGCTCCCAGGCCTTTTTGGCGGCGGCGATCGCCCGGTTGGCGACCCCGCCGGGCGCGATGACCAACGTCGGCGCGGCGGCGGCAGCCGGGTCGTAGACGCGGGCCCAGTTGCGGTCCGCACCCAGCAGCTCGAAGGCGAGGCGGTCGTCGACGCGGTTGTCCACGTACCTCCGCTGGGTGTAAAGGATCTTGTCCTCGAACAGCATGGACGGTTCGCCGCGGCGCAGCGCGGCGGCGAGCACGTCGGCCGCGTCGTGCAGTGGCGACAGCTCGAAGAGCGCGAGGTGCGGGATGCCGATGAAGTGCTTCTGCACGCTCTGGCTGTGCGTCGGGCCGTAGCCCCGCCCACCTCCGACGGGGCAGCGGATCACGACCCGCATCGGGGTGTGCTCGCCATACATGGCGACGGATTTGGTGAGGAAGTTGATGATCTGGTCGAAGGCGAGGCCGACGAAGTCGCCGAACATGATCTCGACGATGACCGTGTCACCGCAGAGCGCCAAGCCACCCGCGACGCCGGTGATGCCGTTCTCGCTCAACGGCGTCGACAGCACCCGGTCCGGGTAGGCCGTCGACAGGCCCTGGGTGACCTTGAAGGCGCCGCCGTAAGGGTCGACGACATCCTCGCCCAGCAGCCAGGCCCGCTCGTCGGCGGCGAACAGCTCGTGCAGGGCGCGGTTGAGGTTCTGGCTCATTCGTTCGGCGCGCGTCACGCCACGCCGCCGCTCACCAGGGGCCGGGCCAGCGCCGCGGCCGAGATCTCCGCGACCCGCTGCCGGGCCTGCGCGTCAGCGGCCGAAAACTGTGCCGGCCACGCGACCGCGTACCGCTGCAGCCAGTCGAGGTGGCGCAGCCGGCGAATCTCGTCGGCGGGGCGGGAGTCGTCGCCCTTGCTGTGCGGGCCGAGCCGGACCGTGTGCTGCACCAGCACATGCGGCTGCCGGTTGGCGCGGACCCGCTCGATGTGCGGCGCGGCGGCGGCACGCACCTCGTTGAGGTCCAGCGAGTCTGACTCGCTGAAGGTGATCCCGAACCCGGCGACCCGGCCGCCGATGGTCCCGGCCAGCTGCTCTGTGGTCGGGGTGGACTGGGCGATCCGGTTGTGCTCGACCACGACCAGCAGCGGCACCTGCCACAGCTGCGCCATGTTGAGCGCCTCGTAGAGGGCGCCTTCGCCCCAGGTGCCGTCACCGATGTAGGTCACCACGATCGCGTTCTGCCCGGTGCGGTTGAGGTGCAGCCCCACGCCGACCGCGGCGGGCAGGCTCTCGCCCTGCACGCCGGTGGACAGGAACCGTTCCCGGCGCAGGTGCTGGCTGCCACCGCGCCCCTGGCACACCCCGCCCTCCCGGCCGAGCAGTTCCGCCAGTAGGCCGTCCGGGTCAGCGCAGTGGGCCAGGTAGTGCCCGTGCCCTCGGTGGTTGCTGAACACGAAGTCCCCGGTCAGCAGCGGGGCCAGTGCGACTGGGATGTATTCCTGGCCGACGCAGGTGTGCGTGGTGCCGGTGATGTGGCCGTCGGCGTACAGGCGGAGCAGTTCCTCCTCGAAGCGGCGGATGAGCAGCCCGGTGCCGAGGTCGGCGTCGCTAAGCGGAGACGGCGCGGCGAACGTCATTCCTCGACGCCCCGCTGCGCGAGCAGCTCGCGCAGGTCCGCCACCGTCCGAACGGCCCGGATCTCCCGTGGGGTGATTGCGATCCCGTACGTGTCCTCGACTGCCGCGACGATTTGGAGGTGGCGCAAGCTCACCCAGGCCGCTGTGGTCGCGGGACCGGTCTGCGCGTCGACCTGATCGACCGGCAACGCCAGCACGTCGGCGACGAGCCGCACCAGGCGACTGGACATCCAGTGTCCCTTCCCAGAACGGATTTCAGGCGGCAGCGGCGGCGCGCTGTCAAAACCGATCGAGCGATCGATGCTTACACCTCGACGATGGTACAGGCCCAGTGCATTCCCCGGCCCAGCGAGATCAGCGCGACCCGGTCGCCTTCGCAGAGTTCACCGGCGGCGAGCAGGCGGCTCAGCCCGAAAAGCTGGTCCGCGGCACCGAGATGCCCGTGCTCGGCCGCCAGTTCCCGGTTGGTACGTGCCAGCGGCACCCCGTGCGCCTGTGCCAGGGACGCCATGGACCGCTCGTTGTCGCTGACCAGGATCAGGCGCGCCAGGTCGGCGACCTTCACGTCCGCCCGCTCGCAGGCCCGCTCGGTGACCCGCACGGCCCGCTCGTCGAGGTCCCGGGCGAACTGCTCGAACTGCTCGGCGTCGTAGTCGAAGAACTCCATCACGTTCCACACGTCGCGTACGGCAGGCGGTTCGGCACCTGGGCCGAAGGGGGCCGCCGCGCCGCCCACGTCGAGCCGGTAGAACGGGGCGTAGCGGCCGTCGGTGGCGGCCTCCGTGGCGAGCCAGCGCAGCCGGGAATGCCCGCGCCGGGCCACCGTGGCGACCGCGCCGTCGGAGAAGACCATCGGCTGCGTGTCCATCCGGTTCCAGTACGCCTCACAGGTCCGGTTCGCGGCCACCACCAGGGCGGTGGCGTACCGCGGGTGGGTGGCGAACTTGCCCGCGACAGTGTCGAAGCTGAGCACACCCGTCGTGCATGCCTGGGTGAGCAGCACCGCTTCGGCGTTAACCGCGCCGAGCCGGTGCGCCAGGTCGGCGGCGGCGTCCCAGTAGAGGTACTCGGTGAGGTCGGTGATGGCCAGCACCAGCAGGTCCACCTCCGCGGCGGCGAGCGTGGCGGCGTCGAGGGCCTGGCGGGCGGCCCGCTCGGCGAGGTCGGTGAGGCCCACCTCCGGCGCGCTGCGGTGCACCTGGCGGTAGCCGTACCCGAGGATCCGGTTCACGTCGTCGGTGTACTGCCCCACCACGTCCGCCACCGGTACCGGATCGCCGAGCGCCTCGCCAAAGGACACCAGCCCGAAGCTCATCGTTGCCCGTCCCACCGCAGATCCTTGGATGCATACCATTGCCAGATGCCCTCAGAGCATCTCACGCCCCTCGCCGGAACCCCGTGGCACGTGTGGCGTTCAGCGCTGCTGCGGTCGGCCGGATTCCCAGTGGCCGGGATGCAGCGGTTCGCCGCGCCCGCGCTCGCGGCGGCCGCCGACAGCTTTCTCACCGGTGCCTGCGGCGCGGACACCTTCGAGGCCGCGTTCGACGCCGCCGCAGCGGATCTCGGCCGGGCCGTCTACGACATCGCCTGCGACGATACGTTCCGCACTGCGCTGGCCTGGCAGAATCCGGGCGTCCTGCTCGCGGTCGACGCGATCCGGCGCGACGGCCCGCACGCCCCGCGCAATCTGCGTCGACGGCACCGCGAGGAGGTCATCGCGAAATACTGGCAGCGTTACTGCCTCAAGAACGACACCGTCGGTTTCTTCGGTCCCATCTGCTGGACCGAACTGGGCGGCCCCGGTCCGGTCGCCACGGTGCGCCCGGGTGCGGCTTTGACGCGTACCCGCCGGGTTTTTCTGGAGCGGTGGGCGCTGGACGCGCTCGGCGCGGCCTTCGCCCGCGCGGAGGGCGTGCGGGACTGGCTGCCGGTGCGGCTGGCGCCCCAGCTGACGCTGCGGGGCGGGGTGCTGCTGCATCCGCACCGCGCGCCGCAGGCGCTGCCGGCGGCGGCGGCCGCGCTGCTCGCTCTGGCGCAGCGGCGATCGCGCGTCGCGGACCTCGCCTCCGCGCTGGTCGCGGACCCGGCGAGTGGGTTCCGCCGCGCCGCCGACGTGTACGCGCAGCTCGACGAACTCGCCGAGCGGGGCGTGCTGCGGATCGGGTTCGACCTGCCGATCGACCTCACCGCCGAGGATGTGCTGCGCGAACAGCTCGCCGCGATCGGCGACGACCTGGTCCGTGAACGGGTGCTCGGTGAGCTGGCCACCATCAGCGCGCTGCGCGACGCGGTGGCCGCCGCCGACGGTCCGGACGCCCTGGCGGCAGCCATGTCCGCGCTGGAGCGCAAGTTCGTCGAGCTGACCGGTCAGGCCGCGCGGCAGCACCCCGGTGAGGTGTACGCGGGGCGTACTCTGTGCCACCTGGAAACCGTGCGCGACCTGGACATCAGCTTCGGTGACACGCTGCTGGAACGGCTTGCTCCGGTGGAGCCGCTGCTGGTGTCGGTCCGGTGGTTGACGGCAGCGATCGGCGACGCGTACGCCGAAGCGTTGGCCGCCCTCTACCGCGACCTGTCGGCCGATTCGGCCATTGCGGACGTTCCCCTGCCCGACCTGTGGTTCCTGGCTCAGGCGGTCGTGTTCGGGGCAAACCCGCCCAGCGCCGCCGTCGCCGCCGATTTTCTGGCCCGGTGGGCGAAGGTGCTTGGCCTGGCCGACGCCGATGCCGACGCCCGGGAGCTGCGGTTCGACGCCGCCGAGCTGACCGAGCGGGTCGCCGCGGCGTTCACGGCCACCGCGCCCGGCTGGGCCGCCGCCCGGATTCACAGCCCCGACGTGCATCTCTGCGCCCCGGACGAGGCGGCCCTGCTGCGGGGAGACTTCACCGTCGTGCTCGGCGAACTACACGTGGCCCTGGCCGCGTTCGACACGCACTTTTTCGCGTACGGGCACCCGGAACCGCGGCGGTTGCGGGACGGTATGCGGGCTGACCTGCCCGAGGGCCGGGTGCGGCTGCTGGCCCCGGTGGACTGGCCCCGGCACACGGCCCGCATCGCGGAATGGCTGCACGGACCCGCGGACGCGCAGCTCGGCTTCGTCAGCGCCCCCGGCGCCGACCCGGACCGCCTCGTACCGATCACCGGCCTCACCGTGCGGCCCGAAGCCGACGGCAGCCTGCGGGTGCACGCGGGCGACGGTCGGCAGTGGCCGCTGCTGGAGGTGTTCGCGCCGCTGTTCGACTACCAGGTGTTCGACACGTGGAAGCTGGCCGGGAACGCCGGGCATACCCCACGTATCGTCGTCGACGGACTCGTGCTGGTCCGCGAGACGTGGCGCACGACGGTCGGCGACACCGGGCTGCACAAGGTGAAGGGCGAGCGGGAACGCTACCTCGCGGTGCGGCGCTGGAGGCTCGCCCTCGGCCTGCCCGAGCAGATCTTCGTCCGGGTCGACACCGAGCTCAAACCCAGCTTCGTCGACCTGACCAGCGGCGTCTACACCCGGCTGCTGTGCACCCTGCTGCGCGGCGCGCACTCCAAGGGCGGCGACGGGATCGGGCTGACCATCACCGAGTTGCTGCCCGGCCCGGACGACGCCTGGCTGACCGACGCGGCCGGCCAGGCGTACGCCTCGGAACTGCGGCTACAGATCGTCGACCCGGCGGCGGCGCAGCTGCGGTAGCCACTCGGTCGCATCCGCCGGAGCGTCGGGGGTCTCGGTGTCGAACAGGCGCAACCGGCGCTGGCCGTAGGCGCCCAGCGACACCACGGCCAGGGCCAGCCCGGACATGACGAACGCGAACCCGAGCCCTCGGCCGGCGCCGGTCCCGATCAGGGCACCGACGCTGTCGGCCAGGGCGCCGCCCGGAGCGAACATCGGCTCCAGCACCGACCCGCTCAGCGGCACCAGTACGGCGAAGCCCAGCGGCAACGTCGCCCAGGTCAGCGTCTGGATGATCGCCAGCACCCGGCCGTGGAACCGCTGTGGCACCTTCACCTGGATGATCGACAGGTAGATGCCGTTGTGCAGGCCCAGGCCCAGTCCCACGCCGAAGCTGCCGAGCGCGACCAGCACAAGGTTCGGGCGTACGCCGCTGAGCACCAGGCTGATCGCGACCCCGAACGCGATCGCGATCAGGGCGGGCATCCGGCGCCTGGTCGGGCCACCCCATGCCGCGATCACGAGTCCGCCCAGGACAGCGCCCAGCGCCTCGGCGAACGCGACCGTGCCGACCTGGCCCATCGTGCCGAACGCGAGCACCATCGGCGGCACCAGCAGCAGGCTGGACAGGCACAGGTTGTAGAGCGAGAAGAAGCCCAGCATGGCCCGGAACCCGGGCTCCGCCCACGCCATCCGCGCCCCGCCGATCAACTCGGCCAGGAACGGCTCCTTGCGGCGGCGGCCGAGCAGCTTGGGAAACTTCACCGCCGCGAGCACGGTCATCGCGACGGCGTAGCTCACGATGTCGATCAGCAGTATGCCGGTCAGGTCGATCGCCGCGAGCAGGCCTGCCGCCAGCAGCGGCACCGCCAGCGAGCTGAGCCCCACGGCCAGTTGGGCGATACCGTTGGCGTGCCCCAGGTAGCGCTTCGGCATGACCTGCGGGATGGCGGCCAGGTAGGTGATGCGCTGGAACACCGACGCCGCGCCGAGCACACAGACCAGGGTGTAGACGGCGGCCAGCCCCAGCTGATCGGTCCACAGCAGCGTGGCCAGCAGCGCCTCCGCGGTCACCGCGGCCGCGCACGCGGCGAGCAGCGCCTTGCGCCGGTCGAACCGGTCCGCGACGGCACCCGCGACCGGCAGCGTCAGCAGTGCCGGGAGGTAGGCGATCACCCCGGACAGCCCGAACGACAGCATCGACCCGGTGGTCAGGTAGACCCAGACGGGTACGGCCCACTGGGTCAGCGCCGAGCCGGTGGCCGAGATCAGCTGGCTGGCGGTGAGCGCCAGGAAGCGGCGTACGGCGGGCTGCGCGCCGGCATCGGCTGTGACGGGGTCGGTGCTGGTGGCGGCTAGTTCCCAGGCGTCACCGGCGAGCCGGTCCGCGGTGGCCTGCGCGGTGGAGGGCTCGGCCAGACGGAGATGGGTCTGGGTGACCACCTCGGCGAGCGCCTTGGCCCGCTGCTTGATGAAGTAGTGCCCGGCCTGGTCGAGGACCACCAGCGCGGTGGATTCGCCGAGGAAGCTCCACTCGCGGTAGCGCTCCTCGTAGTACTCGGTGAGCATGTCGTGGGTACCCACGACGGAGATCACCGGCGCGGCCACCTGGACCGGCTCAGCCTCCAGCCACTCGGTGAACTTCTCCTGCGCCTCGGCGGCCTCCCGCCGCACGTGGTAGACGAACCGGTCGACCTGCGCCTGGTCCAGGTCGGCCAGCTCGGCGCCGATCGAGCGTAGGAACGTCTCGTAACGCCGGTCTGCGCCACGGGAATCGACCCAGTCGACCAGGCGGCCGAGCATGTTGTCCGGCCGGGCCGTCGGGAACACGCCGCCCGCGTAGATCGCTTCGATCGGGCGGCCCTGCTCGTGCAGCCGCCGGGCGATACCGGTCAGCAGGGCGCCGCCGACGCAGTGGCCGTACAGGACCAGCGGGCCGTGCACCCGGTCCTGGATCTCGGCCACGCACCGGTCGACCAGTTCATCGAACGGCAGCTCCGTGTCGCTGACCCCGACGTCATGTCCCGGGACCGCCACTGAGAACAGCGTGTGCCCGGGCGGCAGTTCGTCCGCGAGCGGCTGGTAGATGCTGGCCAGCCCGCCACCATAGGGTACGCACACGTAGGACCGCACCCGCTGCCCCGCCGGGACCGGCTTGGTCAGTTCGTAGAGCAGCGGCCGCCGGCGCTCCTGGTCCGTCGGGCCGTCGATCAGCGCGGCCAGCCCCTGCACGGTGGAGTGCTGGAACACGTCCATCACGCCGACGTCGATGTGCCCGTACGCGTCGCGCAGCTTGGCCAGCATCCGGATCGCCAGCAGCGAATGCCCGCCCAGTTCGAAGAAGTCGTCGTCGAGCCCGACGTCCTTGACCCCCAGCACGTCCTGCCAGGCGGCGGCGATGGCCTGCTCGACCGGGGTGACCGGTGGCCGGCGCACGGCGGCGGGTCTGCCGTCGTGCACGGGCGCGGGCAGCGCGGCGGTGTCCAGCTTTCCGTTGGCAGACAGGGGCAGCGCGTCCAGCGGCACGAACGCCGACGGCACCATGTATTCCGGCAGCAGCCGCTTCAGCGCCTCCCGCAGCGCGGCCTGGTCCAGGGCCTCGGTCCCCGCTGCCAGCGTCACGTACGCCACCAGCCGCTGTTCGGCGGGCGTGGCGCCGCGTACGGCGACGGCGGCGGAGCCGATGCCCGGCTGCTCGCGCAGCACGGCGACGATCTCCCCCAGCTCGATCCGCAAGCCACGCAGTTTCACCTGGTCATCGATGCGGCCGAGGAACTCCAGCGTGCCGTCGGTGCGCCAGCGGGCCAGGTCACCCGTGGCGTAGAGCCGCCCGCCGGTGTCGTCGAACGGGTCGGGGACGAACGTGCGGGCGGTGAGTTCGGGGCGGTGCAGGTAGCCCCGGGCCACCTGCACCCCGCCGAGGTAGAGCTGCCCGGCGACGCCGACCGGCACCGGCTGCAAAGCCTGGTCGAGCACGTAGGTACGGACGTTACGGATGGGCCCGCCGATCGGCACCCGGGTGACCCCGGCCAGCGCGATGGGCGTAGCCGCCCAGGCGGTGACGTCGATCGCGGCCTCGGTGGGCCCGTAGAGGTTGTGCAGCGTGGCGGCCGGGAGGGCGGCCACGGTCCGGCGGGCGAGGTCGAGCGGCAGCTCTTCGCCGCTGCACACGATCCGCCGCAGTGACCCGCACCGGGCGCGGTCGGCGGGACCGGCCGTGGCCAGGAAGGCGTCCAGCATCGATGGGACGAAGTGGACGGTGCTGATCTGCTCCCGCTCGATCAGATCCCGCAGGTACGCCGGGTCGCGGTGTCCACCGGGCTGGGCCAGTACCAGCCGGGCACCCACGATGAGCGGCCAGAACACCTCCCACACCGACACGTCGAACCCGATCGGCGTCTTGTGCAGCACGGCGTCGTCCGGTCCGAGCTCGAAGGCGTCCTGCATCCAGTCGAGCCGGTTGACGATGCCGGCGTGTTCGTTGATCACGCCTTTCGGTCGCCCGGTGGACCCTGACGTGTAGATCAGGTACGCCGCGTTGCCTGGCCCGGCGGCTACGCCCGCAGCGGTCTCGGGCTGGTCCGGACCGGTCAGCGGCAGCACCACGCCCGGTACCGCCAACCCCTCCGGCACCTCGTCGGCCAGCAGCACCTCGGCACCGGCGTCCGCGAGCATGTAGGCCAGCCGCTGCGCCGGATAATCCGGATCCAACGGCAGGTACGCCGCACCGGCCCGGTGAACGCCGAGCAACCCGGCGACCAGGCGGCTGGAGCGGGGCTCGTGGATGGCGACGATCGACTCAGGCCCCACGCCGTGCGCGATCAGTCGGCGTGCCACCTGCTCGGCGGCGGCGGACAACTCGGCGTAGGTCAGCCGGGTGCCGCCGTCGACCAGCGCGACCGCGTCCGGCGTACGCCGGGCCTGGCCGTCGAACAGTTCCGCCAGGGTGGTCTGGCGCACCGGGGCGTCGGTGGCGTTCCAGCCGGTCACGACCCGGGCGCGCTCGGCGTCCGACATGATCGGCAGCGCGCCCACCCTGGTCCGCGGCGCCGCGGCAGCGGCCGCGAGCAGCAGCAGGTAGCGGTCCGCGAACGCCTCCATGGTGGCGGCCTCGAACAGTGCGGTGTTGTACTCCAGCCGCAGTTCGTCCCCGGCGATCTCCAGCGACAGGTCGTCCATGGCGCCGCCGAACGCCTCACCGCGGCCGGTCGGCAGATGGTGGAACGTGACCTGATACAGCGGCGGTACGCCGGGGTCGCGCCGCACCGCCAGGTCCTCGACGAGCTTCTGGAACGGCATGTCCTGGTGGTCCCACGCGTCGAGCACGACGTGGCGCACCCGGCGGACCAGGGTCAGGAACGGCGGATCACCGGAAACGTCGACCCGCAGCGTCAGCATGTTCATGAACATGCCCAGCAGCGGCGCCAACTCGGTACGATCGCGGCCTACCACCGGCATGCCGACCACGATGTCGTCGCTGCCCGACAGCCGGTGCAGCAGCGCGACATAGGCCGCCAGCTGCACCATGAACGGGGTTGCGGCGGCCTGCTGGGACAGCTCGGGTAGCGCCTGCGTCAGGCCTTCGGGCAGGGTGCGGCGTATGTCGCTGCCGCTGAACGTGCGAGTCGACGGGCGCGGATGGTCGGTGGTCAGCGCGTGCACGGCGGGCAGGCCGGTCAGCGTCTGGCGCCAGTAGTCGCGCAGCTGACCCCACCGAGGGCCGTCGAGGCGATCGCGTTCCCAGGCGGCGTAGTCGGCGTACTGGATGGGCAGGTCGGGCAGGTCCGGCGCCCGGCCCGCGACGGCAGCGGCGCACAGCTCAGTCAGCTCGGCACGCAGGTTGAGCAGTGAGGTGCCGTCAAGGATGACGTGGTGCCCGGCGAACAGCATCCACCAGGTGTCCGCGCCGAGCCGCAGCAGCCGCGCCCGCCACAGCGGTGCGCTGTCCGTCGGCAGGTCGAGGCGGGCGTACTCGGCGACGATCTCGGTGCGGGCGCGTTCCCGGTCCGGCTCGGTCAGCCCGGACAGGTCGGTCACCGGCAGCTCGATCGGCACGGTGGGGTGGATGTCCTGGTAGAGCTCGCCGTCGGTCAGGCGCAGGGTGGTGCGCATGGCCTCGTGCCGTTCGGTGACCGCCCGCAGCGCGGCGAGCGCCTGCTCCGGCCCCGCGCCGGGCGGCAGGGTGACCGCATCGGTCATCGTGAACAGCGGCTGCGCGGGGCTGAGCTGGGCGGTGAACCAGACCCGCTCCTGAGCGTAGGAGGCGGGGACGGTGTAGACGTCGCCCACCGCCGTGAGGTCGTGCCGCACCTCGGTCACGCCGGATCCTCCTCGGCATGCTCTCCTGGCCCTTGCTGCGCTGCGGTGCAGTCGGTCATGCCGATTTCCCCGGTCTGCGGAGGCGCGGGATGGGTGCCTCCGCGTCGGCGGCCGGTGAGGCGCCGCGCAGCGACTCGATCCGGGCGGCCATCGCGGCGACGGTCGGCGCGTCGAACAGCACCCGCATGGACAGCCGGGCGCCGACGGCCTGGCGGATGCGCAGCACCAGCTGCGCCGCCACCAGGGATGTGCCGCCCAGTCGGAAGAAGTTGTCGTGCGGGCTGACCTCGGCGACACCGAGGACGTCACCCCAGATCCGGGCGATGGTGGCGGTCAGGTCGCCATCAGCGGCGGCCACGGTGGAGGTCACCGTGGCGGCGGCCGAGCCGAGTCGCCGCTCGTGGCCCGCGACCGCGGCCACCGGGTAGGCGCCGATCGCCACCGAGCCGGTGCGGCCCTCGGCGAGGACCCGCTGCCACGCGGCGACGGCCGCCGCGGGGGGCAGCCCGTCGTGTTCGGGCACGCCCTCCTCCTGCCACGCGCCCCAGGCCAGCGACACGAGGCGGGCCGGCCAGCCGTGCGGGCTGCGCGCGTACGCGTCGAGGAACGCGTTGGCGGCCGTGTCGTCGGCCCGGCCCAGGCCACCCGCGAGCGCGGTCACCGACGAGGCCAGCGCCACGAAGTCGAGCGGCAGGTCACCGAAGACCTCGCGTAGCACCAGCGTGCCGGTGACCTTGGGCCGCAGTTCCGCCGCCGCCTCGGCCAGCCGCGACCCGGCGGACAGGCCGGTGTCGGGCAGCTTCGCGGCGTGGATGATGCCGTCGAGGCCGCCGAGGTCACGCAGGACTTCGGCGCGTACCGCCCGCATGGTGGCTACGTTGGCCACGTCGGCGGTGAGGTGACGCACCCGGGCGCCCGCCTGCTTCAGGGCTTCGATCGTGGCCAGCGGCGGCTGCGCGGTGCGGCTGACCAGCACCAGCTGCGCGCCACGCCGGGCCAGCTCGGCGGCGAACGCGCCGCCGACCCGGCCCAGCCCGCCCGTGATCAGGTAACGCCCGCCGTCGCGGATACCCAACCCGGAGGTGGTACGGCCAGCCGGCCGGACCGGAGCGAAATCGCGGGTCCAGCGGCGCCCGCCCAGCCGCAGCGCGACCGTCTCGGCCCGCTCGGTGCCGAGCAGTTCGTCCACCACCGCGTCCACGCCGAAGTCGCCCGGGTCGGCGTCGACCCAGTGACAGCGCACCTGCGGGCGTTCCAGCGGCACCGAGCGCACCACCCCGGCCACCGTGGCGTGCTCCGGGCGCACCAGGTCGGCCCCGGTCACGTCGGCCACTCCGGCGGTGACCACGTCGAGCTCCACGCCGGCGGCCGGCAGCGCGTCCAGCAGCGTCAGCAGCGCGTAATACCCGTGTTCCTGGGCCGCCGACACGGCATCCACATCGGAGCCGGCCGGGTCGCCGTCCAGCGCCCACGCGTGCACGATCCGGGCGGCCCGAGCGTCGTCGGCGCACTCGTCGAGCAGCCGCTGATAGTCGGCGGCGTTGGTCGCACGCAGCTGGTAGCCGCTCGGGCGGACGGCGAAGGCAGCCCCAGGGCGGACCACGGTGACGTCGGTGCCGCGCTCACGCAGCCGGGCCGCGAGGGCCGTTCCGCGCTCCCCGGCCGCGAAGAGCAGCAGCTGACCGGGCGCCTCGGCGGGTGCCGTGGCGGGCAGTTGGTGCCAGACCGGCACCTCGACGACCCCGTCGTCGTAGCGGCGGTCGGCGGCCGGTTCGGCAGGTGCGGCCACCGGCGCCGGGGAGATCCAGTGCCGGGTCCGCTGGTACGGGTACCCGGGCAGGGGCACCAGGCGTGGCTTGCCGGGCGTGGGCAGGCGTACGGGGACCCCGGTCGTCCACAACCGGCCCGCCGCATCGTAGGCGGTCTGCCGGTCGGTCAGCTTCTCCCCCGGCGTGGGCAGCGTCCGCAGCGGCGCCCTGGCCCCCTGCGGCAGGCTGAGCCGGGCGAGCCCGGCGAGTTGGCGGCCGGGACCGCACTCCAGCAGCAGCCACTCGTCGGCGGCACCCGTCGCGGCGAGCCCTGCCACCGTGGCCCCGAACCGCACCGGCCGGCACAGCTGCTCCCCCCAGTACGCCGGATCGGTGATCTGCCCGTCGGTGAAGGGTGCGGCGGTCGCGGCCGACCACACCGGTAGGCTCGGCGCCCGGCGCGGCACCGCCGCCACCAGTGCCGCGAACTCGTCGCGCAGCGGGTCCAGCAGCGGCACGTGCATCGCGTACGGCGACCGCAGCAGCGTGCAGCTGACGCCGCGTTCGCGCAGCGTGTTGGCGAAGGCGGTCACCGGCTCTGGTGCGCCGGCCAGCACGCAGGTGTGGGGTCCGTTGCTGATCGCCACGGCGACCCCGGCGGGCAGCAGGGGCGAGATCTCGTCGGCGCCGCGCTGCACGGCGAGCATGCGGCCCTGCGGCGCGGCCTGGACCAGCCGGCCCCGGGCAGCCGCGAGCCGCAGCGCGTCGGGCAGGTCGAAGACCCCGGCCACGGTCGCCGCCACCAGCTCACCGATGGAGTGGCCGATCATCGCGGCGGGTGTGACACCCCAGTGTCGCCACAGCATCGCGGTGGCGTATTCGACGGTGAACAGGGCGGGTTGCAGCACCGGGGGTTCGGCCAGTCGCTCGTCGGCACCGGGTTTCGTGCTGAAGATCAGCTCGTGCGGGTCCCAGCCGAGGATCCGGGCGCATTCGTCGACGGCGGCCGCGAACACCGGCTCGGTTGCGGCGAGGCGCGCGCCCATGCCGGGGTGTTGCGAGCCTTGGCCGGGGAAGAGCAGGCCCACCCGGGGCGCCGTGGCGGCGTCCCCGCTGGCTCGACGCTTCGGGTCGGCCAGCGCCGCGGCCGCCTGGGCCGGGTCCACGGCGACGACGGCGGCCCGGTGCTGATGGACCGGCCGTCCCTCCCGCAAGGTGTACGCCACATCGCGCAGCGGAAGCTCGGGCCGGTCGGTGAGCCGGGTGGCCACCTGGGCGCACGCCGCCGCCAGCGCGGCCGGGGTCGCGGCGGACACCTGGATCAGCTCGCCGCCGCCGTGATGCGGTGCCGTGGCGGGTGCGGGAGGCGGTGCCTGCTGGAGCACCAGGTGGGCGTTGGTGCCGCCGAGGCCGAGCGAGCTCACCCCGGCCCGCAGCGGCCGCTGTTCCTCGGGCTCCCATTTGGTCAGCGTCGACACCACGTAGAACGGGCTCGCCTCGAAGTCGATCTCCGGGTGCGGCCGGTCGTGGTTGATGCTGGGCGGGATGAGCCGGTGTTGCATCGACAGCACGGTCTTGATCAGGCCGATCACGCCACCGGCCGCGCTGAGGTGGCCGATGTTGGCCTTGGTCGAGCCGACCCCGCACCAGCCTCGCTCGGTGGTGCGCCGCCCGTAGGCCGCCGTCAGCGCCGCGATCTCGATCGAGTCGCCGAGGACCGTGCCGGTGCCGTGCGCCTCCACGTAGCTGACCGAGCGCGGGGCGACGCCGGCGACCGCGAGGGCCTGCACGACGACCTCCAACTGGCCATTGACGCTGGGCGCGGTGAAGCTCGCCTTGGTCATGCCGTCGTTGTTGACCGCGTTGCCGATGATCAGGGCCCGGATGTCGTCTCCGTCGGCGAGGGCGTCGGACAGCCGCTTGAGCACGACGACCCCGACGCCGCTGCCGTAGACGGTGCCGTTGGCCTGCGCGTCGAACGGGCGGCAGTGCCCGTCGGCGGAGGTGTACCCGTCGTCGGCGACGTACCCGACGGCGTGCGGCAGCTCCACGCACACCCCGCCGGCAAGCGCCGTGTCGCACTCGCCGTTGCGCAGCGCCTCGCTGGCCAGGTGTATCGCCACCAGCGACGACGAGCAGGCGGTCTGCACGGTCATCGCCGGGCCGCGCAGGTTGAGCCGGAACGACACGGTGCTGGCCAGGTAGTCGGGCTTGTTGCCCAGCGACACCCGCAGCTCACCCGCGCCCGCCAGCGCCTGCGGGTTCCGCCGGACGTTGAGCCACTGGTAGAGGTCGGCGTTGCTGCCCGCGTAGACGCCGATCTCGCCGCCGTAGCGGGCCGGGTCGCAGCCCGCGTCGATCAGAGCGGCGTGCGCGTGCTCCAGGAACAGCCGCTGCTGCGGGTCGGCCAGCTCCGCGTCGCGCGGGCTCATGCCGAACAGACCCGCGTCGAAATGGTCGAACTGGTCGAGCACCGCCGCCACCGGCACGTACGCCGGATCGTCGAGTTCGTCCTCGCCGACCCCGCGCGCCAGCAGCTCAGCCCGGCTGAACCGGGTGAACGACTCGGTGCCGTCGACCAGGTTGCGCCAGTACTCCTCCGCCGACGACGCCCCGGGTACGCGCAGGCTGAGCCCGACGATCGCGATCGGCTCCACTGTCTCGTTCGTCACGGCATTCCCTCTGGCTCGGCCGAATCGCTGATGTGCAGGCGCAGCTCGCTGGCATAGTGGTGGCCTTGGCCGTCGGGCAGCCACGCCTGCGGCAGCCCGGGCAGCAGCTCCGACACCGTCACCGGCACGTCGTTGCCGCCCGCCTGGTGTGCCGCCCGCAGCAGCAGGCACAGCCGGTTGGCGTAGAGCGGGCTGGTCAGGTCGACGTATGTGGGTTTGAGTTCGGTGGCCACCCGGATGAAGACCCGCTCCGGCAGGCCCAGCGCGGCTCGCCACCGGCGTACCGCGAGGTAGCGCTGTGCCTGGTCGATGGCGCTGGTCAGGCCGGTCTGCCCGACCGTGGTGCGCCACGTCTCCCGGGCCAGCACCAGTTTGTCCACGGTGACCCGGGGGCTGTGTGGGCGTTCGGTCATCAGCTTGAACGCGTCGGCGGCGTGCACCGCGATCAGGTCGGAGAACACCTCGACCAGCGGCCAGCGGGTGCCGTCGGGCCCGGTCGCCACCAGGGCACCGTCCGCTTCGGACACCAGGGCGGCGTTGGCCGGCACGAGGCGGTCCCGCCCGGCCCCCGGTGCGTCGGCGAACGCGAGCTGGTGGTCGCCCGGCCCGAACAGCGACGGCGACAACCGGCCGCCGACCCGGGGGAATTCGACCGGGTAGATCGGGCGCAGCCGTCCCGAGCCCAGGTCCGCCGCGTACGCGTGCCGCAGCCGGTCGAGGTCGGGATGGCAGTGCGTGAACAGTTCGGCGTTGAACGTCGTGTACGCCGCGTGCAGCTCACCGAGCACCGCTGCGAACTCGCCGTCGGCCAGCGCCTGCGGTGACTCCGCGAAGATCTGCAGGTCCGGGCTGTGCACCCGGCCCGCACTCCAGCCGGGACGGGTCGCCGGGAACTGCTCGGCCACCCGGGGCGCCAGCTCGGCCGAGCTGACCTGCAGTCGCGTGGTGTCGGCGGGCAGGTCGGCGAGCCGGAGTACCCGTTCCCAGCGGGAGGCGAATTCGTGCGCGACCCGATCGACGGGCCGGTCGCCGGGCCCGAACAGCGGACCCTGGGCGAAGAACCACAGGTCGCCGAGCCGGACCGGTCCGTCGCCGCTCAACTCGGCGTACAGGTCGCGCAGCGCGTCGCCGTACGCTGTGGCCAGTTCGGCGGTGAGCCAGCGGGCCGCCTGCAGCGGCAGGGCCAGTGCCGGGGCCAGGGAGTCGAGCAGGCCGGTGCCGACCGTGAACTCCACGTCGCGGGCGGTCTCCTCGTGGCACAGTGCCCGCCCGGCGTAGTTCTGCCCGGCCCGCCGGCGCGGCGGCAACCCGGTCAGGTCGGTGAACTCGGCGTCCAATGCGGACATTGCGTCGGCCAGCGCGGTGGGGTCACCGGCGGCGTCGGCGACCCTGCTCCGGGCTCCGGTCAGCCGATTCAGCCCGGCCAGGGCGTTTTCCCGAAGTGCCGGGTCGCCGATGGCGTCGATCCGCTCGCGCAGGCGCGCCTCTGCAGCGAAGCCCTGCGGCAGGTCGAAGTCCCAGCGCAGCAGGCCCCGTTCGGCCAGGTGCGCCAGCAGCAGGAACCCTTCCTCGGTCCGGCGTACGCCGGCCTGCTCGTCGCGAACCAGGTCGTCGACGATCTCCCGCGCGGGGCGGCTGCCGTCGCACGATGCCAGCGCGATCGACTCGGTCAGCGACACCGGCGTCGGGCGCTGGGCGGGCCGGTGCACGACCCGCCCGTCCAACCAGGCGTGCGGCGCCAGGGCCGGGGCCAGCCACGCCCGCACCCGCGGGTCTGCCGCCAGTCTGTCCGAGTACGCGGACAGGGCCCAGTATTCGAGGTAGACGGAGCGCTGGCGGAGCAGGCCGGGGCCGGGCTTGGTGGTGATGGTGGCCGGGCCGGGTTCGACGGTGCCCCAGCACACCGGCCCGAAGAAGCCGATGGTTTCGCACTTGGCGACATAGCGCTGCCAGTACCCGGCGACGACGTTCTCCCGGCCCCGGCGGCGGACGTTGCGTGGCCCGTCCGGGCCGTCCTTGACCAGCCCGTCGAGCGCCACCAGGACGTCCGGGTTCTGCCAGGTCACGGCCTCACGGAACAGCGGGTCGGCGGCGATCTCGCACACCGCCGCCGAGGATGCCCGGGTGGCGTGCGCGTACGCGGCCGTGAACGCCGGCGCGTCGAGGTCACCGGCGAGGTGCCGGTCGGCGGCGTCGGCGCAGTCCGGTGCGGCGAAGCGGTCCAGCCCGTCGGCGGGGAACCCGGCGCTGCGCAGCAGCACGTCACGCCAGACCGACCAGCCGGTGTCGCCGAGTGGGACCAGGTGCGTCACGCCGGATCCTCCTCCATGGCGGGCTCGCCGGTCGGGCGGCGCCGGGTGCGCTGCAGGCGGACGGCACCGCGGCGCGTGGCCCGTTCCACCGCCGCGTCCTCGGCGCTGTCACCAGGTGATTCCGTGGACGCTCGGGTGCTGTCCAAGTGCGTGGCGAGCGTGCGGACGGTCGGATGGCGGAACAGGTCCACCAGCCGCAGGTTCGTGCCGAGCAGCCGGTTGAGCTGCCGCTGCACGACGGCGACGGCCAATGAGCCACCGCCGACGTCGAAGAAGCTGTCCGTCGCCGCGACCTCTGGTACGCCGAGCACGTTGCACCAGACCGATGCGATCTGGCGTTCGGTGGGGGTGGCCGGGCGTTCGGTGATCGCGCCCGACCGGCCCACGGCCCGCTTGACCCGGGCGGCCCGGGTCGCGTGGCCCGGCGTCCCGGCCGGGATGGCCGTCCAGTCGGGCAGCTGTGACACGGGTTGCTGCGGATCGGCGGCTCCGGCCCGCAGCATCTGTTCGACCTCGCCGAGCACGGCCGCCATCAGGCCGGTGCCGTAGACATCCGGGTTGAAGACGATCTCCACTCGCAGCTGCCCGTCCCTGCTCACGCCGTAGAGGGTGAGGTCGAACGGCGACCCGGGCGCGGGCACCGGCACCGGTTCGCTGCCGAGCCCGGCCAGGTCCAGCTTCGGCTCGTCGAAGGTGTACATGTTGAACAGCACCTGCACCAGCGGGCTGCGGTCCAGCAGGCCGCCGAGGCCGAGCCCGCCGACGATGCGTTCCACCGGCGCTTCCGGGTGCGCGAGCGCGGCGAGGAGTTCCTCCCACGCGGCGCGTACATGCTCGGCGAAGCCCGCGTCGGGGGCCTGACGCAGCCGCAGCGGTGCAATCTCGATGAAGAATCCGACCATCTGCTCGAAGTCGGTGGCTCGCCGGTCCACCGTGGGCGTGCCGATGACCAGGTCCGGGTGGCCGGTGCGGCGGGCCAGCACCAGCGCGAACGCGGCCAGCACGGCGGCGGCCGGGGTCGCGCCGAGCCCGGCGGCGAGGTCGGTGAGGGCGGCGGTCGCGGCCCGGTCCAGCCGGGTGGTCACGGTCGCGCTGGTGAAGGTCTGTTCGGCGGGCCGGTCTCGTCGCCCGGGCAGTTCCACCACGACGGGTACGCCGGTCAGGTGCTCCAGCCACCAGTTGAGGTCCTGCTCGGCGCGTCGCCGGGAGCGGTCGGCGCGCCACGCGACATAGTCGCCGTAGGTGGCGGGCAGTGGCGGCAGCGGCGCCCCGTCACCGAGCGCGGCGCGGTAGGCGGTGGCGAGGTCGGCGTAGAACAGCGACTGGGACCAGCCGTCGAACACGGCGTGGTGGGCGTAGACGGCCAGCACGTGCTCGGCGGCGCCGGTCCGGATCAGTTCGGCCCGCCACAGCGTGTCGGTGGCCAGCGTGAACGGTGTCGCTGCACCCGCCGCGAGGTGTGTGGCGAGGTCCGCGCCCGGGGCCAGTTCGCGCACGGGCAACGGCACCGGCGCGGGCGGGTCGGCCACGGCGTACGGGACGCCGTCGGTGTCCGGGATGCGCCAGCGCAGGATCTGCTGGCGGTCCGCGACGGCGGTGAGCGCCGCGGCCAGGGCCGCGATGTCGAGGGGGCCGGTTAGCCGTTCGGCGAAGGCCACGTTGTAGGCCGACGCGGCGGTGTGGAAGTAGCGGTCGAGGAACCACAGCCGCTGCTGCG
Source organism: Micromonospora sp. NPDC006431 (assembly GCF_042870725.1). Taxonomy (NCBI): domain Bacteria; kingdom Bacillati; phylum Actinomycetota; class Actinomycetes; order Micromonosporales; family Micromonosporaceae; genus Micromonospora; species Micromonospora sp. NPDC006431. The sequence continues at coordinate 76,037 of NZ_JBIAHQ010000012.1, forward strand.
CCGGGGACAGGGCCGGCGGACGGCCCCGGGCGACGGTGGCCGCGCTGGCCTCGGCGGCGGCGTCGGCGCGGGCGGCGATGCCCCGCAGCGTACGCCCGATCAGCACGTCTTCGATCGCGATGTCTCGGCCCAGCCGCTCCCGCAGGTCGGCGACCAGCCGCATCGCGGTGATCGAGTGCCCACCGTGGTCGAAGAAGTCGGCGTCGCGGCCAACGGCCGGCTCGTCCAGCAGCACCGCCCAGGCCTGCGCGATCAGGCGCTCGGTGTCGGTGGCCGGTGCCTCGCCCTGCGGTGCCGGGGCGGGTTCGGCGGCGGTGAGTGCGGCCAGCCGCTCGGTGTCGATCTTGCCGTTGATGGTGATCGGCAGCGCGGCCGTGGTGAACATCCGCGCCGGGACGGCCGCGGGCGGCAGCAGCCGCGCGCAGTAGGCGCGCAGGTCCGCCACGTCCAGGCCGGTCGCCACGTACGCGACGAGTTCCTGGCCGCCGGGGCCGCCGCGCGCCTGGACGCTGGCGTTGCCCACCTCAGGGTGGCGGCGCAGCACCGCCTCCACCTCGCCGAGCTCGATCCGCTGTCCCCGGATCTTGACCTGCCGGTCGGCCCGGCCGAGGAATTCCAGGCTCCCGTCCGGCAACCATCGGGCCAGATCACCGGTGCGGTAGAGCCGCCTCCCGGGCTGCTCGGTGAACGGATCCGGGATGAACCGCTCCGCTGTGAGCGCGGGGTCGAACAGGTACCCGCGGCCGAGCCCTGGCCCACCGGCCAGCACCTCGCCGATCTCACCGGGACCGACCTCGCGCAGGCTGTCGTCGACGAGGTGGATGCGGTGGTTGGCGGCGGGCTTGCCGATCGGGATGGGCCGGGTCCAGATGCCGCTGCCCTCGAACCAGGTCACCAGCACCGTCGCCTCGGTCGGGCCGTAGACGCTGATGAACCGGCGGCCCCCCTCGGTCCACCGGCCGACCTGCTCCGGGCCGGTCGCTTCCCCACCGGTCATCACCAGCCGTACGCCGGGCAGCCGGGCCGGGTCCAGCAACGGCAGGATCGGCGGCGGCAGCACCACGACGTCGACGTCCTGTGCGGCGCACACCCGGTAGAGCCGGGTCGGGTCGGCCCGTTCGGGGTCGCCGGCCAGCACGACCGTGCCCCCGGCGGCGAGCGGAGCGAGCATGTCGGCCACCGACGCGTCGAACCCGATCGAGGCGAAGGCCAGGCACCGGGTCACCTCGCCGAAGTTGGCGAAGTCGGCGATGTTGATAACCTTCTCGGTCAGCGCCCGGTGCTCGATCACCGCACCCTTGGGCTGCCCGGTCGACCCTGACGTGAACATCGCGTACGCCGTGGTGGACAGCGTCGCGGGCGCCGGCTGCCAGGGCGCCGTTTCGGCTGGTACGCCCAGCATGGTCAGGTCGCCGAAGGCTTCGGGCGCGGTGGTGGGCGTACCCACGATGACGTGAAGGCGGGCCTCGGCGGCCAGTTCGCGCAGCCGCTGCGGCGGCAGCGCCGGGTCGAGCGGGACATACCCCGCGCCCGCCGCTTGCACGCCGAGCAGGGCGACCACCAGGTCCGGGCGGCGATCCACGCAGACACCGACGAGGTCGTCCGGGGCGATGCGGTGAGCGCGCAGCGACGCGGCGAGGGCGCTGGCCCGGCCGACGAGGTCGCCGTAGCTCAGTGTCAGGTCACCCTGCACGACCGCGGGCGCGTCGGGACGCCGCTGGGCGTGCCCGGCGACCAGGTCGGGCAGGCACAGCTCGGGGTAGGGCAGATGGGGGCTGGTCATCGCACTGCCTCGATCCAGTGTCTGGTCCGCTGGAACGGATAGCCGGGCAGCGGAACCCGCCGCCCCGGCACCACGGGCAGTTCGCCACCGTCCAGCCAGGAGCGGGCACCGGCGTCGTCGGCCACCGGTCCACCCTGCGCGAGCGCGGTCAACTGCCCCACCGCCTCCTCGGCGTCGGTGCACCCGACTGCACCCCGGTGCGGTAGTCGCCGCCGTCCCACGGCCAGCGTGTGCGCCACATCCGCCACGGCGAGGTCACCCACGGCCAGCCGCTCGGCCAGCCGCCGGGCCAGTTCCCGCAGCGCCGCCGGGCTGCCCGCCGACAGCCCCAGCACCACCCGATCGCGGCATTCTTGTCCAGGCTCGCCGCCAGGGCTTTCCGACTTGGCATGGTCGTTCGCGCCGGGCGCCTGCTCCACCAGCACGTGCGCGTTGGTGCCGCCGAGGCCGAACGAGCTGACCCCGGCCCGCCGCTTTCCGGCCCACGGCCGGGTCTGCGCGCTGACCTCGGCGCCCGCCGCGGCGAGGTCGACGTCGCCGTGCGCGCCGGTGAAGTGTGCCGTCCCCGGCACTTGTCCGGTGTGGACGGCGTACACGGCCTTGATCAGGGAAATCACGCCGGCGGCGGCGTCGAGGTTGCCGAGGTTGCCCTTCACCGAGCCGAGCAGCAGCGGGCTGCGGCTGCCGCGGCGTACCCGGGTCAGGGCGTCGACCTCGATCGCGTCCCCCACCGTGGTACCGGTGCCATGGCCCTCCAGATAGCCCACATCGGCCGCGTCCCAGCCCACCGACGCCAGCGCCTCCGCCAGCACCGCCGCCTGCCCCGCCACGCCCGGAGTGGTGAAGCCGGGCCGGTCGGCACCGTCGTTGTTCACGGCCCAGCCCGGGACGACGGCGTAGACGTTGTCGCCGTCGGCGCGCGCCTCGGCGAGGCGCTTGAGCACCACCGCACCGGCACCGTTGCCGAACACCTGCCCGGTCGCGGCCGCGTCGTAGGGGCGGCACACCCCGTCCGTGGCCAGCAGGCCGCCCGACCGCAGGCGATAACCGGCCTGCCGGGTCGAGACCACCGCCGAGCCACCCGCGATCGCCACGTCGCACCGGTAGTCCAGCAGGCTCTGCGCCGCCTGACAAACCGCGACCAGCGACGTCGAGCAGGCCGTCTGGATCGCCACGGCCGGTCCCGCCAGCCCCAGCGCGTACGCGGTGCGCGTAGGCAGGTAGTCGCAGCCCGAGCCGGTCAACGCGTCGTCCCAGTCCTCAGCTAGGCCACCGAAGCCGGGCTGCAGAGCGGGATTACCCAGCAGATGATGGTGCAGGTAGCGATTGGGGCCGCAGCCGGCGAACACGCCGACCTGGGCCGGGTCGCGGTCGGGATCGATCCCGGCGTCCTCCAGGGCACGCCAGGCGACCTCGAGGAACAGCCGGTGCTGCGGATCGAGCAGCGCCGCCAGCTCGGCGGGATAGCCGAACAGGTCTGCGTCGAAGCCGTCCAGGTCGTCGAGCCGCCCGAACACCGGCACCCAGTCGGGGTCGGTGAGGGCGCCCTCGGCGGCGGTCAACCGGCGCACCGAGTCCACCCCGGACAGCAGGTTTCGCCACATGGCGGGTGCGTCGTCCGCGCCGGGCACCCGGCAGGACAGGCCCACCACCGCGATCTGATCGTCCTCGCTCACGTCTCGCCCTCCCCGCCGCCACCGCCCCGCGCGGCTCTGCGCCGCGCCATCCGGTTCCCGACTGCCGCCAAACGACCATCCGCCGGTACGCCGTCCGCGCCCGCCGCCGCCAGGTGTGCCGCCAGCGCCGCCACCGTCGGGAACTCCATCAGCCGGGCCAGCGGCACCCGCCGGTCGAGGCGTTCCTCCAGGTGCCGCTGCAGCAGGGCGAGCTGGAGCGAATGCCCGCCCAACTTGAAGAAGCTCACCCGACGGTCCACAGCGGGCAGTCCCAGCACCGCGCACCAGATCGCCGCGATCGTCTCCTCGAGCGGCCCCGACGGCGGCCCGCCCGTCCTTGGGACGGTTCGCACGGCCTCGGCATCCGGATCGGGCAGGGCGGCCTGGTCGAGCTTGCCGGTCGGGCCCATCGGCAGCTCCGCCACCGCCACCACAGCCCGGGGCATCATGAAGTCTGGCAGCACCGCCGCCAACTGCTCCCGCAGCCGTCCCGGCTCGATGCTCGCCCCCACGGCCGGGACCGCGTACGCGAGGATCTCGTGCTCGCCGGTGCCGGACGCGGCCGCGCTGCGCCGGGCCACCACGGCCGCCTGGCCCACCCCGGGCAACCCGGCCAGGTGGGCTTCGATCTCGCCCAGCTCCACCCGATAGCCGCGGATCTTCACCATCCGGTCGCTGCGGCTCAGGTAGACCAGCATCCCGTCGGGCCGCCGCCGCGCGATGTCCCCGGTCCGGTACGCCCGCACCCCGCCGTGCTCGACGAACCGGGCCGCCGTGAGCTCCGGCAGGCCCAGGTACCCCAGCGCGACGTGCGGTGTACGCACGATCACCTCGCCGGTCAGGCAGGTCGGGCGCCCGGCCGGGTCGGCCAGCACCACCTCGACGCCCGGCAGCGGGTGCCCGATCGGCACGACGGCCTGCTCCAGCTCCGCACCGGGCGGCAGGTGGTGCTGCGCGGCGAAGCTGATCTCGGTGGTGCCGTACCCGTTGACGAACACCACACCAGGCGCGAACGACCGCCGGGCCAGCGTTACGTCGTGCCTGGTCACCTCCTCGCCGCCGAGCACGACGGCACGGATTGACGGCAGTCGCCCGCGCTCGCCCAGGCTCGCCACCAGGTATCGGTAGACGGTCGGGGTGGAGTGGTAGATCGTGACGCCCCGGTCGGCGAGGGCATTGCTCAGGTGGCCGAGGCCGTGTGCGCGAACGTCGACGGGGACGGCGGCGGCGCCGGACAGCAGGGCGCTGAACGTGTCGGTGACCGCCATGTCGTAGCCGAACGAGGTGAGCACGCTGGTGCGGTCATCCGGCCGGATGGCGAAGTTGCGCACGTGATTGCGTACGCCGAACAGCACGTTGCGGTGACTCTGCACCACACCCTTCGGCATCCCGGTCGACCCCGAGGTGTAAAGCACGTACGCCGGGTCGTCCGGCCGCGCGTGCCCCCGCAGCCCAGACAGGTCCGGCGGGGAGGTGCCCGGCTGGAGGTGCACGATCGGCAGCTCCGGCAGCCCGGCTTCGGCGGCCAGCGTGGCGGCGAGCCGCGCGTGCTCGGGGTCCGTGACGATGGCCTGCACCCCGGCATCGCGCAGCATCCCGGCCAGCCGGACCACCGGGAACACGGTGTCCAGCGGCACGTACGCCGACCCCGACGCCAGCACCGCCAGGATGCCGGTGATCGTGGCGACACCATGGCGGCACAGGACCCCGACCGGCGCAGGCGGCGCTCCGCCGTTGCCCGGATCAGCCAGGGCCACGGCGGTCGCGGCCACGGCGGCACCGAGCTCGCGATAGGTCACGGTCGCGTCGTCGGCCAGCACCGCCACCCGCTGCGGGTACGCGGCGACGACCGATGCGAACGCGGACGGGATCGTGTCACCGCGTACACGGTCGGCTTCGGTGCCGTCGCCGCCGTGCAGCCGAGCCAGTTGTGGTGCCGGGCGCTGCTCGTAGCGGGCCGACGACAGCACGTCGGCCGACGACGCGGCCGGGTCCAGCGCGGACAGGAACTCGGCCAGGTCGGCGCCCAGGTCGTCGGCGTAGTCACCGGGCAGCCCCGACAGTGCGCCTTCGCCCAGGTCAGGGCCCAACTGTACGCTGGCGTCGGCGGCGGAACCCGGCGGTGCCGGGCGCACCGACCGCCACAGCTCACGGATCGGGGCGTCGGCGGTCAGGTCCAGCGCCACCAGGTCGTCGCCGTGCCGCAGCGTCACGACCTGGGCGCCGGTGTACCGGCGTACCAGCAGGGCGGTCGCGGTGAGGACCACCGCAGCCGGGGTTACCCCGGCGGCGTGGGCCTGCGCGGCAAGCCAGGCAGCCCGCTCGGGTGACAGGCCGAGCGGGCTGCCGGAGTACGCCAGGCTCACCATCTGTTCACGACGGCCGCCACGACGTCGGCGACCGTGGACACCTCGGCGTCGGCGTCGGCGACGGTGAAGTCGTTGGAGTAGCTGCCGGTGCCGTGCACCACGATGTCGTGCCCGGCCGGCACCAGGCCGCGGTCGATGGCGTTGCAGACACCGGTCAGCGCCATCACGATCGACCACTCCCGCAACTGCTCGGGGTCGGCGGGCAGCTCGAGCCCGGCGTTGGCCAGCCAGTCGCGGGCCACCGGGTAGCGCTGGGCGCATTCGCGCCGCGACACGACGATGCCGTCGCCGCCGTGCCGCTCGATCAACGCGTTCATCGCCGGGGAGGTCACCGGGCGGTGGGTGTAGAAGGTGGGGTCGAGCACCTCGGCCGGGTCATCGGTGACGGCCGGGAAGTGCGCGTCCTTGTCCTGCGTCCAGGCGCCCACGCCCTCATCCAGCGTGTAGGCCGGGCAGTTGTCCCGCTCGAACGAACCGTGGCGCAGGCTGAGCACCATGTCGGGCGTACCGAGGTGCTGCACGAGCAGGAAGCCGGGGCGGTCGACCGGGCTGGCCTTGCCCGCCGCTTCGAGCACGTCGCGGCCCAGGTTGTAGCCGAGCAGGCCGAAAGCGCTGGAGACGGCGTGCGCGTGCCAGCGCGGCCGGGCGGCGCTGGCCGGGGCCACGTCAGCCTCGAAGGCGGCCCGGGCGGCGTCCGCGACCAGGTAGTTCTTCAGGTCCAGGGTGTACCACAGCGTGACGCCGTGCTTGTCGTGCATCGTGGCGGCGTACTCGTCGACGAACGCGCGGCCGAGCGCCTTGACACCCTCCGGGTCGCTGCCGGTGTACCGCAGCAGCGGGTTGACCTGGCGCGACTGCGGGTCGGCGGCCAGCGCGTCGTGGCGGAACTTGTGCCGGGTCGACTGCGGTGCCAGCACCACGATGGACAGCTGCTCCGGCGTCACCAGCCCGGCCGCGTAGGCACGGGCCACCGAGTCGCGCAGCGCGACGCCCTTGTTGCCGGAGGTCGGCGTGAAGATGCACAGCCGGGTTCCGGTGCGCCGGACGTATTCCACCGCGCGGGCGACGATCACCATCGACGCGAACGTCTTGGTGGTCTGGGTACCCGGGTTCGCTGTCAGGTCGAGCAGCTGGAGGTGGTGCCCGCCGTATTCGCCCAGCTGGGACCAGCTCGCGGTGGCGGCGGCGTAGTACTCGCGCACCGCCGGGGTCAGCTCGGGCAGGTCGAAGCCGGGCGCGAAGCCGGGCGTTCCGGCAGGGCCACCGGGGACGGCGCCGCACTGATCCACCGCTGACGCGATGACGTCGTAATAGTCGGTGATCAGGTTGCGTGTGGTCGGGGCGGTCACGGACATGGGGAGTCCTCCAACACACGGGGGGCATGCGCCGGCGTCGGTGGCGCCGTTCGCAGATGGTCGCGCAGGGCGATGAACCGGGCGAAGACCTCAGGCAGTTCGGTCACGGGCCAGCCTTCGGCCAGTTCCGGCTGGTACGCCGACAGCGCTGCCCGGGCACGCTCCGGATAGCGCACGTGGCCGTCGCTGACCTCGACGCCGTCACGGTGCCCGGCGGCGGTGTTCCAGGCGACGGCCTGCGCCGCGCTGAGCTCGGGTGGCAGCCGCAGCTCGGCCCGGCCACCGCTGAGCCGGACCGGGTAGCCGCCCGGCAGCCCCAGCGGCCCGGGCAGGCTGGCCACGACCTCACCCGCGTCGGCGGCGAGCCCCGCCACCAGGGCGGCAGCGGCATGTCCGGCCAGCGCGTTCAGCTGCGGCCGGGGCAGGGCACGGTAGCCGGCCAGCAGCCCGGTGACGTCCGGGACGGGCAGGCCGTCCAGCCAGGCGCGTACCTCGGCGGTGTCGTCCCCGGTGCTGTCCGTGCCGGGCGCGGCGAGGTGGGCATGGTGGCCGAGCACCGCCAGCCGCCGCGGCCCGGGACGGCCCAGCGCGGCGTCCAGACACGCGGCCAGGGTCGCCACGTTGCCGATGCCGCACAGCACGGGCAGATTCAGCGCTGCCAGCAGCGGGTTGACCGCGTCCGGGAAGCAGCCGTTGACCAGCAACGCGTCCGGTGTGCCGCTGGCCAGCGCGGCGGCCAGCCGGGACACCAGCTCGGCCTGCAACGCCAGCGTCACCCCGAAGCCGGCCGTGGCGACCAACTCCGTCCAGGCCGACGGCGCGTGCACCCGCTCGTATGGCGACTGGGGCGACGCGGCGCAGACCAGCACGTCAGGGCGGAGCCGGGCCATCGACGCGGCGTCGGCGGCGTACCCGTCGCCGGGGTCGGTGGACGGTTCGGCGGTGAACGGCTGGGCGGTGAAGCTGACCCTGGTCCCGGCGACCGTGGCGCGCACCTGCGCGCCCCGGGCCGCGCCGAGGGCGGCGGCCAGGTCGCGGGCCAGCACGGTCACGCGTACCGGCTGGGGGGTTTGAATGGAGGCCAGGGAATCGCACAGCGAGCGGGCGAGCTGGCCGCTGCCGACCACGACGACGTGCCGCGGCGCGTTATCGAGGGGGGCTGACATCGCGTCTCGCGTCCGTGACCCGGGCCAACCAGTCGGCGAAGGACCTAGCGCGCAGGCAGCTCGCCGGGGACACCTCCAGGTCGGCCATGTCGCGCACCCGGTGCGCCACCCGCAGCGCGGTCAGCGAGTGCCCGCCGAGGGCGAGGAAGTTGTCGTCGTCATGGACGGCATCGACGCCGAGCGTGACCCGCCACGCCTCGCGCAGCCGGTCGGCGAGGCCGCTGCCCTGCTCCAGGGCCGCTTCCGCGTGCCCGCGGGGTGGCGGCGGCAGCTCCAGCCGGGCCACCTTGCCGTTGGGCAGGCGGGGCAGGCTGTCGACGAAGACGAGCTGGTCCGGGTGCATCGCGGGCGGCAGCACCGACGCCAGGTATCCCTGGAGCAGCCCGGGCGTCAGCAGCTGGTCGGCGGGCTCGTCCCAGGGCGAGGCCGTCTTCGGCTGCTCGTGCGGCCGCATCGCGTAGATGTAGCTGACATCGGCGTCCGCGCCGACGTTCCAGTCACCGATCTCGTGCACCTCGAACCCGGCCGCCGACAGCAGATCGCGCACCTGCGGCGCGGTCACGCTGCTGCGCTCGACCTCCAGGCACACCTGGCCGATACGGGGCCAGTGCTCCGGGCGTAGGCCACGCAGCACACTCAGCTCGGCGCCCTCGGTGTTGACCTTCAGCAGGTCAACCCGGTCCAGCCCGAACCGGTCCAGCAGCTCGGACAGGGTCACCGTCGGCACCACGTGCGCCACCGCGGTCAGGCGCCGGTGCGCGTCGGCCAGCAGCGCGGCCTGCTCGGCGTCGTCGGCGTCGCCGCCGCCCTGCCGGTAATGCGACCGGACCAGGTCCGATGCGGCTTCGACCCGGTCGGCGCCCAGGCCGGACAGGTAGCTCAGCTCGGGAAACGAGATCAGCTCGGCCGTGCCCGCCGCATCGGTCACCGCAGCCTCCACGATGGTTGCGGACTCGGCGTAGAGGCTGAGGTTGGCCCGAAGGTAAGGCAGCGTGTCCGGGTTCGGCTCGACCGCGATCAGGTGCACGTCGCGCGCCTGCCGCGTCGCCCAGAGCGAGAACAGGCCGATATTGGCGCCCACATCGACAACGACCGCACCGTCACCAAGGCGTACGCCGAACCGCGAATACTCCGCATGGTCGAAGATCTGCCGGTAGAGGAAGACCGCCTCGTCCGGCGACGCCGCCGTCACCGCCATGCCGTTGGGCAGACGGAACCGGGGCAGCCCGCCGATCGCCGGGGCCCGCCGGGGCTGCGGCACCACGTACCCGACCAGGCGCGGCCCGGAATCCTCGTCCGGCACGGCCACGACCACCGCGTCGTGCACGGCGGGATGCTTGCGCAGCATCGCGGCGACCTCGCCCGGCTCCACCCGGATGCCCCGGATCTTGACCTGGTCGTCAACCCGGCCCCGGAACTCCAGGAAACCCGCCGGCGCGACCCGCACCAGGTCACCGGTGCGGTAGAGCCGGGCACCCGGCTGTGCCGGATCGGGCCGGAAACGTTCCGCCGTCCGCTCGTCGTCGCGCAGGTAGCCCAGGCCGACCGCGACCCCGCCGATCCACAGCTCACCGGTCTCGCCGTCGGCGACCGGCCGGAACTGCTCGTCCAGCACCCGCGTCGACACCCCGCCGATGATCCGACCGACCGGGGCGATGCTGCCCGCGTACGCCTCAGAGCAGTCCCAGTAGGACACGTTGATCGAGGTCTCGCTCGGGCCGTACCCGTTGAACAGCCCGCACGGCAGCGCCTCACGCCACCGCCGGACCAGCTGCATGTCCAGCGCCTCACCGCCGCACAGCACCCGCCGCAACGTGACGCATCCGGCGAGTTCCGGCTCGTCGAGCACGTGCCGCAGCATGGTCGGCACGAAATGCGCGGTAGTGACGGCTTCCCGCTGGATCAGCCGGACCAGGCCGAGACTGTCGAATTGCAGGCCCGGCCCCGCGATGACCAGGGTGCCCCCCGCGATGAGCGGGGAGAAGATCTCGTGCACCGACGCGTCGAACCCGATCGACGCCTTGTGCAGCACCCGGTCGTCGGCGGCGAACCCGAACCAGTCGTGGCCCCAGGCCAGCCGGTTGACCAGCCCGGCGTGGTGCAGCACGACACCCTTCGGCTGGCCGGTGGAACCCGAGGTGAACAACACCAGCGCGGCCTGCTCCCCCGGCGGCAGCCAGCCCGCGCGATCCCGCAGATCGGTTCCCGCCGCCGCCTTGGCGGTACGCACATCGCGCCAGCGAGTGCCCGCCAGCGCGGCGACGGTAGCGGGCCGGTCCGCGTACAGGACGAGCCGGGGTGCGGCTATGGCGAGCATCTGCTCGGCCCGGCCGGAGGGCAGCTCGGGATCGACCGGCACCGCGACCGCGCCCACCGTGAGCGTCGCCAGCAGCGACGTCACGTAGTCGGCGGACCGGTGCAGGTAGAGGCCGACCAGGTCACCCGGCCTGATCCCGGCCCGGCGCAGCAGTTCGGCCGTCGCGCCGATCCGCTCCCACAGCTGTGCGTAGCTCAGCTCACCGTCGGGGGCGACGATCGCGGGCCGGTCGGCGTCGGCGCCCGAGGGCCGGTGTACCAGATCGAGCAGGTAGCGCGGGCTGGACATGGAGGTCACGCCGTCCTTGTCGCGACCGCGACGATCGCCATCCGGGGCACCTCGGCGACGAACTGCCCGTCGGCCCGGTAGACCACCGGCCGCGCCGGGATGCCGTCACGGCCGCCGAGCGCGGCCAGGTAGCCGGTGTGGTCGAAGTGGTGCGTCAGCAACCGCCACACCTCGTCATCGCTCAGCGTCGCGAAAAACTCCCGTACCCCGTACATGTCGCCGACATAGTCGCGAATCCGAGCGCACGCGGACTGGGCGGTGTCAGCGCGCACGATCAGCGGGTCATAGAGGTCGACGATGCGCACCGGCAGATCGGCCTGGGCGAACAGGCTGGCCAGTTCCTCCCGGCTGAAATGCTGGTAGTCGTGGCCACCGGAGGCGTGCGAATGCACCACCTCACCGAAGAATCCGGCCATCGGGCTCGACTCGTCGAAGTCGTGCAGCACGATCCGGCCACCGGGGCGGACCACCCGGGCCGCCTCCCCCACCGCCAGCGGCCGCTGGTGTGCCGGGATGTGATGCGTTCCGTAGGCGAGCAGCACCGCGTCCAGGCTGGCGTCGCGCAGAAACAAGAAGTGCGCGGCCTGACGTACGGCGGGCAGGCCGTGCGCGAGCGCCTTGTCGACCATGTGGCCGGACAGGTCGCCGGTGATGAACGCCAGCTTGGACTCGAAGCAGGCGGACTGGCTGCTCGCCGCGCGCGCTACGGTGCCGTCGCCGCCGAGCACGTCCAGGATGAGGGTGACCGGCTCGGATCCGGCCGGAGCGGCCAGCTCCAGCAGTTGCCGCATCCCGGTCCAGCGCACCAGGGTGTCGCGCTGGGCCCGGCGATAAGAGTCGCCCCGGCCGGTGGAGTCGGTGTCGAACTCGCTCACCGTGGTGGCCAGCTCCGCCAGCGCCGCGGCCGCACCCGGGCGCTCGAAATCAAGCACCTCGCGCAGCTGGGGGTGGAGGGTCGCCACCGTATGCAAGTACTCACGCAGAAACAAGGACGGCAAGTACGACGGGCTCATGAGCACCTCGGCGCACGCAACGGTTTGCCGCCTCGTCAGCGACGTCCCTTCGATGAACGGATGGCGAACTCTAGCACCGCATTTCGCCGGTCCGCCATGTCGAACACCCGACATCATGGAAGCCCCTGGTGTGGGCAGGAGTCCTTACACATCCTTTGTCGAGGATTACGTCACAGCGGTGTGACTGGTGACGATGCGGCGCATAAGTTCCAAGATTTCCGACTGGTAGTCAGTCAGGAAGAAATGCCCGCCGGCGAACACATGTCGCCGTGGCGGAGCCGTGCATTCCAGCGCCCACCCGGCCGCCCGGTCCAGGTCTACGTGCTCGTCTCCGTCGCCAAGCAGCACGTGCACCGGCAGTTCCAGCGGCGGCTCGGCACGGTAGGCGTACCGCTCGGACAGGGCGAAGTCGGCCCGGACACCCGGCAGGATGACCTCCATCATCTCCCGGTCCGCCAGCAATCCTGCCGGGGTGGCCCCGAAGTCGCGCAACGCCTCGATCAGGCCATTGTCGTCGAGTTGGTGATAGCGCTGCGTGATCAGCCGGGTCTGCGGCGCCTCGGCCCCGCTGACCAGCAGCGCCAGCGGATCGGGCGCACCCCGGCGACGCAGCTCCCGGGTCACCTCGAACGCCATCAGCGCACCCAGGCTGTGCCCGAACAGCAGGAACGGCCCCGACGCCCGCTCGATGACCGCCGTCGTCAGCTGATCCACTAGCTCCGTAATGTCGTCCACGGGCGGCTCGTGCATCCGGGCTCCCCTGGCCGGCAGAAGCGCGACCTGCAACGACATCTCGGGCTCAGCCATCGCCTGCCACTCCATAAACGACGCGGCGATGCCACCGGCATACGGGAAGACGAAGACCTGCGCATCGCCGGTGGACTGCGCCAGCGACCCGAACCAGCGGCTCGCGCCGCCCGCACTCACCGGGGACATGACCGCGAGCATAGGTCAACCAAGGAGCAGAGCCGCCCAGACCGTGACCCCGGGCGGCTCCGCAATGGATAACGGTCAGACGGCCAGCAAGGTTCCCCAGCCGGTCAGCGGTACGCGCGCCCCGGACAGCCGCAGGCAGTGGCTCCCGATCGGCGCAGACTTCCACTACCCGGCAGGCGGGTCCAAACCGCCTGCCGGGTGACGCAGCGGCCCGGACTACCGGCCGGTGTGGATGAGAAGAGGAGCGATGACCGCTGCGATCGCGGCGGCGCCGGCGTCGTTGGGGTGCAGGTGGTCGCCGGAGTCGTAGGTTGGCCGCAGCGCATCCCGGTCAGCCGGGTCGGCGAGCGCCCGGTCCAGGTCGGCCACCGCGTTGTACTCGCCGCCATTGCGGATCCAGGTGTTCACAGCGTCGCGGACCGCCTCGTTGGCGGGCGTGTCGTAGCCGAACGCGTCCTTCATGGGCAGCATGGTGGCTCCGATGATCCGCACGCCCCGGGCGTGCGCCGCCCGGATCAGCTGCCGATGCCCGTCGATGACATGTTCGGCAGTCACCACCGGGGACGCACCGCAGCCGAAGTCGGGGTAGCCGCCGCCACCGATGTCGTTGACGCCCTGGAGGACGACCACAGCGCGGACTCCCGGTTGGTCCAGCGCGTCCCGGCCGAACCGGGACACGCCCGCCTCGCCGAAACAGGTCGAGTCCGCGAGCAGTTTGTTGCCGTTGATGCCGGAGTTCACCACGCTCATCGGGCGACGACCGGAGGCGAGCCGTTCGGCCAGCTCATCCGGGTACCGGTTGTCGGCGTCGACCGTGGTGCCGTACCCGTCCGTGATCGAGTCGCCGAACGTCACCACCACGCCGTGGGCGTGTCCCGGCTGGCCGGCCGTGTCGATGCCGGCGAGGAAGTACCAGGATGTGCTGGTCTCGGCGAAGGCGCCGGCCCGGGCATCGAACCGCCGGTCGCCGGCCGTTCGGTAGGTGGTGGCCGTCGCGTTCTCGTGGACGGTCGCCGGGCCGGTGGGGCCGGCGAAGTACAGCGTCACCGCGAGGGAGTCCAGCGCGCGTGTTGGCAGCGGCGCGGGGTCCGAGGTGAGTTCGCCTCCGGGGGGAATGATCGCCGCCGTCGATCGGCCGAAGGTCAACGAGCGGAGGCTGCCCGGTCGCACGGCCGCTCCGCCTGCGGCGAGCGCGATCGTTGCGCCGGTCACCTTCAGCGGTCGGTCGCCGAAGCGGTTGGACACTCGTACCCGCACGGTCGAGCCACCGGCGCTGACCCGGACCACCTGCCGCAACGACTGATTTGTAAACCCGTTGACTGACCAGTTCGGCGTCCCGAACCCTTCGAACGGGTGGTGCGCGGCGGCGATCCACGCCGCCCGCCAGTCGGCGGAGGAGGGTGCTCCGGCGTGGCCGGACTGCGCCGCCGGCGCCTGGGCGGTCGCCGCTTGGGCGGGCGCGGTAAGGAACAGTGCTGCCGCGACGCCGGCTGCGAGCGGGTGAAACTTTGGATGTCTCATTGGGTGTCCTTTGCGGGCGTTGCCGATGGGGATGAGTGCTGGCCGGGCCGGCGTGAGGGCTACGCCGACCCCGGTGTGGTCAACCGGCGATGCCCGCGCCGGTTTCCAACAGCGACTTGAGGTCGCTGAGCACGAAGGACCAGCCGCCCCCGGTGCCTGGGGTGGCGCCGGTGACCAGTGCCGCGGTGTGTGGAGCCCCGGTGAGGTCGTGGGTCACGGTTAGGGTGGTCAGTCCGCGCTCGTCCTGGCCGATGTCGTACGTGAGTCGGGTGGGTCCTTCGGTCGCCATGGCGGGGTCGGCGGTCATCCGCCAGGTCAGGGCGAGCCGCCGGTCGGGTTCGGCCTCGATGATCTCGCCCTCGATGATGACCATGTCGACTCCGCTGCCTACCAGGGCCTCGCTCGCGTAGCCGCGGTAGGCGCCACCGGGGCGCGGGTCGATGTCGATCCGGCCGCCGTACCCGTAACGCTTGGTCAGTTCCGAGCGGGTGAGCGCGGCCCAGACCTCCTCGGGGCTGGCCTTGAGATAGATGCGGTGAACCACTTCACCTGGGTGCTGCACCGTGCCCGTCATGGCCACTCCTCTGATCACGAACGCCGGAATGGCGTTACCGTCGGTGATCAGCCTCCGCCGTCCGGCTCGCCGGCACATCCGTGGCCACACGGATCCGACCACGGAACGCACCACGGAACGGGGACGGCGGTCAGCCCCCCATTGCCGCCAGACCCAGCGACCTCAGCTCGGCTCGGCCCTCGGCTTCCCGGCCGGGCAGGAGCGCCAGCGTGCTGGCGTACTCGATGCGGGCTCCGACCTGCTGAAACCCGGCCAGCCCCGCGGCGAGCGCCTCGACGTCCCCAGTCAATCGCCCCCGAGCCCGGGCCAGGCAGGCGGTCGCCCACGCGTTGTCGGTGATCGCCTCCTCGGCGAGCGTGAGGCACCGCGCCGCGCCCGGCAAGCTGGCGGCGACCGCCAGCTCCGCGGCGGCGGCGCGGGCGTACGTCTCGTACCGGTAGCCGGGAAAGGTGTTGAATGCCAGCTCGACCAGCCGGGACGCGTCGTCGAACTCGCCGAGGTGAAGGGCGTTGCGACAGTCCGCGTACACCGCCGACGCGAGTGCGGACAGTTCGATGCCGGCGGCGGAGGCGCTCGCCGCGAGCCGGTTCCGCCACCGCGACATGCTGTCCCGATCGCCTCGGAACCCGCACGCCAGCATGGCGAACGCCATGGCACCCGCCACGTCCCCCGTCGGTGGCCGGCCGACCCGCTGCCACCCCTCCCACAAGGCCTCCGCCTGCGCCAGCGACTCGTCGAGTTCACCGGTGAGCGCCAGGGCCGGCACGAGGGTGCCGATGGCATGAGTACGGCCTCCGAGCAGGTCGTCATCGATCATCCGTCGCGCGACATTCAGTGCGGCGGGCAGGTCACCGGCCTGGAACGCGACGGTGGCCGCGACGTGGAAGGTGTCACCGATCTCCGGTGCCGCCTGCGGGTCGGTGGGGTCGAGCGCACTCAGCAGCGCGAACCGCTCCGCCCCGATCCGCCGCGCCTCGGCTGGTCGTCCGGCCTGCGCCGCGGCCGTACCCAGCAGGTCCAGACCTGCGCTGACCAACACCGGCACGCCACAGCGGCGGGCGGCCGCAGCGGCGACGGCGGCGAGATCCGGGTCCGGGTGGAACCGGCGGCCTCCGGCGTACCACGCCTCGGCGATCGCCAGGGCGGCGGCGACCGCGGGATCGGCGGGGTTGCCGGCGGCTCGGGCCCGTTCCAGCAGGACGGTCAACCGTTCGCGTGACATGTCGCTGCTGATGCGGCCATCGAACCGGTGGACCATCTCGACAACCCGGGCCAGGGCCAGCGCCTGGGCGTTGCCGTCGCCCGCCGCCCCGGCAAGGTCGGCACAGGTCAGCAACAGATCCAGCACCTGCCGTCCGGTCGCGGTGCCGACCAGCGCGCAGTCCGCCGCGTTGCGCAGGTCCGCCACCGCCTCGATGGGGCTCGGTGCCCGCGCGGCCGCCTGCCGGTAACAGTCCAGGGACGCGGCCAGGAAGCGACGGCTGAACGTCAGGCGACCGAGCGCCCGAGCCAGTTGGTGCGGGGCCGAGCCGACGCCACCGCGAGGCCCGAGCAGCGCTGCGCGCAAATCGTCGGCAACGAGGTCGAAGTCCTCGCGCCACGCACCGTTCAACCGCTCGACGAGCTGGGTGGCCGTCGATGTCGCCCATTCGAGGTACCGGTCGTACACCTCACCCCGGGTCGGGTCGGCGACGAGTTGTTCCCGCGCGAACGCCCGGACGGTACCCAGCATCCGCCAGCGACGCATATCCCGGTCCCGGGTCACCAGGCTTTTCTCTACCAGTCGGCCGAGCAGGTCGGCGGTCCCGGCCACATCGCCCACCAGCGGCACCCGGGCCGCGGCGGCCAGGTCGAACCCACCCACGAACACGGAGAGGTGCCGCAACAGCGCCTGCTCGGCTGGGTCCAGCAGGCCGTAACTCCAGTCCAGGACGGCCCGCAGCGAGCGGTGCCGCTGATCGGCGTGTCGCGCGCCGGTCAACACCCGCAGCGGATCGCTGAACGCCGCGAGCAAGCCGTCCACTCCCAGCGAGGCGCTGCGGGCAGCGGCAAGCTCGATCGCCAGCGGTACGTTGTCGAGCTGGGCGCAGAGCTCACCGACCACCATCGGGTCGCCGGGCACGTCGGCGCCGGCCGCCCGGGCGCGGTCGTCGAAGAGGGCCCGCCCATCGGGCTCGGGCAGCGGCAGCACCTGCACGACCTGCTCCCCGGGCACGCCCAACCGTTCCCGGCTGGTGGCCAGCACGGTGACGCCGGGGCACCCGTTGAGGACCTGCTCGGCGAATGCCGCCACCGCGTCCAACAGGTGTTCGCAGTTGTCCAGCACCAACAGCGACCGTTGCGCGCCGAGTTCGTCCTTTATCGCCTCGGACAAGGGCTGGCGCGGGGTGGGGGTGAGGCCGAGCGCGGCGGCGACGGCCTGGGGCACGGAGCCGTCGCGCACCGGCACCAGGTCGACGAAGGCGCCGCCGGCAGGAAACCGGGACACCAGATCGGTCGCCAGTTCGACGGCGAGTCGGGTCTTTCCCACCCCGCCGGCACCCACCAGTGTGACCAGCCGGGCGTCGCGTAGCGTTCTGGACAGTGACTCCCGTTCCTGTCGGCGACCGACGAAGGTGGTCCGCGGTATGGGGAGTCCGGCGACGACGGCGTCCGCCCGGTTCGTTGTCGCCACCGGGGCGGTCGATGTCAATGCCGACAAGTCGTGTCGGTCGGCGACGCCGTACTTGCGCAGCAATGACGAGACGTGGCTTTCAACGGTGCGAACGGAGATGAACAGCCGCTGCCCGATCTCGGCGTTGCTGCACCGCTCGTTCAGCAGGGCGAGCACCTCGGCTTCCCGTGCCGAAACCTCGATCTCCACCGTCACAGCCCCCTCACCGCCTCATCCTCGCCGATGCCGGCCCGATCCGTCACGTCCGGCCATGCCGCGGAGCGGGCCGGCGGCGGGAGGTGAGGCACGCGTCGGTACGGCCCGGGATTCAGCAACTGGCGGCACCGGCGCAGTCGCGCCGCGGTGGTCGGGAAACCGCCGCCGAATCGCCGGCGAACCGCCTGTCCGGAGGCGAGGCCGGGTGGGAGTTTGAGGCGAGTGAGCGGCGGTCGCTGCTTGGGCGAATGAAAATAGCTCCGATTCGGAATAGTCAGCTCCAGCGGATCTGGCAGATATCGGCCTCTACGCGCGGCGGGCAGCGGAGCAGGAGGGCCGGCGGTACTCTTCGGCGGGTCGACCCGTCGTCGAGGTCGCCCCGCTCTGTGGGCAACCGATCGCCGAGCCCAGGCGTCTTGTCAGATGTTCGCCCGAAGTGATCGAGTTAGGGGTACGGGTGCGAAGGCTGTTGTCACTCTGCGTCCTTGCGATGGTTGTGGCCTCCGCTACCGGCTGCAGCGAGCCGAGCGCGCAGGCGGAGACGCCTGGTCTCGCACCCCGCGGCACGACAATGACCACCGTGCAGCCCACCCGCCAAGACCTTGCCAACAAAGTGAGCCTGTCCGGCAAGGTGACCATCAACCCGGTATTCGGGATCGTGGCCCCAGTCGCCGGGCAGGTGCGGTATCGCGATGTCACGCCGCCGCGGAGTACGCCGACCAAGCCGACGAGGGTGGCGAGCGTCTGGGCGTCCGGCAAGGCGCACCGCATCGAGGTCCCGGCGGGTGCGGTGTTCGCCGGCCGACTGGTGGATGACGGCTCCAAAGTCACCGCCGGAATGCCCATCGTTTCGGCGAAGAAGGTCGGCTACGGGCTCGTCGCCGACATCGACGGTGCCCAGGCTTACCAGATCTCGGATGCTCTCGCGACGGTCCAGGCCCAGATCAAGAACGGCCCCGGGCCTTTCCCGTGCAAGGTGCTCGGCACCATCGCCGCCCTGCCCGCCGGCACCATCCCGGACCCGCCGGCCGTCGAGCCGTCCGCCGCGCCGTCCGGCCAACCGTCCGCCGCGCCAGTCGTCCAGGCGCCGCCACGCCAGCAGGAGCGGACCGAGCCGTCGGAGCCGACCGGGATGCGCCTGGTGTGCACCGCCCCCACCAACGTGAAGCTGATCAACGGTGCCAGCGCGACGCTCGAGGTGGTGACCGCGAGGGCCAGCAAGGCGCTGGTACTCCCGGTCGAAGCGGTCGCCGGCGGGCAGGGCCGCGGCAAGGTGGATGTGGTCAAGCCGGACGGTACCCGGGAGACCAGGGATGTCGTGCTCGGGCTCAGCGACGGCAAGGTCGTGCAGATCAAGTCCGGTCTCACCGGCGAGGAGACGGTCGCCGTCCCCGGCCCCAACCTCCCACCCGCCAAACCAGGCGTAGAGGGCGACCCGTCCGCTCCGATGGGTGGAAAATGACGGCGTTGCTGCAGCTCCACGGCATCACGAAGACGCTGAAGGGCCAGAAGACGCCGCGCATCATCCTCGACGGCACCGACCTGACCGTCGACGGTGGTGAGAGCGTGGCCATCCTCGGACGCTCGGGATCCGGCAAGAGCACACTGCTCAGCCTGATCGGCCTCTTCGACCGGCCAGACGGTGGACAGTATCTGCTGGATGGCCGGGACATCACCCGACTGCCGGAACGGAAGGCGGCAGCTCTGCGCAGCGCCGAGTTCGGCTTCGTGTTCCAGCGGTTCTTCCTGCTCAAGCACCTGACCGCCGCGCAGAACGTGGCGATGGCCCTGGTCAACGGCCAGGGCTGGCTACCGCGCCGCAAACGCAGGGCCCGGACCCTGGCGGCCCTCGACCGGGTCGGCATCGCCCATCTCGCCAAGCACCGGCCGGCCCGCCTGTCCGGCGGCGAGCAGCAACGGGTGGCGATCGCCCGGGCGCTCGTGCGGGAGCCGCGTCTGCTGCTGGCCGACGAGCCAACCGGCGCGCTGGACACGGAGACGGGCAACCTGGTGATCGAGGTGCTGCGCTCGGCGACCGACCGGGGCTGTGGCCTGATCCTGGTCACCCACGACTGGGACCACGCCAACAAGATGCAACGCGTGCTACGCCTCAGCGACGGAAAACTCCACCCGGCTACCGACACGAGGAGCGTGCGTCAGTGAGCGGGCCAGCACGGCACACAGCGGAGGTCGGAACGGTGCGGGCCGATGCTGAGCCGAGCGGGGTGGCCGCGTGATCCGGCTCTCTGGGCGGTTCCGGTCGGCTCTGATCATCGGAGGTCAGGGCATCCGGGCCCGCAAGACCCGCACCCTCCTGTCGATGGTGAGCCTGTTCCTGGGAGTGATGGCCGTGGTGGTCGTCCAGGTCGGCGCCGAGACCGCCAAAAGCGCCCGGCTGGCTGATCTGGAGCTGCACATGGGCAAGGACGGCACCCGGCAGACCTACCTGCCGGGCAACGCCGACACCATCCAGATCAGTCAGGACACCCTAAAAGGACGCAACGACGCGGTCGCGGTCTCCACCACCCAGGCGATCATCGGCGAGCCGAACGTCAGCCCGGTCAACCCCGGCGCGGCACCGTTCGACCAGCCGGGCGGCGGACAGTACGCGGGTCCCGGTGGCGGCGACATGTACTGCGACCCCCGCGGTTACTGCCAGCCGATGAAGGCGGCCGGCGACGCCCCAGCCGTTCCCGTGCCCGGCAAGGCGATCGAGCTGAGCCTCAACGCGCTGACCGGCGACATCCGCCAGTTCCGGCCCTTCCGGCCGGTGTCCGGCCAGTGGCTGGACTTCTCCTCCGACCCGTCGCTGTCCCCCCGGATCGTCATCAACCTCGAATCGGCCAAAGGCTTCACGCGCCACCAGGTACCAGCCGAAATGCGCGTTGACGGGGCGACCGCCAACCCGACACCGCGCATCATCGGCATCATCGACGACGGTAACCCGCAGCCGACCGCCTACACCCGAGCCGATGAGCTGCAGAACTGGGTACCCCGCGCGAGCAACGGCGGCGACTACGGCCCCGGGCTGCAAGTGATGCTCGCGCCCACCGCAGCCGACGTGGAGCAGCTGCTGCGGATCCGCCTCACGGCCAGCGGGATACCCGCCGATCAGATCCACTTCGAAACGATCCAGGCACGGAAGGACATCGCCAAGGAGCTGGCACTCATCCGCTCGATCTTCCTCGGCATGGCCGGCCTGGTCCTCCTCATCGGCGTCGCCGGCATCCTCAACGTCGGGCTCGCGACCGTCGGAGAGCGGGTCGAGGAATTCGCGCTGCGGCGCGCGGTGGGCACCTCACGGTCGCTGCTGGCCGGCATCGTCCTCGCGGAGACACTGTTGACCGGCCTGCTCACCGCAGCCGCCGCCATCGGACTGTCCGCGCTCGCACTCACCGCGATCAGCACACTGTTCGGCGATCGGGAGCAGCTCCTACGGGACCTCGTGTTCCCCTGGCAGGCAGGGGCCGCAGGCGTCATCGCCGGCCTGATCGCCGGACTGCTCGGCGGCCTCATCCCGGCCATCCGCGCCGCCCGCATCCCGATCGCCACCGTCATGCGCGCCTGAGCAGGTAATGACGGATCGGCACGCACATCGCCCGAACAGATATTGGGAACGCTGCTAAGCCCGGCGGTGGTATGGATCAGTGCGGACTCGGCCGCCCCGCGCGGTCGCCGCTCGCCGCCTGCCTGGACTTCATGCACCCCGGCGACACCCTCGTCATACCCGGCACTGGACCGGCTCGCGCTCGGCATCAGCCCCGGCACGCTCTACCACCACATTCCCGACCTGCGAGAGCTGCGCGCCGCCGGCCGAGCCCGCCACCAGTTCCCCGCCGGCGTTACCGACTGACCGGATACAGGATCACCGGTGTTCGGGCGGGCGAGCGGCGGGACAGCAGGCATCCAGTCAGCGCGGCGGCGAGGCCGGCCAGCCCGGCTGCCGCGAAGCCGCCCGCTGGCACGGAGACGTCGATCGCCAGCCCGACGATCGGGGATCCGAGCGCGAAACCCGCGCTCTGCGCCGAGGATTGCAGACCTGTCGCCTCACCGCGCACGCTCGCCGGCGCCAGTCGGCTCACCGCGTCGGCCACCGTGGAAAGGGTCGGCGCGGTGAGAACCCCGGCGCCGACAATGGCCACGCACAACCAGGGCCAGTCGTGGGCAAGCCCGGCGGGAATCGTCACGAGCCCGAGCAAGCCGAGCAGCAGCCACGTGGGCAGCGGTCGGGGCAGCGCGCCATAAATCAGCCCGCCGGCGACGGAGGCCAGGCCGAACACGGCTACGACCACGGCGGCCCAGGACACCTGACCTGCTTCTTCGAGCGTGGCGACGATGGCGAGGTCGACGCCGCTGAGCAGCGTCGTGGTGCCGAACGCCATCATCAGTACGGCGATCATGCCGGCGCCCAGCCATTCCCGGTGCGGGGGCCGTGCGACCGCGCCGGCATCCGCCTCGTCCTCGGCACGCAGCGGCGGGTTGAGCAGGGCGATCCCGGCTCCGCCAGCCGCGATCGCGGCGCCGACCCCCCACGCGACCACATTGGGGGACATCTTCGCCGCACCCAGGATCACTACCGCCGGGCCCACGATGTACGACAGCTCGCCCTGCACTGATTCCAGCGCGAACGCGGCCCGGCGCTGTCCCGCCGTCGTCATCGCGGCGATCGCCTGCCTGGTCACCGGCTGGGCCGGCACCATCAGCAGACCCGCCGCGAAGGCGGCGCCCAGCAGGATGCCGTACGGCAGGATCGGCACGCTCAGCCAGAACACGACCTGCAGTACGACAGTTATCAGCAGCACAGTGCGCAGGCCCCGCCAGTCGATCATGCGGCCAAGCAGCGGCCCGCCCAGCGCCACCCCGGCGGTCAGGGCCGCCGCGACACCACCTGCTGCCGTGTAGCTCATGTCCAGGCCCAGCACGACATACATCGTCAGCGCCATCACGTCGGCCGTGATCGCGGCACGGGCGAGCAGCGAAACGCCCAGCAGCGGTGCCAGCCCTGGCACGGCGAGTACCTGTCGGTATCTGGTCACCTGCGGGACGCTAGGTCGTCCGTGAGCTCATAGGAAGTGGTTAACTGCTTGGACCTGGCATAATGAATTCTTATGGCAAGGGATCTTGAGACCGCGTTGCTGCGGTCGTTCGTCACCGCCGTCCGGGCGGGCAGCATCAGCCGCGCCGCGACCGCGCTCGGACATACCCAGCCCGCGCTCAGCCAGCAGTTGCGCAAGCTCGAGAGCGTCGTCGGCCGTCCGCTGCTTCACCGGTCGCCGTCTGGCGTCTCGCCGACCCGGGCAGGTGAGGAGCTCCTGCCGTACGCCGAACGCATCCTCTCGCTCTCCGCACAGGCACTCACCGAAACCGGGCGCGCGCTTACCGGCCGCTGCGGCGTCGGGTTGCTCGAAGACCTCGCCGCGTCCCAGCTTCCACAGGCCCTCGCCGACCTCGCCCGGCTGCACCCCGGCGCGACCCTGGAAGTGCTCACCTTCTCCAACGCCGCGATGCGGGAGGCCTACGACGCGGGCCGCGTCCAACTCGTGCTCGACGAGGTGCCGTACCTTCCCGGGCCGCCGCGCTGGACGGTACGCCGCCCGCTGGTCTGGGCAATCGGCCAGGGCGTGGACGTGGCTGCCGATCCGCTGCCGGTGGTGCTGTTCTCGAACCCGTGCTTCTGGCGTACGTCAGTACTGGAAACGCTCGAACGTGCCGATCGGCGCTGGCGGGTGGCCTTCGAAAGCAACACCCTGCTCGGTGTGCTCGCCGCGGTACGGGCGGGGCTCGGCGTCGCGGCGCTCATGCCCGCGAACCTCGAACCAGTCATGGCCTGCCACGACGCGGAAGCCCTGCCCACCCTGCCGGACGTCGAGCTCGGTCTCGCACGGCACCCACGGACCGAAGGTGATCCGCTGATCGATGCCGTGGAAACCGCGCTACGACGCATGATCTGAGTTTCGCGGCTGCTCAGCGCGCCGGTTTCCGAACACGCCTCGCGGCCCCCCGGCAGCTGCCTGACGAGCCGGCATTCCCGGACCAACTACCAGCTACGCCCCAGTCGATCGGTGTCACGGCCGTGCATCGAGGAATCGCGTGATCGCAGCCGCGACGGCTTGGTGGTCTTCGAGCATCGGTAGGTGCCCTGTATTCAGGTCGTTCTGCCAAGCTGCGCCGAGTCGCTTGGCGCAGCGTTGTTGCAGCGCCATCGGCAGCTCATGGTCGTCGGTGGTGCGCAGGTAACCGCGCCACCCGCTCCACGACCGGTGAGCGGTCCGGTCTCGGTAGAGGGCGGCTGACTCGGGGGTGAAGTCGGCGATGATGCGGTCGGCGACCTCCTCGTGCAGACCATGGGCGAGGCCACGTCTGATCGCCGAGTCCGGCGGCCGGGTACCGGCGAATCGCATCGCGGCGCTGAGCACCCACCGGTTCGGCACCGGCATCGCCGAGATGAACGATTCTCCCGACCGCGGGATCACGGCACTGATCGCCAGGAACGCGCTGACGCGTTCGGGTACGAGCCGGGCGACTTCGGCGCCAATCACACCACCGGCCGAGTGCGCGACGATCACGTACCCACCCGGCGGTGCGGAGTCGAGGACCGCCTGGGCGTAGTCGCGCAACCGGGCTCGGCCGCCCTGCGGTCGGGAAGCGACACAGGTCTGCTGCCCTTCGCCGAGGTCGCGGCGGACGTCATCCCAGATCCAGGCGGGAAGCCCGGCGCCGCTGAGGAACATGATCGGGTCGCGCGAAGTGCTCATGACACCAGCGTCACCCCCCAGCGATGTCACCGGTATGTCACTATTTATTGGATGAACCGCACCGACCGTCTCTACGCCTTGCGTGAGGAACTGCGGCGCGCGGGGTCCGCCGGGCGTTCGGCGGAACGACTCGCCGAGGTCTTCGAGGTCAGCGTCCGCACGATCAAACGAGACATTTCGGCTCTGCAACACGGCGGCTTCCCGGTCTGGGCTCGACCCGGACCCGGTGGTGGCTACGTGGTTGACGCCGTCGCGACCCTCCCGCCGGTGAACTTCACCGACGCCGAGGTCTCCGGCCTCGCCGCCGCCGTGGCCGCCCACCGCGGACAGCCCTTCGACAGCCACGCGCGCGCTGCCCTCGTCAAGGTGCTCAGCGTGATGGACACCCGCGCACGAGAAAACGCCACCGCGTTGAACGGTCGTGTCTGGATCGACCACACCGACACACCCGGCGATGCCCGGACTCGGCACGCGATCGAGCAAGCACTCCACGCACAGCGCGTCCTCGTCGTGGACTACCGCGACCGGCATGGCACGCCCAGCACCCGGCAACTCGATCCCGTGCTCCTGGCCCGCACCCAAGGACACTGGTACCTCGTCGGGCACTGCCACACTCGTCAAGCGATCCGCTGGCTCCGCCTCGACCGCGTCAGCGCCGCACACCCGACAACCCAGCCCGCAACTCGTATCCCCATCGAAGCCGTTGGCACACCGCCCACCACCGCCGAAGCCATCGCCGAACTGTGACACGCCATCCGCCATCGCCGACCAGTCCGCTACCACCGTCGACCGACACCTGGCCCTGGCGCACTGCGGCCAGGTAGGACGGGTCCGGGTTGACTACTGCCTCTGCGCGGAGAGCAAGGACGCTGTCGAGTACCCCGCCGAATGGTGCCTTCACGCGCCGGGTGTGGGGGGGGGGGGGGGCCGGGCCCCCCGCCCCCCCCCCCCCCCAACCCCCCCCCTTTTTGCGGGCCCCCGGGGGGGGGGGTGGGGGGAGGCCCCCCGGGGGCGGCCCCGCGCCACCGCGGGCTA
>NZ_JBIAHQ010000012.1:101701-210093 GCF_042870725.1 Micromonospora sp. NPDC006431
GGGGGGTGGGGGGGGGGGGGGGGGGGCCCGGGGGGCCCCCCCCCCCCGGGCGGGGGGGGGGGGGGGGGGGGGGGGGGGGCGGGCGCGCCCCCCCCCCCCCCCCCCACACCACCTTCAGCAGCAGCTTGACGCGGTCCCGCTGGTTGCGGGTTCCGTATCGGCAGCCGGGGTGCAGCAGGCGCTCTCGGCGGTCTTCTCCAACTGCGGGGAGTCGGCCTTGACGGTGTAGACCTCCCAGGGTTCGTTGCCAGGGCCGCGTACCCAGACCTTGTCCTGCAGGGCGTAGCAGCACTGGGTGTTGTTCTCTTCCAGGGTGATGAGGCCGGCGTCGGTGAGGCGCTGGGTGGCGGCGTTGACCTCGTCGGTGCTGAACACCTCGACGCCCAGGTGGTCCATGACGGTGGGTTGGTCGGCCTCGCCCTCGAGGAGGACGAGCTTCAGGGGCGGGTTCTCGATGGCGAAGTTGGCGTAGCCAGGTCGGCGCTTGGCCGGCTCGACACCGAACAGCTTGGCGTAGAAGGCGACGGAGCCTTCGAGGTCGGACACGCGCAGGGCGAGCTGGACACGGGGCATGGTCATTCCTCCTGGCGGTTCAGCGGATGTGACGGTTGGTGAGTGCGGTGGTGCGGGCATGCTCGTAGCGGGCGTCGGCGCGGCAAGCCGGGGTGCACACCTGCCCGCACGATTCGCAGAACGTCACGGCTTGGACGTCGAGGGGACGACGGCGGAACAGCTTGATCATCACTTCATCCTTGCCTAGATGCTTTTCGAAGCAGGACCCACGTTGCACCCTGTTTTGAAATCTGTCAACCTAGAGGCGTGTCGAAACAAGCTCTGCCGGTGGTGGACCTCAACGCGGTCGCCTGCTGCTCCCCGATCGCGGCCCGCCCCATGGACGCCGACCAGGCAGCGGTGGTCGCACCGAGGTTCAAAGCCTTGGGCGACCCCGTCCGGCTGCGGCTGATGTCGATGATCGCCTCGGTTCCCGAGATCTGCGTCTGCGACCTGACCCCGGCGTTCGACCTGTCCGGGCCGACCATCTCCCACCACCTCAGGCTGCTACGGGAAGCAGGCCTGGTCGACTCCGAGCGTCGCGGCACCTGGGTCTGGTACCGGGTGAAGGCGGAGGCGTTCCGTCAGCTTGGCGCGCTGCTGGAGATCTCCGCCGCCCCGGCCGCCGGTGGCAGCGCGTGAGCCTCACCCTGACCCGGCGGGCATCGGCGGAATTCGCCGGCACCGCCCTGCTCGTCGCCGCCGTGGTCGGCTCCGGGATCGCCGCCGCCCGGCTCTCCCCCACCGACGTCGGCCTCCAGCTCCTGGAGAACGCGATCGCCACCGCCCTCGCGCTGGGCGCGCTGATCCTGACCTTCGGGCCGGTGTCCGGCGCGCACTTCAACCCGATCGTCTCCGCCGTCGACTGGTGGCACGGCCGCCGCGCAGGCGCCGGCCTGGCCGTCCGCGAGCTGGCCGCCTACACCGCAGCCCAGATCGGCGGCGCGATCACCGGTGCGGCCCTGGCTGACCTCATGTTCGGGCTGCCCGCCGTAGCCTGGTCCCGCACCGATCGCACCGGTGGGAACCTGTGGCTGCTGAGGTGCTCGCCACCGCCGGCCTGGTCGTCCTCGTCTTCGCCCTTGCCCGAAGCGGCCGCACCGCCGCAGCCCCGGCCGCGGTAGGCGCCTACATCGGCGCGGTGTACTGGTTCACGTCCTCGACCTCGTTCGCCAACCCGGCCGTCACCATCGGCCGGGCCTTCACCGACACCTTCGCCGGCATCGCCCCTGCATCCGTGCCCGGCTTCATCGCGGCCCAACTCGTCGGGGGCCTGGTCGCCGTCGCCGCACTCGCCGCCTGGTACCCCCACGCCAGGGTCGCCGCTGACGCGGTGGTCGTACCTCAACTCACCCCGGAGGGCCAAGCTCGATGAGCGACAAACCCGGCGTCCTGTTCGTCTGCGTCCACAACGCCGGCCTCTCCCAGATGGCCGCCGGCTGGCTGCGCCACCTCGCCGGCGACACCGTCGAGGTCCGCTCCGCCGGCAGCGCACCCGCCGACCAGATCAACCCCGCCGCCGTCGAGGCCATGCGCGAGGTCGGCATCGACATCACCAACCAAACCCCCAAACTCCTCGAATACGCCACCGCCGAATCCTCCAACATCATCGTCACCATGGGCTGCGGCGACGCCTGCCCCGCCTTCCCCGGAAAGCGCTACGAGGACGGGAAGCTCGAAGACCCCGCCGGCAAGGGCGTCGAGGCCGTGCGCCCAATCCGGGACGAGATCCGCAGCCGGGTGGAGAAGCTCCTCACCGAACTGCATCCCACCGCCTGACCAACCCGCCGGAGCTGCCCGTCCGCCCGGTCACCCATTGGGTGGGGGCCGACACTCGCTCATCCGGCCGTTCACACGGCCGGGACAGGTCAACACGGCTCCATGCCCGCAAACTGACGGTGACCGGGTACTGGTTCAACCGGCGCATCGATGGTGTTGGTGTAACGATGGAAGGCGTGGGAGCTGCAAAAACTACAACGCCTGCCATCTCACCGCTTGCAGGCGAGCCGATCAAGCGTGCCGATGCCGAGCGGCTCGCCGGAGTGCTGAAGGCATTCGCCGACCCGGCCCGACTGCGGCTGCTCAGCCTGATCCAGTCCGCCCCCGAGGGCGAGGCGTCCGTAAGTGACCTCACCGCGCCGCTCGGTCTCTCCCAGCCGACCGTGAGTCATCACCTCCGGATCCTCACCGAGGCCGGCCTGCTCGAACGCGAGAAACGCGGCGTCTGGGCGTACTACCGGCTCGTGCCGTCCGCGATCGCAGCGATCGCCGACCTACTCACTCCGCCCCGCAAGCGAGCGACGAAGAAGGCCCGCTGAGCGGCCACCCAATCCGGCGGGCGCCGGCACTGGCGTCCGCACTGGTCACGGCCGCGTCGACCATGTCGGCAAGGTCTTGCCTCATCAACGCGGTGCCTGGGCTGATCGGATCGGGGCGGCTTCCAGGTATACGACTACGACACGAGGTTGCGCATTCGGAGTGCTCCGCTTCGCCCAACGGACAGCAGGGGGTGTGGGCAAGTTCGGGCCGGAGCCGTCGTTGCCCATGTCGCTCTGGCGGATGCCAGACCCAGTCCTGCGGCAGCAGACGGGCAGGCCTGCCCGGAATCCGGCCCACCGCCGGCGGTCCGCTGGCAGACTCGGTCGGTGAGCGCCTTCGGGTGGCGGGGGCGCCTCGGGCCGGCCGTGCCGGTGGCCCCCGGGGCCCGGGTGGACCGGTTCGAGATCTTCTTCGATCTAGTCTTCGTCTTCTCGTTCTTCATCATCACCCGCTCCACCGCGCGGGACGTCAGCACAGGGGCGCTGCTGCACGCCCTGCTGGTGCTCGCCGTGCTCTGGTGGTCGTGGATGGTGCACAGTGTGATCGCCACCCGCGTCCGGCTCGGCGAGGGCTTCGTGCCAGTGCTGATGACGGTCGGCATGGCGGCACTGTTCACCTTCGCGCTCTCGCTGCCACAAGCGTTCCACGACGTGCAAGGCAACGCCGCCGGGCCGGTCGTCGCGGCGGTCAGCTACATCGTGGTCCGCGCGGTGCACCTGCTGCTCTACCTGCACGCCGTACGGAACAGCCCGAACGAGCGCCGGCAGTTGATACGGTCGCCCCGGATCTGGTGGGCAGCACACTGCTGCTGCTGGCCGCCGCACTGATCCCGCCGGCCATGCACGGCGCCGCTGCGGCGCCGCTCGTCCGGGACGGCCTGTGGGCCCTGGTCGTGCTGATCGAGTACTCCATCGGCTTCCGCGCCGGCACCTGGGGCTGGGGCGTCGCTTGGCCGAACACTGGACCGAACGGTACGACCTGATCCTGATCATCGCCCTCGGCGAGTCGGTCATCTCGGTCGGTGTCGGAAGCAACCTGATCGGGCAGCCACCCACCCCAGCGGCCGTGGCTGCGGCGGTGTGCGGCATCTTCTTCACCGCCGCGCTCTGGTGGGCGCACTACGACATGATCGGGCCGGCCGCCCGGATCGCCCTGCAGACGGCACAGGACGGACCCCGGGTCGCGATGGCCCGGGATGCGTACTGGTATTGCTACCTGCCGATGATCGCCGGGATCATCCTCTTCGCGCTTGGCGCCGAGGAGGTCGTAAGTCAGATCACCAACCCGCACATCCCCAACTGGGAGCCGACGCGCGGCCCTGGCGACTCCCTCCTCTTCGGCGGGGTGATCCTCTACCTCTGCGGCAACATGCTGTTCCAGGCGCGGACCTTGCACACGCTGAGCTGGACCCGAGTCGGCACAGTGGGGCTGCTCGCAGTCTGCATCCCGCTGGCCGAGCGGCTGCCGGCGCTGGGGGCCCTCGCGCTGCTGACCATGATCTGCGTGGGCCTGGTGGCCGCCGAGGTGGTCATCTTCGACGAGGGCCGGCGGGCGCTGCGCCAACCGATCTTCGAGGAACGGATGGCCCACGAGGCGCACGAGGCCGCCTACCGGGCCCGTTGGCACGAGCCGAACGAGGCGGACGAGGGCGGATGAAGCAGGACCGGGTCAGGGCGCCGGTGGCGGTGGCCGTGTCCTGATAGGCGGCGACAAGGACGCCGAGACTGTGAGTCGATGAAGGCCACCGGCACAGGGCCCTGGCCAGCCGATCGGGCGAGGCCGGCGCAGCGATCGCTGAGAGGTTCGCCGCCGTGTCCCCGCGGTCGTTGCCGCTATAAGTGCGCGGGTTCGCTCGGGCACACTGCGTCCTGCTTAACCGTTGCCTCGGCAGTGCCGCCCCGATCCAGTGCGCTCTTCTCGGCCGGGGAGTGCTGCGTGCAGGCCGAAGCCGTCACGACTGGTAGGACTCCGGTTAGCGTGGCCCGCACCAAGAGGTGGAGAGAAGCTGCTCCGGCGATCCTGGCAATCGCTGCCCTCGCGTCGTGGTCACTCGCCCGACCATCCCACCTGACACGCGCCGTTACCATCCGCTAACCGGATGCATCAACTGGTCGGTTGCTCGGCAGGTGCTGGCCGCGCAGCCGCCGTCGCTGGAATGCTAGAAGGCGCCGAGCCGACCTAGGCCGGGCATCACCGCCCCCAGGGGAGCCGGCTTCCGTAGTTCGTGGGCACCCGAGCGGTGCCCGCAACTGGACCACCAGCCGCCGGCGGGCCTACGCCAACGACCTCGGCGACTTCGTCAGGCACCGGGACCGGGCCTCGGGCGCAGACCAGGCACAACGAATGCAGGCGACCTGCGCGTTACGAGATCAAGTTGTCCACCTCGGTGTGCCTGCCCCGACCCCGCTCGCCCGGCGGAAACCCCTTGACATCTTGTCCGGGCAGCCTCGGCGGTCGTACACCCGACAACGTCGCCGACCAGGGTCCGGAACCCGGTTAGCGTCGCGGAAGTTGTGACCGATGTACACGACATGATTCGGGAACACGAGGAGGGAGACCCAATGGTGAGGCTCAAGCTCCGGTCTGCCGGCGTTGCCGTCGCAGTCGCCGGTCTCGTCGTCGCGTCGACACCCGACGCGGCGGCGGCCACCAGCAAGACCCATGCCGAGGGCATGACTG
Organism: Micromonospora sp. NPDC006431; assembly: GCF_042870725.1. NCBI lineage: Bacteria > Bacillati > Actinomycetota > Actinomycetes > Micromonosporales > Micromonosporaceae > Micromonospora > Micromonospora sp. NPDC006431. Next base: position 107,252 of record NZ_JBIAHQ010000012.1, read on the forward strand.
TGATCGCCACCGGGCTCGACAATCCGCGGGGCCTTGCCGTGACGCCCGAGGGAGTCGTGCTCGTCGCCGAAGCCGGCAGAGGTGGCCAGGCACCGTGCCTCGCCGGCGCGGGCGGCGAGGAGTTCTGCCTCGGCGCCACGGGCGCGATCACCGCGGTCCGGGGACACCAGCAGAAGCGGGTGGCCACCGGGCTTCCATCACTGGGCACGCCGACCCAGTCCGAGGTCCTCGGACCGCACGACATCGCGCTGACCCCAGCCGGGCCGCTGGTCACCATCGGCCTCGGCACGGACCCGCAGCGCCGGGCCCAGCTGGGTACCGCCGGGGCACTCATCGGCCAGACCGTGCGGCTCGGGCCGTCGGGCGCAAACTCCTTCGCCGACCTGGCCGGCTGGGAAGCGGCGAACAACCCGGACAGCGACCAGCCCGGCACCGGGCCCGACAGCAACCCGTACGGCCTCGCGTCGTACCAGGATGGAGCCGTAGCGACCGACGCGGGCGGCAACACCCTGCTGCGCCTCGACCCCAGGGGCCGCATCTCCCCGCTCGCCGTGTTCCCGACCAGCCCGACGCCGAGCCCGTTCGGCGGACCGGACATCCCGATGCAGTTCGTGCCGACCACGGTGACAACAGGTCCGGGCGGCGCGCTCTACGTCGGCCAGCTGACCGGATTCCCGTTCCCCGTCGGCGGGGCGAAGGTATGGCGCGTCGCGCCCGGCCAGGCGCCCACCGTCTACGCCGAAGGCTTCACCAACATCGCCGACATCGCCTTCGACCACAAGGGCAGGCTGCTCGTCCTCGAGATCACCGCCAACGGCCTGCTCAGCGGCGACCCGACCGGCGCGCTGATCCGGGTGGAGCGCGACGGATCGCGCACCGAACTCGCCCGGGCCGGCCTGGTCACGCCCACCGGTCTAGCGGTCGCCCGGAACGGCACCATCTACATCTCCAACAAGGGCACCATGGTCGGGCAGGGCGAGGTGCTGCGGCTGCTCGTGCGCCAATGACCCACTGAGCAATCGCCGGTAGGCCCCGCTCCGTCAACGCGTCCCACCGCCCGGCCTCAAGGCGTCGGCCGGGCGGTGGGACGCGAGGTAAGCAGCGGCCGAGCGGCTCCCGCCAGCGGGCGTGCTGTACAACCTCGCCCCACTCCTATCCCCTCGGGCGGGCCCACTCACGCATCTAACACGGGCAAGGCGAACTCATCCACCGCATCCTCGTCGCCCGCGACCTACGCCTCCGCCTCGCCACCACCCTGCTGCACGTGCTCGAACGCACCGGCGGCCGGTACGGCCTGCAGACCATGTGCGAGGCCGGCGGCACCGCCAACGCGACGATCATCGAGCGCCTCGACACCTGATGGCCGGTCGGACGCGAGCCCCGCCGGTATGCGTCGTCCCGGCCCGCTCGCGGCGTCCTGCTGGAGCGAGCATGCCGATTCAGAGGTCCGGATCGGAGTTCAGATCGCGGGCGAATCCCTAACTGCCCCTCCTGGCGGCCGGACGACCTTTGCCGAAGTTGTAGATCCGGCGCTCCCGGGCGGCCCGTCTCGAGCGTGAGCACATGTGTCGGCGATCATCATTGTCCGGTCACTATCGAGGCTCGATCACCACCCACAGCGCCAGTGCGGTGGCGTTTTCGCGGGCGGGTCGGACGCTGCGGACGACGACTTCAGCCATCCGTGCTTGGCCATGTCGTCGGTTGGATGAACGGCCTTGAGCTGTGGCTGGCCTCCAGCGACCTCGCCTGCCGATATGGGCAACCCCACATCGACAGGCCCTAACCCGCATAGCCTGAACAGAGTCGCCAGGAACGGAACGTCGGGAGGTGACGGTGCGAATTCTGGGATATGCGCATTCATCAAGCGTGTTCGCCCAGCTGCTGGCCACTCGGTCGGGCGCCGCTGTCAAGGCGTCTCAACAGCTGGTGGAAGAGCTCTGATGGCCGGCGACCGCCGAGCGGACCGGCCAGGGCAGAACAAGGCACTGGTCCGCCTGATCGCCTTCGCGGCCATCCTGGTCGGCCTGATCCTGGTCGTGCTGCACCTGCTGCCAGGCTTCCATTCGCGCGCCGCCGTTCGGCGGGACGCCTCGCGTGCCTCTGTCTACCCTTCCACTCCCACGCCGACCGACCGCGGTGTGCGGCCCACCGCCGCACCGAGCCCGACCGTCTCGCTTGAGCCGCTACCATTCGAGGCCAAGAACCTGGACCTGGACGTCGAAGGCTGGTACGGCTGGAGCGTCCTGGACCGCCGCACCGGCGAGATCATCGGCTCGAAGAGCATGGCCGAGACCAGCACCACCGCCTCGATGATCAAGTCTTGGATCGTCGCCGACTATCTGCGCCGTACGGCCGGGGCCGGGCAGACCCCGAGCGACGCCACGCTCGCCGACGCCACCCAGATCATCCGGGACAGCGACAACACCCTGGCCCAGCAGTTCTACAGCGCGCTGGGCGGGGCCACCTCCATCAAGCGGCTGCTGTCGACGTGCGAGCTGACCGACAGCAGCGTCGCCCGCGACGGCAGCTGGAGCAGTACCAGGCTGTCTCCGCGGGACACCGCCCGGCTCGGTGCGTGCATCGCCGACGGCCGGGCCGCCGGACCGAAGTGGACCCGGTGGCTGATCAACGAGATGCGGCTGGTCCGCGGCGAGGGTGACTTTGGCATCCGCAATGCGTTCCCGGCCGCGGAGCGCAAGAGCATCGCCATCAAAAACGGGTGGATCGACCGGAGCGATGAGCGGGAGATACACATCAGCTGCTTGGCCATCGGCGACACCTGGACCATGGGCGTGATGGTCCGTTACCCGATCGACATGGGCTACGAGTACGGCATGGATGAATGCCAGAAAATCACCGAGGCCCTGCTCCGGAGCGACGCTTTCTAGTGCGGTGTCCACTAACGTTCACCGGGTTTCCGGTGCACTGTTGTGGATCCTCGCCGTGTGGGCGAGCGACTCCCCGTCACCGGGTGGTGGGGCGGGCCTCCGCGGGCCAACTGATCCTCTCGCCGCCCGGGGTGGGCGGCGGGGGTCACGCCGGGACTGGCCGGCACCGGGTAGGTGTCGGCCGGCTCGACGGTGCGTGACCACCTTCGGCAGCACAACGGCTGTGGGGGTGGTGGGTCCGCCGCCCGGGGTGCGGGTGGCGATGATGGCGGCCGCGATCAGGTCGCGGTGCCCGGTGAACTGGCAGTGTGGGCAGGACAGGGTCCGGCCGCGGGGTTTCGGTACCCGCCGCAGGCAGGCGGGGCAGGTGGAGGAGGTGCCGCGTTCGTTGACGGGGTCGACGGTGATGCCGGCCTGGACAGCTTTGTCGGTGAGGGCCTGCATCAGGCGGCCGATCTGCCACTGCCGCAGCCGCAGGTTGTGCCGCCGCCCCGCATCCAAATCGAGGACCCCGCGCGGGTTACCCACCCTGAGCACACCGACCCGCTGCTCCACCGCCCACGACACCACGGTGCGGGCGGCTTCGTGCTGGGCCTGCCGGACCCGGCGCCGATGCCGACCCTCCACCAACCGCGCACGCCGCCGGTACTTACGCCACCGCCGTGACCCCATCTGGCCCGGCTTCGGCGCCCGCCGGGAAACAGAGCGGCGGCGGGTTTTCGTGTCGGCGAGGTGCATGCGGTGCTCGGCGCGGATCGCCCGCCCCGACACCAACAGGCCCTCACCGTCCGGGCCAGCCACCGCGTCCGGGTGAATGATGCCCAGGTCGACCCCGGCCACCCGGCCCGGGTCCGGCCCCTCACCGGGCGGATACACCGCGACCGGAACCTCGGCGGTCACGTCGAGGAACAGCCGACCGCCCTCACACAGCAGGGTGACCGACCGGACCTGCTCGACCGGATACGGCACCTCCCGCGCCAACCGTACCCACAACGGCGACGCGCCTTGCGCGGTCGGGATCCGCACCCGCAACCCATCCAGAGTGAACGTGCCGTGATGCCAACGCACCGGCATCAACGCCCGCCGACGACGCGGAAACCGCACCGACAGGTCACCGTCCTTGCGGGCTTTCGCCGCCGCGAACCACGCATCGGAGAACCGGCGCAACACCGACCGGGCACCCACCGAATCCAGCTCACCGAACGTGCCCGGCCCCGACCCGGACAGCTCCCGACACAACGCCTGATAACCGGCCAGCGGCGCGTCGTGGCGGCGGCGTCGCCACGCGTTGATCTCAAGAACGCACGCCCATACGTCACCGGCCGAGCGCAGCAGGCCGAAGCACCGCCGCCGCTGCCCAGGAGTCACCCGCACCGCAACACGCGCGGTCCGGTACACCGCCCTGGGCGCGGCGGGATCCCGACGACGAGGCACGAGCCACACCCAACCCGACGGGTACGACAATTTCCAGCAGCGGCCAACTTGGTGCGTAAGTGGACACCGCACTAGCCGCATCCCGCAGATGAGCCGGCGGGCTCACTGGTGCTCGGCTTAACCCGCCCTGGCGATCCTGCTGTCGTTGACCACCTGCAACCCCATGACGGCGTCGCAGCGCCCGTCGGTCTCGGGGCGGTCATGCGACTGTTCAGCGGCCTCGGTGAACACGACAAGCCCCGCCCGCTACTGCTCACCACGCCGTTCGATACCTGGCACGGCCTACTGGCCGCCCCTGCCCCGATCATCACCGGCGCGGCCGTCAGCGCGGGCTGGTTAATCACTGTGGTGGGGACCTGGGCACCGACGTCAGGTGCGGCCATCGGGCGGGCACGTCGAGCTCTCCCATCCACCGCGGCCGGTTCCGCCCGCTAACCCGAGTCCGCCTCATGTTTGGGAACCCATGGCTTGTAACCTGCAGATACTTGCCTCCGGCAACGGTGGCAGAACTGTCGGGGATGGGTAGCGTGCCATTCATGAACGACGGGCAGCTCGGCGAGGATGCGGATGCTCACGTGAGCGGGCGCATCGCAGCCCGGCCGGTCGTGCTGCTGTCGCAGCACTTCACCGCTGAGGCAGTAACCCCGCTGCGGCACCTCCTCGCCGCGCGGGTCACGGCCGCCGGCCTGTCCGGCGACGACGGTGATGACTTCGTGCTGGCCGTTCATGAACTGGTGACCAACGCGGTGCGCCATGGCGGCGGGTCAGGGCACCTGGACCTTCGGCAGGTGGACGACGTGCTGGTGTGTGAGGTCACCGATCACGGCGCGGGCAACGACGCGCTGCCCGTGGACCTGCCGCCGGTGCACGTGCCGGGCGGCCGGGGGCTCTGGCTTGCCCATCAGTTGACCAGCGCGCTGATGCTGACCCGCAGGCCCGACGGCGTCACCGCCACAGTGAGCGTCTGCCTGACCCGTCAGACGGCCGCCGCCGCGGCGCAGCAGTCCGCTGCCGCCGGTGCGGACGGTAGGGTTGACGCGTCCGCGATGGAGGGTGAGCAGGAATGAATCCGGAGCTGACCTGGCAGCACCAGATCCACGCCGAAGGCGACCGGAGAACGGTTGTGCTGTCCGGCGAAATCGACATGAACGGTGCCCCGCGCCTGCAGGACCTCCTACAGGCGGCAGTCAATAAGGCTGATGTCGTTGAGGTTGACGCGGCCGCGGTGACGTTCATCGACTCAAGCGTCATCGGCGCATTGATCACCGCGCGAAACGCGGCAGCGACAACTGGACGACACCTTTCGCTGGTCAACGCCAGCCCCCAGGTCCACCGGATCCTCGATGTCACCGGCGTACTCAACACCCTGACCGTCAAGCCCGGCCGCCCGTAGACGGCCGTGTAAGCGGGACGTGGTACGCCAGTTCCAGCGAGATAACGATCATGGGAATCGGTGTGAGGCCGGGCGTGGCGAGCAAACCCGAGGAGTCGATTTCGACCCGCGCATGCGTCCACCCCGATACAGGACGCACCAGACTGATGGGCTGCGGCATCGGCGCGGCGGGCGAAGAGGTTAACCGGTCAGCGGCGATCCGCGTCGAGTGCCAGCAGGCCTTGCGCTTGGACGACGGAGACTGACAGGGTCTTGTAGCCGACGTCGTCGAACAGCACGGTTATACGGTCCTTTTCGTACCCCAGGACCATGCCGGATCTCCACTTGGCGTGCCGCACCGTGCTGTGCAGTGGGTACGGCCCGTCTTCCGGGAGCACCTCGGAGGTGCCGCCGTGGCAGTGTCGCAGTGCCCGCAGGGGCGGCTCAACTGCTCTCCCGGGGCGCCACGAACGCGGAGATCGCCGCCCAGCTGTACATCACCGTCGGCACGGTGAAGACGCACCTGGCCAGCGTGCAGGCGAAACTGGACGCCCGGAACCGGGTGGAGATCGCCGCCTGGGCCTGGGAACGCCGGCTGGTCAGCTGAACGCGGCCCCGGGCCCGTGCCTGCGCATGTCCGGGCCCCACGATTACGACGCATTTCGGTGTCGCGGCGGTGTCAGCTGGTTCGATCCGAGGCCGTGGTGCACGGTTGCCCGTCGCACCGCCCACCGTGGCGTGCACGCTGGTGGTGAGGCATCACGCAGGTATGCAGTCTCACTGGCGGCGGGGGGCTTGGGTGGCTTTGCCGGAGCGGTCCCCGGGGGACCTCTTGAGCCCGAGTTCGTGTCGGCGTTCGGCCTCGGACTTAACCGTGGCGAGCGAGGCGGCGACCGTTGCCTCCCATCGCCGCGCGACAACCTCTGCCCACCTGGCGCCCAGCGCCCAGCCGTCGGTGCCCATCTCGCCGGTGTACGTCAGTTGGGTGTGGCCGCCGTCGTCGGTGAGGCAGAAGCGTTCCCGAACGTGCGGCACGGGGCCGCGCACGAGGCGGAAGTCGACGGTGTCGGGGCGGGTGAAGGTAACCGTCTCGACCGTCTGGGTGACCTGGCCACGGCCGACCGGCGTGTGGTGGGCGGCCAGGACCATCCCCTCACCGCGTTCCAGCACCTGGATCTTCTCCTGCTGGGCTCTCGTGGCCCGGCCGAGGTAGGGCTGGGCGATCACGTCGAAGACGAGCTCACGGGGCGCGGCGATGTCGAGTACCTGCGGGCCGAGGGCGCGTGTCCGCCAGCCGATGCCCAGTTCGATGGTGAGCCGGCCGGAGACCAGCGCACGGTACCCGGCCGTGGCCGCCGCCGCGGTCATGGCCGCGATGGTCCAGCCGAGCCGTACCCCCATGATCGCCTCCGATCTACTTTCCGGTGCCGGGAGTCACCGTTTCGCTGTCATTGCGCTTTCACGGCTGTCAGCAGGGCGTAGCCGAGGACGCGATCGGCGACGGCGGCGCGGGCGGCGGCCAGCACCGCCGGGGAGCGGTGGAAGTCCACGCCGAGGGCCTCGGCCTGTGCTCGTGCGGTCATCCGCACGAGGGTGAGGCGGGCCTCGATTTGATCGATCATGGCCGCCATCGCGTCGTCGCGGCGTTCGGTGTGGGTGACTGTCAGCCCTGCGTCGCTCAGCAGGGCGGCGTACCCGTCGAGGGGGCGGGCGTCGGCGATACAGGCGATCCACGCCCCCAGCCCGACCAACTCAGACGGGAGTCGCTCGGAAGCGACGGTGACGTCGGTGATGCCGAGCCGGCCACCGGGGCGCAGCACCCGGGCAAGCTCGGCGGCGGCGGTGGGCTTGTCGGGAAAGGTGCAGAAGGCGCACTCGCACACCACCGCGTCGACCGACTGCGCGTCGACGGGTAGCCGTTCGGCGTCGCCGGTCTCGAACCGGATGCGGTCGACGAGGCCAGCGGCCTGCGCCTTGTCGGTGGCGAGGGCGACGTTGGCGTCGGACAGGTCTACGCCCGTGACGTCGACCTGGTATTCGGTAGCGAGCGTCAGAGCGGTGGTCCCCCGGCCACTGGCCACATCGAGAACGATCTCCCCGGTACGCAGGTCCAGCCGGTCGGCTAGCCGGCGGGTGAGGGCGAGGCCACCAGGGTGGTAGGAGTCGCCGAGTAGCAGGGCCACCACGTCGGAGCCGTAGGTGGCGGCGCAGCAGGCCTTGGCCTCAGCGGCCGCGGGCGGCTGGATCGGGACGCTCATCGGATCCCTCGGCCCACGTTGGTGCGGTCCGGCGCGATGCGGTGTTCGCCGTCCGCGCGGCGCCCCGCTCCGCTCCCGGCGATCTTCGAACCGTATGGCGAGTCGATGAGGATCGGCTGCAGCGGCCGGGCGTTGGGCACGACGTCGGCCACCGTTACGCCGGACATCTGTTCGCGGACCTGTTCGCGGTAGCCGACGGAGTTGTAGGCGCAGAAGGGTATCAACCTGCCGTCCGGGGTGATCTCCTCGACGCAGCACTTCATCAACTGCTTGACGTTGAGGGTGTACGGATCCTGGAAATCCTGAATGACGATCATGAAGGCGCGGTCGGTGAGGTTCGCGACCGCCTCGGGCAGGTTGATGCCGCAAGCGTCGGCGCAGTCCAAAGCCGCGGCGGTCTGAGCAAGGCGGTCGCGCGTGGTGTCGGTGCCCATGAACGCCGACGCCGACCACAGCTTTGCCAGCGCCTCCCGTATGCCGTAGTCCGGCACGACCCGGTTGGATACGTAGTCGAGGTAGTCCTCGACGTTGAGCAGCCTCGGGATCGGTACCACGGCGAAGTCCGGCGTACCGGGGGCGCCTTCGGTGAGCAGGTAGGTGATGGAGCGGCAGGTCGGGAAGCAGCACGGCACCGGGAAGAAGTCCTTGGCCTGGAACCAGTCGGGCAACTGCTGCGCGATGAGGTGGATGATGTCGGAGTTGGTCAGCCGGGTCAGCGGGTCGAAGGTGACGTGCCGGCCGGAGTGGGTGACCGGCTGGAACGAGACGCTGCGCACCGCCGGGTGGGCCAGGCCGTACCTGATGATGGCGCCGAGTTCGTGTTCGTTGAGGCCGCGTTCGACCGCAGCGACGAGGGTGACGGTGAGCCCGACGTCGGCACAGTTGTCCAGGGCCTGCTGCTTGATGGCGCGTAGGTCCCGGCCGCGGATCTCTCGGTGGGTGCGCTCGTCGAACCCGTCGAACTGCAGATAGATGTTGACCGGCCGGCCGGGCCGGTTGCGTTCCCCCAGCGCGGCCAGAAATCTCCGGTCGGAGGCGAGGCGGATGCCGTTGGTGTTGAGGTTGACCGCCTTGATCGGGCGGGCCTGGGCGGCGTCGATGAAGTCGAGGATCTGCTTGTGGATCGTGGGCTCGCCGCCGGAGAACATCACCACCTCGGCCTCGCCTTCGCTTTCCACGAAGACGTCGAGCATCCGCTCGCACTGCTGCAGATTGATCGAGTAGCCGTCGGGCTGGTGGCCGGAGTCGGCGAAGCAGATCGGGCAGTCCAGGTTGCAGCCGGTGTTGACCTCGATGATGCCCAGGCAGGCGTGCTGCTTGTGCTCCGGACACAGGCCGCAGTCCGAGGGGCAGCCGTCGCGGACCTCGGTCTGGAAGGTCAGCGGGATCGTGCCGGGCTTGTTGAACCGGGCGCTGTCGAGATACATCTGTGCGTCGCCGTACACCAACGCCTCGAACGGGCCGTGCTCCGGGCAGCGCTTACGCAGGTACACCTTGTCGTCGCGGAGGTTGACCTGGCCATCGACGACGATCTTGCACACCGGGCAGATCGACTTGGTGTACTCAATGAACACCTCGTCCCGGTCCCGCTTCACCGCCGATGAGACGGAAGGAACGGGGAGGGGTTCAACAGCGGCCATGACTGCTCCTCGCGGCGTGCCTGCCATTGTCGCCAGCCCACTCTGCCTCTTTGCCGGCCCGTCAACCGGTCACACTGCCATGCCGCGACAGCCGTACGTGCCAAACCGAGCGGACTCACACGAACAGCGAAGAGCAGCCCGCGCGGCGCGGATGCCAATCACCCTGCAGATGCCGAACCACGTCTGGGGGAAACCGGCAAACTGCCTGACCACCGTCGACGCCTGGCACTGCGATCAGCGCGGTGGCCACCAGAACGAGGTGGACCAGCGTCTCGATGAACCAGAACTGCGCCCTCCGGCTGGTCGAGCAGTTCGGCGTAGATCCGGCAGAGCTGGTCAGTGCCGGTGCCGGCGGGTCGGTGGCGGCGCGGCGACGGCGCGTGCCGCCACCAGGTCGGGCTTTGCCGTTGGCCAGCCGGGGCAGGTCGGCCGGCAAGTGGGCGCGGACCACGCGGGTCGGCAGCCCGGCCGCGTCGGCGGCCGGCCGCCGCACCCGCTCGGGGTGGTGGCCGCCGGTCGGGGCCACCACCACCTCGCGGTCCGCGCCGAAGCTGTTCCTCGATGCCGCACGGGTCGACCCGCAGGCCGAAGAGCTTCATGAACCCGCGACCGGGCCGACGATCTCAGAGAGGCCGTCCGGCTCGCCGCGCGATCTCGGCGATTAGGTGCGGCAGCACCCCGGCGACGGACCGGTTCGCCCGGACTTGGACGAGGCGTGCGACCGGGAACGGGTGTCCCGAGGATCTCCAGGCCCAAGCCCCCGTTACGGGGTGATGGCGTGGCTGTGCGGGCCGCTGTGGTCGGGCAGGTCGCGGTCGGTGTGGTCGGCGTGGAACAGGGCCTCGGCGAGCAGGGCCCGGACGTGGGTGTCGGCGGCGGAGTAGTGCACGAAGGTGCCCTCGCGTCGCCCGCGGACGAGGCCGGCGAGGCGGAGCTTGGCGAGGTGTTGGCTGACGGCGGTGGGGGCGGCGCCGACGATCTCGGCGAGGCAGGCGACGGATGACTCGCCCTGCAGCAGGGCCCAAAGGATTTTGATGCGGGTGGGGTCGGCGAGCAGCCGGAAGCCTTCGGCGGCGAGGTGGACCTGCTCGTCGTTGGGCATCTGGAAGTCCGGCAGCGAGGTATGCACCCGCTCATGGTAGCGGAGGCTGCGCACTCAGCTACCTACCTGACCAGCTACCTGCATGGCTATGCAGGTAGTGTCGCTTGTCGTGACCACGACGACGACTTCACCCCGCCCGGCCGCCACCGCGCCGATGCCGGCACCCCGGCGGTTGGTTGCCCGGGCATGGGCACTGAGCGAGGTGCGCTGGGCGGCTGTGGCCACCGGGCTGTTCGCCGCCGGCGGGATGGCGCAACTGCTGGGCGCGCCGGCGCCGGTGTGGTGGGCGCTGTATCTGGCCTGCTACGCCGCCGGCGGCTGGGAGCCGGCCCTGGCCGGGCTACGGGCGCTGCGCGAGCGGACCCTGGATGTGGACCTGCTGATGATCGTGGCCGCGCTCGGCGCGGCGGGCATCGGGCAGGTGTTCGACGGGGCACTGCTGATCGTCATCTTCGCGACCTCCGGCGCGTTGGAGGCCTTCGCCACCGCCCGCACCGCCGACTCCGTGCGGGCACTGCTGGACGTGGCTCCGGAGCAGGCGACCCGCCTGAACGCCGACAGCGGCGAGACGGTGGTGAACACCGTCGATCTGCGGGTCGGTGACCTGGTGCGGGTGCGCCCGGGTGAGCGGATCGGCGCCGACGCGGTCGTCGTCGAGGGCGCCAGCGAGGTGGATCAGGCCACCATCACCGGCGAGCCGCTGCCAGTGGCCAAGTCGGCCGGTGACGAGGTGTTCGCCGGCACGCTAAACGGCACCGGCACGCTGGTCGCGCGGGTGCACCGCGAAGCCGGCGAGTCGGTGATCGCCCGCATCGTCGCCCTCGTGGAGCAGGCCTCGGCAACCAAGGCCAAAACGCAGCTGTTCATCGAAAAGGTCGAGCAGCGGTACTCGATCGCGGTGGTGGCGGCCACCCTGGCACTGTTCGCCATTCCCCTGGCCTTCGGCGCCGACCTGCAGTCGACGTTGTTGCGGGCGATGACGTTCATGATCGTGGCCTCGCCGTGCGCGGTGGTCCTCGCGACGATGCCGCCGCTGCTGTCCGCGATCGCTCTCGCCGGTCGTCACGGGGTGCTGGTCAAGTCCGCCGTGGTCATGGAGCAACTCGCCGACACCGACCTGGTGGCGTTCGACAAGACCGGCACCCTCACCGAAGGCCACCCCCGCGTCGTCGACATCCATCCCATCGGCGACGCGCACACCGACGAGGTCCTGCGGCTGGCCGCCGGGGCCGAACACGCCAGCGAACACCCAATCGGCGCCGCGGTCCTCGCGGCCGCCCAGGACCGCGGGCTGCCGATTCCGGCAGCGAATGACTTCACCTCCGTACCCGGACGGGGCGTGCGAACCGTGGTCGACGGCCGCCGCGTGGCCGTGGGCGCACCCGCGCTGCTCGACGAACTCACGCCCACCGCCGATGACACGGCCCTCACCCAGGCCCGGACCGTGGCCGCTGACGCACAGGCCGCCGGACGGACCGCCGTGGTAGTGCTCGTCGACGGGACGCCCGCCGGGGTGCTCGCCCTCGCCGACCGCATCCGCGCCGACGCCCCCGCCACCGTCACCGCCCTGACCCGCCTCACCGGAGCCAGGCCGATGCTGCTCACCGGCGACAACCCCGGCGCCGCCGGGCACCTCGCCGCGGAGGCCGGCATCACCGACGTGCACGCCGGGCTGCTGCCGCAGGACAAGGTCGACCGGGTACGCGCCGTACAGGCCGACGGCCGTCGGGTGCTGCTGGTCGGCGACGGCGTCAACGACGCCCCCGCACTCGCCGCCGCGAACCTCGGCGTCGCCATGGGCCGCGGCGGCTCCGACCTCGCCCTGCACAGCGCCGACGCCGTCCTCGTCCGCGACGACCTGCCCACCCTGCCTGCGGCCATCGCCCTGTCCCGACGCGCCCGCCGCCTCGTCAAGGCGAACCTGATCATCGCCGCCACCTTCATCACCGTGCTGGTCTGCTGGGACCTGTTCGGCCACCTCCCCCTCCCCCTGGGTGTAGCCGGGCACGAGGGCTCCACCGTCATCGTCGGCCTCAACGGCCTACGCCTGCTCGCGTCCTCCGCCTGGCGGCGTGCCCAAGCCGAAGGGGCGTCGTGAGTCGCGGCGCCCGCGACATCGGATCGGCCGGTTGCACAGTCACGGTGTGTCGGGGCTGCTGCTGCGGCACCGCCGCCGGGTTCGACCACGCCAGGCAGCTGGCTCAACTACGTCGCTCATATACGGCCCGGTGCTTCCCCGGAACCTTGTAGTCGTAGACCACAGACAAGCCCTGCTCGGTGGCACCGCCCGGAAACATTCGCGAAGCCCAGAGCGAGCCAGACGTTGTGGTCACACACCGCTGCCTACACCATCGCCCAGGACCTGCCCGAGCGTAGTTGGCAGATGTCCGGCCGTCACCACAGTTCGGCCCCGGCAAGTCCCATGCGAGCCTCCGCGATGACACCAGCCCACGGCAACTACACGCCCGCCAAACGCATCAAGATCGTCAACGTTCCACACTCCGACCCGGTGCTATACGGTCGGAGGGTGAGAACCGAGCGTCACTGGTGGAACGGCGACCGCACTGTGCGAGGGCGCCGCGACGTGTACATCCGCACCGACGGCGAGTCGTGGGAGGTCGAGGCCCGAGCCGGCGGCGGCGCCGGCCGGTCGAAGATCCACCAATGCCCGGGCCAGAAGTCGGCGGAGATCCTCGCCGGAGCATGGATGGACGGACAGAGCCGATGGCAGCTCATGGCACCCTGACCGGCCGGCGGCGATCCTCCGCTCACGACCTGTCAACAGCCGGCGGCACCCGGTGCGGGTTCGAGTAGACTGACAGCGCGGCCGGCCCTCATGGCAGGCCGGGTTCGATGCCCCACGCCACGCGCCGCGACCGAAACGGTCAGCGCCGGGCGGGGACGTCCCTTCGACGTTCGGAGCCTTCATGGCGGCACGCCGCCCGCGCCAGACCATCTCGTCCACCTGCCTGACCTTCGCCGACCTCGGCGTGCCCGACGCGCTCAACCGCGTGCTGGCCGCGGCCGGGGTGGAACGGCCGTTCCCGATCCAGGCCGCGACCCTGCCCGACGCGCTCGCCGGGCGGGACGTGCTCGGCCGGGGCCGCACCGGTTCGGGTAAGACTTATGCCTTCGTACTGGCGGTGCTGACCCGTTTGGCCGCCACCTCCGCGCCCCGGCGGGCCGGGCGCCCCCGGGCGCTGATCCTCGCGCCCACCCGTGAACTGGCCACCCAGATCGACAGCGTGATGGCGCCGCTGGCGCAGGCACTGTCGCTGCGCACGATGGCCATCTTCGGTGGCGTCGCCGCCCGACCTCAGATCGCCGGGCTGCGCGCCGGGGTCGACGTCCTGGTGGCCTGCCCGGGCCGGCTCGCCGATCACATCGAGGCCGGCAACGCGCACCTGGACGCCGTCGAGGTCACTGTGCTCGACGAGGCCGATCACATGGCCGACCTCGGCTTCCTGCCCACCGTACGCAAGCTGCTGGAGCATACTCCGCGCGACGGGCAGCGGCTGCTGTTCTCCGCCACCCTGGACGCCGGCGTCGACGTCCTCGTGCGGCGGTTCCTCACCGATCCGGTCGTGCACAGCGTTGACTCGACGCTGTCGCCGGTCGCCGCGATGACGCACCACGTCCTGCACGTCCACGCCGACGACCGGTTCGCCGTGCTGCTCGAGCTGACCGCCGCGCCGGGCCGGGCCGTGGTGTTCACGCGTACCAAGCAGGGCGCGAAGAGGCTCACCCGCCGGCTGGTCGCGGCCGGTGTGACCGCTGTCGAACTGCATGGCAACCTCGCCCAGGGCGCGCGCACCAGGAACCTGCGGGCGTTCTCCGATGGTGAGGTGCACACGCTGGTCGCCACTGACATCGCCGCCCGGGGCATCCACATCGACGAAGTGGCGCTGGTTGTGCACGCCGACCCGCCGGTTGAGCACAAGGCCTACCTGCACCGCTCGGGCCGTACCGCCCGGGCGGGCGCGGCCGGGACCGTCGTCACGCTGATGACCGACGGGCAGGTGCCCGAGGTGCGGGAACTGACCCGCAAGGCGGGCATCGCGGCCACCACCACCCGGCTGCGCCCGGGTGACGCGCTGCTGGGCCAGCTCGCCCCAGGGGAGCGGACGCTGGTCCCCCAGCCGGTACCGCAGTCCGCCGGCTCTCGGCACGAGGCGCAGCCCACCCACGGCGGCCGGGGCCGGCGCGGCGGCAAGCCAGCATCGGCCGCATCGACACGGTCCGCACCGGCGCGATCCGGTGCGGCGGCCTTCTCCGCCCGGGCCCGGCCCGGCGCTCGCCGCGGTAGGCGCTGACCCCTACCCGACGAGGCCGAGCACCGAGACCTCGGTGAGTTCGGCGTCCTCGGCGGCACCCAGGCCGCGTACCCGGTAGCTGGTCAGTACCTTCAGCCAATCCTCGGGCAGGTGCCTGCGGCCGGGATCACCGACGAGGACGCACGCGCCGCGGTCGGCGGCGCGGCGTAGGAACCCCAGCATCCGCGCGGCCAGTTCGGGGTCGTAGAAGGCGTCGCCGGCGAGGATCACGTCGGCGGCGCCGCCGTCGCCGTCGAGCAGATCGCCCTCGTTCACCGCCACGCTGACCGCGTTGGCCGTGGCGTTCATCGCGACGGCCGCCAGCGCGTACGGGTCGATGTCGTTGGCGGTCACCTCGGCGGCGCCGGCCTTGGCTGCGGCGATGGCGACCAGACCGGAGCCGGACGCCACGTCGATCACCCGCCGGCCGGCCACCACCTGCGGATGGTCCAGGACGCACCGGGCGAGGGCCTGGCCACCGGCCCAGGCGTTCGCCCAGAACGGCGTGAGCCCCGGCCCGGCCTGCGCCTCCAACCTGGCCCGCAACACGATCGCGTCATCGGCCAGGTGCAGGCGGATCTCCGGTACGAACGGAAGATGCGTCAGGCGCAGTCCGTCGAACCCGTCGGAGCGGAACGCGGCGAACGGCTCGAGCAGCACACCGGTCGGCGTAGGCTCATGCTCCGTTCATGGACGGTCTCCTGTCAGGGCGACCGGTTTCAGGCGCCCGCCGGGCAGGGAGTACGCCCGACCCGGTGCAGGTGGCGCAGCACTTGGGCGTACGACTCGAACAGGCCGGTCTGACAGTACGTGAGGCCGTGCCGGCGGCAGAACGACTCGACGATCGTCTGCGCGCGGCGCAGGTTCGACCGGGGCATGCTGGGGAACAGGTGGTGCTCGATCTGGTAGTTCAGGCCGCCGAGCACGAAGTCGGTCAGCCAGTGGCTGCGCACGTTCCGCGAAGTGAGCACCTGGCGGCGCAGGAAGTCGGTGCGGTCACCGGCGGCGAGGATCAGCATGCCCTTGTGGTTCGGCGCGAAGCTGCACCCGAGGTACAGCCCGAACAGGCCCTGCTGGACGAGGATGAACACGACCGCACGGACCGGCGAAAGTATCAGGAATACCGCGCCGAGGTAACCGATGACGTGGCTGGCGAGCAGGACCGACTCCCACGCGCGGGGGCGTCCGCCGCGGCGCAGCAGGGCGCGCACGCTGTTCACGTGCAGGCTGAGGCCCTCCAGCAGAAGCAGCGGGAAGAAGAAGAATGCTTGGTAGCGGTACGCAAACGCGGCAATGCGCCCCCGGTTGCCGGCTTGGCGGGAGGTGAACGCGAGCGCGGCGATCCTGAGGTCCGGATCGGCGTCGTCGGTGTTCGGGTGGGCGTGGTGCCGGTTGTGTTTGTCCACCCACCAGCCGTAGCTCAGCCCGATGGCCAGGTTGCCGTGCAGCAGCCCGAGCACGTAGTTCGCCCGCCGGGACGCGAAGATCTGCTGGTGTCCGGCGTCGTGGCCGAGGAACCCGAGTTGAGTGAAGACGAACGCGAGGAAGCCCGCGACGATCAATACCCACCACGAGTCCCCGATGAACCCAAAGGCCGTCCAGCCGGCCGCGAACAGCAGACCGGTGATGACGATCTTCCAGACGTAGTACCCGGTACGGCGCTCCAGCAGTCCGGCGTCACGGATCTGGCGCAGCAGATGCGCGTACGGGCTTCCGGTGCCGGCTCGCGGCGACGCTGTGGACATGGGTACCTCCTCGCGCGGGTCCTACGCCGACGCCGGCCGCGTGCCCACCACCGGGGCGCGCGGCCGGCGGTGCCTCAGATGGCGCGGATGTTCGCGGCCTGCGGGCCCTTGGCGCCCTGCGTGATGTCGAACTCGACCCGCTGGTTCTCATCGAGGCTGCGGAAGCCGTTCGAGGCGATCGCCGAGAAGTGGGCGAACAGGTCCGCGCCGCCCCCGTCGGGGGTAATGAACCCGAAACCCTTGTCCGCGTTGAACCACTTCACAGTACCGACAGCCATGTCTTCTCCTTGGAAGGCTGGATTGGGACCCACACCGTGTAGGCCCCGACGTCGCGGTGTTGATCGCCCACATCCGGAGATGACCGGAGAACACCAAGCGCGGAGGGATCCGACACCCACCATGCGCCGGCAAATATTCGGAAAACAACTGCAACGGGACACACCGTACCACGATCGGATAGGGCGCAAGTCGGAGTACGGAAGCTGCTTCCTATCCGCGGCACCTACGCTAGCCCTATAGCCTGTCGCTGACTTGTCCTCGTCGTCGCCGTCCACGACACCGCATCGTCCTGGCGATCGTCGACATCGGCGCCGCGGCGCTCGTCGCCGCCGTCGTGATTGCGTCGCTGACCCGCCACAACACCGACGTGCGCTGGTCGACATACATTCTCGGGCTACCGTGCATCGTCGACGGATTGGAACCGCCGTCCGCGAGCCCAAACGCACGGCGGCGTTGCTTCGCTCGCCGCTGGCGTGGCGCTGCTGGCCGTGCTCGCGCCTCAGCTGGGAGGGCGTGCGGTGACGCTGTGGCGACACGCCACCACGGCTTCCGCTGCTTCGCGCGACGGCAGCCCTCAGGCAGTTCGTCGCGCAGCCACAATGAGGTGATGCCTCCGCCAGACGCTAGAGAAACGCCTTCCCCCTACTGCCAGAGATATTCCTGGCCATATGCGAGCCGGGCAAGCAAAGCCAGGGGCCACATGAATGTGCTGCGTGTCGTCTCGTGGCTGGGTTTATGTAGCGCTGGCTCTGTTGTTGTGGCCCGGCTGGGAATGGTGGTGAGGCGGTAGGGGTAGGCGGCTGGTGTTCCGGGCTGCACCTGGCGCGGAGCCGAGGAGAGGAGCACGCGATGACGGCGATCAACCAGAGCAGACCGCCGGGCGGCACCACTGAGCAGGCCCGCCGGGCGGCGTCCGAGGTGGGCCAGCAGACGGCGCAGGCGGGTGGCCAGGTCGGTCACGCTGCCGCCGAGCAGGGCCGGCAGGTGGCCGCGCAGGCGCGGCAGGAGGCGCGGCACCTGACTGGGGAGGCCACCTCGCAGCTGCACGACCAGGCCCGAACGCAGCAGCATCGGGCCGCGGAGGGGTTGCGCGGTCTCGGCCGCGAGCTCGGCTCGATGGTCGACCGCGGCGGGGACAGCGGGATGGCCGGCCAGGCTGTCCGCCGGGCGGCGACGGTCGCGGACCGGGCCGCTGGATGGCTGGACGAGCGTGAACCCGGCGAGGTGCTGGATGACGTGCGCGGGTACGCCCGCCAGCACCCGGGCATGTTCCTCGCCGGCGCGGCGGTGGCCGGAGTGCTGGTCGGCCGGCTCACCCGAAACCTGACCTCCGGGAACGGGAAGCGTTCGAGCGAACAGAGGGGGCAGACCTCGCAGTCGGGCCAGCCGCAGGAGCGGGCAGTCGAGGCGCCGTACGGCGAGGACGCCTACGCGGGGGCGACGCGGGCGCAGAGCGGGCCGCCGGCAGGCCGGCGGGACGAGCCGGACATCCCCGGTGGGATGGCACCGTGAGCGCCCCGGAGAAGGAGCGCACCCAGTCGGTCGGCGAGCTGCTGGGTGACGTGACCCGTGACGTGTCGACGCTGTTCCGCCAGGAGGTCGAACTGGCCAAGGCGGAACTGCGCGAGGAGGCGAGCCAGGCAGGCAAGGCCGGCGGCATGTTCGGTGGTGCCGCCCTGGCCGGTTTCCTGACCGTGCTGTTCGTCTCGTACGCGGCCTGGTGGGGCCTGTCCAACGTGATGGACCAGAGCTGGGCCGCGCTCATCGTGGCGGGGGTGTGGGCCGTCATCGCTGCCGTCCTCCTCGCCATCGGGCGGACGAAGCTGCGGCAGCTGCGCGCGGTGCTGCCCCGCACGCAACAGACCGCACGGCAGATGCCGGACGCCCTGCGCGGCCGGTGAACGAGCCGGAAGGGAGCATGACCATGTCGAATGATCCGGACCGGATCCGACAGCAGATCGAGCAAACCCGCAGCGAGTTGGTCATTGACGTCGACGCACTGACCTATAGGGTCGACCCACGGCGGATCGCCGGCGACCGCGTCGGCCAAGCGCGCGGCGCGCTCACCCGGGTCAAGGGAAAGGTGATGGGCACACCGACGGACGGGCACCGCCCCGGCCAGCAGATGTCGGCCGCCGCCGGGTCGATGCGCAACCAGGCCCGCGAACTCGGGCAGCAGTCCCGGCAACAGGCTCAGGGCAATCCGCTGGCGGTGGGTCTGATCGCCTTCGGCGCCGGGCTGCTGGTCTCCGCGCTGATCCCGCCGAGCCGCTCCGAGCGGCAGTGGGCCGGGCAGGCCAAGGGCATGGCCCGCCAGCACTCGGACGAGCTGCGCGCGCAGGCCAGCCAGGTCGGCCACCAGATGCGGGACAACCTGCGCGAGCCCGCGAAGCACGCAGCCCAGTCGGTCGGGTCCGCCGCTGTACACGGCGCGTCCGCCGTGCGGGGCCAGGCCCAGTCCGCTGCCCAACAGGTACAGGGGCAGGCACAGGAAACCGCGGGTGAGCTTCGGCAGGGTTAGCCGGGTGTTGGGTGTGATCGGGGCGGGCTTCGCTGATGCGGGGTCCGCCCCGCAACGCCCTTCTACAGGCCGTAGGCAGCAGGAGGAGGGAGAGCGGAGGGGGCTCCCCGGCCGCCGAAGGTGGCACGACCCGTGATGTTTCACCAGTGGAGGTGGATAACGTTCATCCACTGGCGCCCCTCAATGCTACAGCCCATGCTGCCCGCTCGTTCGCGGAGATGTGCGGCAACGGTGCCCGGGTCTTCGTGCGCTGCGCCGACACGACGGCCAGATCAGCTGCCAGGTCAGCGACCACGGTCCCGGCATGAGCGGTGAGGTGCCCGCCCTACCCGAGCCCACCCGACCCGGCCGCCGCGGCCTGTGGCTCGCCCAACAACTCACCGCGGGCCTTCTGGGCGAGGTGATGAGTGCCGACCGGCTCATTTTGTCGGTGCTGTGCCCGGCCGCTGGGCCGGGCACAGCCGGTCCACGACGTGTCAGTCTACGACGGGTGGCGCTGTCTTCGCCGCGGCCGCCAGGGCCGCCGCCGCGCTGGCGTACGGGTTGTAGGTGTACGTCCGAGACAGGCTGCCCGGGATTCTGAAGTACTCGACGGACAGCTTCGCGGGGTCGGTGGCGATCTGGCCCCGGGCGGGCAGGTCGTCGCGGTCGTCCCAGCCCCACGGCGCGTTGGCCGAGTTGATCGAGCAGTCGAGCGTGTCCACACCACAGTCGCCGGAGTCGTCACCGGCGAAGGTACCGAGGTTCGCGAACAAGCTGGTGTTGGCCCGCTGCGCCCACACGCCGTCACTGGCGAAGATGTCGATAAGCTTGTATTGCACGTCGCGGTCGTCGCCGCTGCTCGGCGTCTCCGCCACGGTCGACGGGTAGTACACGATGCCGTCGCCGACGATGTTGTACTGCGGGTACGCCTTCAGGCCGTGCCCCTTCGCCTCCTGCGCGGTCACCGGGTGCAGGAACGCGTCGTGCGGCGACGCCTGGAGTTGCAGGGTGCCGTCGACGCTTTCCCGGCCGCTCGTCCAGGTGCTCCCGGCCGGGGTGTACGAGAAGAAGTTCGTGTGCGCCACGGTGACCGCGGAGCGCAGCATCCCGTATGTGGATCCGTCCCGCTGGATCGCGAGCAGCACGCCCTCGCCGTCGTTTTCGTGTTCGGTGTCGAAGAAGTTGTCCGTCCAGTCCCGAGGGTGGAAGAACAGGTACGTGATGTACCAGTGCGTGCTCGTTTCCAGCACGGAGTAGTAGGCATGCGCGGCGAACGAGACGCCCGCCTGGCCGGCGCGGTCCCAGTTGTTGCGCCCGTTGAGATCGCCGTCGAAGTCGATCTTCGTGATGTAGTCGGACCTGCCACCGAGGGCGTGGCTACCCGTGACGTCGACGTCCTGGTAGTGGATCGGCGCCCAGCGCAGCGCCAGCTGCGCCCTGGTGACCGCCGCGCTCGCCGGCGCGGGCACCGCGAACCCCACCGTCACGAGCGCCGCAGCAGCCACGGCCGCCACCAATGATCTCCCAGCGATCCTGCTTTTGTTGGGCATGCGTGCTCCCACGTCCCGGGGTATAGATAGACCGATGACAATCTATCTTGTCCGCGGCCCCGGCGCGTGGCCCCCTGGCGAAGAAAAATCAACGGTGGTGCCGCTTTGAAATGACCAACCGCCGTGACCCCTCTGGGCGGCAACCACCCGGGTCGGGAACAGGTGTCGAGTGTTGACGTGGACCCGGTGACGTGATGTGCTCGGAGCGTAACGCTAACGGCAATCATGGTCGTTAAGGCCCTGAGGAGGACCATGTCTCTCACCGTGCCGCCTGCCCTGCTCGAAGCCGCCGAGACCGGCCCCGTGGACGACGACGCCTTCGTCGCCTGCGTCCGGGACTCCCTCCCGTACGCCTGGGACACCGTCAGTCGTGTGGTCGCCGACCTGGAATCGTCTGACACCGAATTCGCCGACAACGTCGTACCACCGCCCACCGAGGCGGAGCGCGGGCAGCTGCTGCGCGCGCTGGCCAGCGATGCCATCCGGGCGAGCCTGGAGCGGCACTTCGGGGTGAAGCTGGCATTCCAGAACTGCCACCGGGTGGCGGCGTTCCGGCTGGGCGCCGTGGACTCCGACACGTACCGCAG
Organism: Micromonospora sp. NPDC006431; assembly: GCF_042870725.1. NCBI lineage: Bacteria > Bacillati > Actinomycetota > Actinomycetes > Micromonosporales > Micromonosporaceae > Micromonospora > Micromonospora sp. NPDC006431. The sequence goes on from NZ_JBIAHQ010000012.1 coordinate 128,923, forward strand.
CTTCATCTCGACCCGGGGACAACTGCTCAACCAGTCACCAGAGCTGCGTGACTGCTGAACCGCCCGGCACCTCGCGGCCCGGTGAGCAGGTCCAATGGCACCTGTTCCTGCTTGCCGGGCACCGCACCGGCGGCACGCACGCGCAGGCCTTGGCGGACGCGCACCGCTACGGCCTGGCCGCGGAGGCCACCGGCTACGCCGGCGTCTGGATCGCCGAGCACCATTTCATCTCCTACGGCGTGTGCCCGTCGGCCATCACCTTCGCCGCGCACCTGCTCGGGGCGACTCACCGCATCACCGTCGGCACCGCCGCCTGCGTGCTGTCGGTCCGACACCCGGTAAACGTGGCGGAGGAGGCGGTGCTGCTCGACGAGTTGTCCGGCGGCCGGTTTCGGTTGGGGGTCGCCCGTGGCGGACCGTGGGTCGACCTCGAGGTTTTCGGCACGGGCCTGGATCGCTACACGCACGGCTTCGCCGACGCGGTGGAGATCGTGCTGCGGTGGTTGTCCGGCGCGGCGCAGATCGCCGGCAACGGGAGGTTCCCCTTCCGGCCGGTGCAGGTGGTGCCCCGGCCCCGCCGGCGGGTGCCGATGTGGATCGCGGCGACCTCGCCCGCCACCGTGGACCTCGCCGCCCGCCACGGCCTCCCGCTGTTGCTCGGCCTGCACGCCGACCTGGCGGAGAAGCGGTCGTTGCTCGACCGGTACACGCAGGTCGCCGCCGCGCACGGCCACGACAGCACGCAGGTGCCCCACGCCAGCGCCCATCTGGCGCACGTCGAGGACACCGACGCGGATGCAGCTCGGACGGTGCGAGAGCGGCTCCCGGAGTTGCTGGCCGGCACCAGGGAGTATGTCCGTCTCGACGGCGCCGCGGCCGGCCCGCCCGACATCGACGAGTACGTCCGGCGTCTGGTCGCCATGCACCCGGTCGGGTCGCCGCAGCGGTGCCGGGCGGCCGTGGACGCGGCCGCGACACTTCCCGGTGTGCGGCATCTGCTGTTTCTGGTCGAGGTGACCGGGGACCGCGCGACGACCCTGCGCACCATACGGCGGTTCAGCGGCGAGGTGTTGCGCCGGAGTTAGTGACGAGAAGTGGGTGGACTGCCCGATGGCGAATCGTTGCGGCGAGTCGCCCGGATACCGCTCGGCAGGCCCGACCCATCACGTACGCTCCCGCTCATGGAAACGGTTTCCAATAGAATGGGAGGGTGTCAGCGGTGAAGGTCGCGTTCGTGGGCAAGGGCGGCAGCGGCAAGACAACGCTCGCCGCGCTGTTCGCCCGGCATCTCGCCGGCCAGGGTCTGCCGGTGCTGGCCATCGACGCCGATATCAATCAGCACCTCGCTGCCGCCCTCGGCGGGGATGCGGACGCGCCGCCGCCGGTGAAGCCGCTGGGTGAGCACCTGCCGGCGATCAAGGACTACCTTCGCGGCGACAATCCCCGCATCACCAGTGCGGATCGAATGGTCAAGACGACTCCGCCTGGGCGCGGTTCGCGGCTGCTGCGAGTAACGGAGGACAACCCGATCTTCGCCGCCTGCGTACGGGAGGTCGGTGGGGTGCGGCTTGCGGTCACTGGCGAGTTCGCCGCCGAGGATCTCGGCGTGGCCTGCTACCACTCGAAAGTGGGAGCGGTCGAGCTGCTGCTCAACCACATGCTCGACGGTCCGGGCGAGTACGTCGTGGTGGACATGACCGCGGGCGCCGACTCGTTCGCCTCAGGGCTGTTCACCCGCTTCGACCGCACCGTGCTGGTGTGCGAGCCGACCGTGCGCAGCGTCGGGGTCTACCGGCAGTACGCCGGCTACGCCCGCGACTACGGCGTGGCCCTGTCGGTGGTCGGGAACAAGGTCGAGGACGCCGGCGACCTGGAGTTCCTCCGCGAGCACATCGGCGGCGACCTGTTGACCTGGTTCGGCAGGTCAGGCTACGTGCGGCGGGCGGAGCGGGGCATGGTCGGCCCGCTGATCGAGCTGGAGCCCGCCAACCAGGCAGCTCTCGCCCAGCTCGTTGAGGCGGTGGACGACACCGTGCAGGACTGGGCGGCCTTCACCCGGTGGTCGCACGAGTTCCACCGGCGCAACGCCGCCGCGTGGGCCAACGAGCGGGCCGGGGCGGATCTCACCGATCAGCTCGATCCGGAGTTCCGGATGGGACCGCAGGCGGTTAGCCAGCCCGCGGTGGTGGGTCGCTGATCCGGAGAGCCGCCGGTCAGGCGGCGCACTTACCGCAGGTACCGAAGATCTCCAGGGTGTGACCGACGTCGGTGAAGCCGTGCTGGCTGGCGACCTGGTCGGCCCACCGCTCCACGGCGGGGCCGGCGACCTCGACCGTGCGGCCACAGTCGCGGCAGACCAGGTGATGGTGGTGCTTGCTCTGGCTGCACCGCCGGTACAGATATTCCCCGCCCGGCAGCCGCGTCGAGTCGATCTCGCCGCTGTCGACCAGCATCTGCAGCGTCCGGTAGACGGTGGTCAGGCCGACCCGCGCCTTGCGGTCGATGAGCATCTGGTGCAGCTGCTGCGCGCTGTGGAAGCCCTCCACCTCGCGCAGCAGCGCCAGCACCTCGGCGCGCTGCCGGGTGTTGCGGGTCGCACTGGGCATTGCCTCGGTCACCGTCCGCCGTCTCCGCTCGTCACGGCGCCTGCCTCGACGCCCTATTCCCTGTCCTCCCGTGACGCTTGTGGTCACGTGACATCCGAACCCATTATGCATTGCGCATATGTTCATATCCACGCTGCCCAACGGCCCAGGCGGCGCCACGCAGGAGCGGCGCTTGGACGGCTGGACCTCGCTCGGCCCCGCAGCCACCCGGCCAGCGGCCTGAGCAGGTCCTGAGCCAGACAAGGCCGGGTCGTCCGCCCAGCGCTGATGGCTGCACCTGCAACACCGAAGGCCACGTTGATCACGGGCAGGTCACAACGGCTCGTTCGCTTAGTGACAACCGCTTTCAATGGGCGGATGATCCCCTTCAGCCGCGCCCGTCACCGGGCGCTCACTCTGGGAGGAATCCGCCCGTGAGACATCCAACCCCGTGGGGCAGGCGGAGTTTCGCCGCCCTGCTCGCGTCCACAGTTGCGACCGGCGCTGTCGCACTGACCGGCGCGAGCGCGGCGACCGCCGAACCAGCGGCCACGCCGGCCCCAGCGCCCGAGGCGCCCAAGGAGTCGCCCGCCGACACCCTCGGCAACCACGACGCCGAACTGCTCGCCGACGCGCAGGCGCAGCACAAGCCGGCCGTCACGGTCATCATCGCCACCGACAAGGGCAAGTCCGACGAGGTCACCGCCGAGATCCGCAAACTCGGCGGCACGGTCACCCACCGGGTCGACCAGGTCGGCTACGTGCTGGCGCAGGTCCCGACCGACAAGGTGGTCAAGACCGCCAAGCTGCCGGGAATCGCCGCGATCGACCTCAACGAGTCGATCAAACTGCCGGACCCGCGCCCGGAATCACTGCCCGGCAAGCAGGTCGCGGCGCAGGCCGCGCCGTCCGGGCCCGGCGCGTCGACCCCAGCAGACAACCCCTACATGCCGAACGGGGAAACCGGGGCGGCGGCGTTCAAGAAGGCCCACCCGACCTGGGACGGCCGGGGCGTGACGATCGGCATCATGGACACCGGCGTCGACCTGGACAACCCCGCGCTGCAGACCACCTCCACCGGCGAGCGGAAGATCGTCGACTGGGTCACCGCCACCGACCCGCTGCTGGAAGGCGACCTGACCTGGCGGGCCATGCGCACGCAGGTGACCGGGCCCACCTTCACCGCCGCCGGCCGGCAGTGGACCGCCCCGGCCGGCACGTGGCGGTTCAACGCCTTCAACGAGAACATCACCGCAGGCAGCGAGCCCGGCGGCGACGTCAACCGCGACGGCGACACCAGCGACAGCTTCGGCATCCTCTACGACCCGGCCAGCCACGACATCCGCGTGGACTCCGACCAGGACGGCGACTTCACCAACAACCCGGTGATGCGCCCCTACAAGGAGCGCTTCGACATCGGGCACTTCGGCGTCGACAACCCGGCCACCCCGGTGCGCGACCAGATGCCCTTCGTGGTCGAGTACCGGGAGCACGTCGACCTGACCCCCGCGGGCCTGCCCGGCCAGACGGCGGACTTCGTCAACATCGGCCTGGTCGAGGACGCACACGGCTCACACGTCGCCGGCATCACCGCCGCCAACGACATGCTCGGCAACGCCAACTTCGACGGCGCCGCACCCGGCGCCAAGCTGGTCTCCGCCCGGGCCTGCACCTGGGGCGGCGGCTGCACCGCTGCGGCCCTGACCACCGGCATGGTCGACCTGGTGGTCAACCGCAAGGTGGACGTGGTGAACATGTCCATCGGCGGCCTACCGGCGCTCAACGACGGCAACAACGCCCGCGCGCGGCTGTACGACCGGCTGATCAACGACTACGGCGTGCAGATGTTCATCTCCGCCGGCAACTCCGGGCCGGGAGTGAACACCGTCGGCGACCCGTCGGTGGCCGACAACGTCGTCAGCGTCGCCTCCAGCATCAGCCGCGACAGCTGGCTGGCCAACTACGGCTCGGTCACCCGCCGGCCGAACCAGCTGCACCCCTTCTCTTCCCGCGGCCCACGGGAGGACGGCGGGTTCAAGCCGACCATCACCGCCCCCGGCTCCGCGATCTCCACGGTGCCGGTGTGGCAGGCCGGTTCCCCGGTGGCGGAGGCCGGCTACTCCCTTCCGCCTGGCTACGCGATGCTGCAGGGCACGTCGATGGCATCCCCGCAGGCCGCTGGCGGGGCGGCGCTGCTGCTGTCCGCCGCCAAGGCCACCGGCACCGGCGTCACTCCGGCCGCGCTGCGCCGCGCGATCGTCAGCTCCGCCACCTGGATCAAGGGTGAGCCGGCCTACGGCCAGGGCAACGGCCTGCTCAACGTGCCGGGGGCCTGGAAGCTGCTGGCCAAGCCGAGCACCCCACGCAACTACACCGTCGACGCGCCGGTCTGCACGCCGATCTCGGACTACCTCGCCACGCCCGGCCGGGGCACCGGCATCTACAACCGTTGCGCCCCCGGGCAGGGCGGCCAGAAGGCCGGACAGTCGCGCACGTACCAGGTGAAGATCACCCGCACCAGCGGGCCGGCCGGCGCTATCCGGCACAACCTGGTGTGGCGGGGCAACGACGGCACCTTCCGCTCGGCGAAATCTGTCGACCTCCCGCTGAACAAGACCGTGACCGTCGCGGTGACGGCCACCCCGAAGGTCGGCGCGCACGGCGCCATCCTGCGCATCGACGACCCGAAGACCAAGGTGGTCGACTTCGAGGTGCTCAACACCGTCATCGCCGCGGCCACCCCGACAAAGCCCGCCTATGCCTTCTCGGCCTCGGGCAGCGTGGACCGCAACTCGACCACCAGCTTCTTTGTCTCCGTTCCAGAGGGGGCGTCGACGCTGCAGGTGAACCTGTCGGGCATCGCCACCGGCTCGCAGACCCGCTTCATCGCCATCAACCCCTACGGCGTTCCCGTGGAGAGCACCGCCAGCACCGCCTGCTACACCAACTACTCCGACGCCGCGGTGTGCAAGCCGCAGGAGCGGGACTACGCCAACCCGCTGCCCGGTGTGTGGGAGATCGAGGTGGAAGCCCGGCGCACCTCGCCGACGCTGAACAACCCGTTCCAGCTCACCGCCCGGGTGCAGGGGGTGACCGTGGAACCGGCGGTGGTGACCCTGCCGAAGGTGACCGCCGGTGACTCCACCCCGGTCACCTGGACGGTCACCAACACCTTCGGTCCGGTGGCGATCACCGGCCAGGGCGGCCCGCTGGGCAGCTCCGCATCCTCGCGGGAGACCATCGGCGACGGTCAGCGCAAGACCTACACCGTCGAGGTGCCGGCTGGTGCGACCCGGCTGGACGTGGCGATCGGCGACACCAGTGATCTCGGCGCGGACCTGGACCTGACCGTGCTGCTTGACGGGGTCCAGGTCGGCCAGTCCGCCGACGGCGACTCCGAGGAGGCGGTGTCCATTCCGAACCCGGAGCCCGGCACGTACACGGTGCAGGTCGACGGCTACGCCGTGCCGGCGGGCACCACCGAGTTCGACTACCGGGATGTGTTCTACTCCCCCGCCCTGGGCGCGGTCACCGCCCCGGGCACGGTGGTCGCACTGGCCAACGGCGCCAGCGCCACCGTCACCGGCGCGGTCGCGGTGAACGCCGCGCCCGCTGCCGGCCGGCAGCTGTTCGGTGAGCTGAACCTGGTCACTGACGAAGGCGCGGTCGTGGGCCGCGGCGCGGTGTCCATCGGCGCCGTGAACTGACCTCGCATTCGCGATGCCCGTCCCCGGCTCCCCCGGGGGCGGGCATCACCCGCTTCGGACTCTCCGTGACGGGTCGATCACAGTAGGATGCTGTGGTTGATCGGAGAGGTGATCCGCCTGAGCACGACTGACCCAGCAGCCCCCGTCACGCCGGCCGTCCCGGCCGGCGCAGACCTCCAGCCCGGCGCCCCCGACAGAGAAGGGGCGGTCGGCTCGACCGAGGTGCTGTGCTTCCTGCTCATCCTCATCGGCATCCTGCACCGACCGATCGGCGCGCTGGTGGCGGACCCGCGCCTGCAGACCTGGCTGACCGTCTTCGTGTCGGTGATGGTGCAGGCGGCGCCGTTCCTTGTGTTCGGGGTGGTCCTGTCAGCCGTCATCGCGGTGTTCGTACCCCGTTCGTTCTGGGCCCGGGCCCTGCCCCGCCACCCGGCGCTCGCCGTGCCGGTCGCTGGCATGGCGGGCGTGGTACTCCCCGGTTGCGAGTGCGGTTCGGTGCCCATCGCCGGGTCGCTGATCCGCCGCGGCGTCACTCCCGCCGCGGCGCTGGCGTTCCTGCTCGCCGCGCCGGCGATCAACCCGATCGTGCTCACCGCCACCGCGGTCGCGTTCCCCCGCAACCCGGAGATGGTCGCCGCGCGAGGCGGCGCCAGTCTGGTGGTTGCCCTGCTGATGGGATGGTTGTGGCTGCGGCTCGGCCGCACCGAGTGGATTCGTCTGCCGCATCGCGCACACCTCGACGGCCTGCCTCGGATGACGGCGTTCTGGACCGCCTGCCGGCATGACATCATCCACGCTGGCGGCTTCCTCGTCGTGGGCGCTATGGCCGCGGCGACCATCAACGTCGCCATGCCTCAGCAGCTCCTGCATGACCTGGCCGCCCGACCACTGCTGTCGGTGCTCGCGCTGGCAGCCCTGGCCGTGCTGCTCTCGATCTGCTCGGAGGCCGACGCGTTCGTCGCCGCGTCGCTGTCGCAGTTCTCCCTGACCGCCCGGCTGGCCTTCCTCGTGGTCGGCCCGATGGTCGACCTGAAACTCGTGTCCATGCAGGCCGGCATCTTCGGCCGGCGGTTCGCGGCCCGGTTCGCACCGGCGACTTTCGCCCTCGCCGTGCTCGTCGCGGCCGCGCTCGGGACGGTGATCTGGTGAGTCGCGGAACCCAAGCGGTGGTGCTCGCCTTCCTCGGCGGCGCGATCCTGCGCGCCAGCGTCACCGACCTGTACCTGCGCTACGTCAAACAGGGACTGCGACCGTTCCTCATCGCCGCCGGAGCGCTGCTGGTCATCACTGCGATCGTGGCACTCCTGCAGGAGCTGCGACATCTCAACCGGCCCGAGGCCGGGCCGGACGACGACGGGCACGGGCACGACCACTCGGGACCGGGCGTCGGTTGGTTGCTGCTGCTGCCGGCGCTCGCCCTGCTCTTCGTCGTCCCGCCGGCACTCGGCGCCGACACCGCCGCACGCGCTGGCTCCGCCCTGACCGACAACCGGGACGTCGCCTACCCGCCCCTGCCGCCCGGCGACCCGGCCGAGCTCACCCTCCTCGACTACGGCTACCGGGCCGTCTATGACCACGGCCGGACCCTGCAGGACCGGCGCATCCAGCTGACCGGCTTCCTCGCCCCCGGGCCGGACCGGCAGCCCATGCTCGCCCGCATCGTGCTGTCCTGCTGCGCCGCCGACGGCGTCCCCATCAAGATCGGCCTGCGTGGCCAGGTTCCGCAGGCGCCGGCGAACACCTGGGTACGGGCCACTGGCCGGTGGATCCCGCACACTGCCAAGGACCCCGTCAACGACGCCGATGTTCCCTATTTCCAGGTGGAGGACTGGCAGCACATGCCGGTACCCGCCGAACCGTACGAGTAGGACCGGTGATGGTTGCACGGGTGCTGATATGAGCACCTGACAGCTAGACGCGATTATTGGAAATGACTACCGTTCCGCTCATCCAATGAGCAAGGAGCGGTTGTGACCCTATCCATCCGTACGCTCGGCACCGTCCTGGCGATAGCGACGATCGGCACCGTCGCCGGCTGCGGTGCCGACACCGGCACCGCGACCGCAACGAATAACGGCACCATCGCCGTGGTCGCCACGACGCCCGAGGTCGCCGATTTCACGCGCAACGTCGGCGGCGACGCCGTCAGCGTCACTCAGATCATCAAGCCGAACGTCGACCCCCACGACTACGAGCCCACCCCCGCCGACATCCAGGCGATCGGGGCCGCCAAGCTCGTCATCAAGAACGGCGTCGGACTCGAGGAATGGCTCGACGACACCATCTCCTCGGCCGGTTTCAAGGGCACTGTCGTCGACACCTCCCAGGGAGTGGCGCTGCGCAAGGGCGACCCCGGGGACGAAGAGACGAAGGATGGCGACCCGCACATCTGGCACAACCCCCGCAACGCCAAGATCATGGCGGAGAACATCGAGAAGGCCCTCGTCACCGCCGACCCCGGCCACGCCGACGCCTACCGGGCGAACTTCCAGGCGTACGCGGCGAAGCTGGACAAGCTCGACGCGGACAACGAGCGCAAGTTCGCCGCCCTGCCGGCGGACGCCCGCAAGCTGGTCACCAACCACGACGCGTTCGGCTACTACATCGACCGCTACCAGCTGCAGTTCATCGGCGCGGTGATCCCCAGCCTGGACACCAGCGCCGAACTGTCCGCCACCCAGATCAACGACCTGGTGGCGAAGATCAAGGCCACCGGCACCAAGGCGATCTTCAGCGAGAGTTCCCTGCCGCCCAAGGCCGCCGAGGCGATCGCCCGGCAGGCAGGCGTCAAGGTGGTCGGCGGGGAGGACGCCCTCTACGGCGACAGCCTCGGCCCCGAAGGCACCCCCCAGGGCACCTACCTGGGCGCCGAGGAACACAACACCGACACCATCGTGGCAGCCCTCGGTGGCTGAGCCCACCGGCGTGCCGGTAGCCGATTCCGCCCTGCACCTCGCGCAGGCCGACGTCGGCTACCGGCGCCGCGCCGTCCTCACCGACGTGAACCTCACGGTGGAGCCCGGCCAGATCGTCGCCCTCGTCGGCGCCAACGGCGCCGGCAAGTCCACCCTCATCAAGGCCGTCGTCGGGCTCGCCGACGTCCTTGCCGGCACGATCACCGTCGCCGGACAGCCGGCGCGGCAGGCGCGCGGCGCTGCCGCCTACGTGCCGCAGGTCGACACCCTCGACGCCGACTTCCCCGTCACCGCCGCCGACGTCGTGCTCATGGGCCGCTACCGTCCCACCCGCTGGCTGCGGCAAATCCGTGCGACCGACCGCGCCGTCGCCGCGGACGCACTGGAGCAAGTCGGGCTAGCCGACCGCGCACGCACCCGCTTCGGGCTGCTGTCTGGAGGCCAACGCCAACGGGTCCTGCTCGCCCGCGCCATCGCCGCCCAGGCCCGACTGATGCTGATGGACGAGCCCTTCAACGGGCTCGACGTCACCAGCCAGGACGTCATCGCGGCGCAGCTGCGGGACCTTGCCGCCGCCGGCACCGCCGTTCTGCTCAGCACCCACGACCTGCGCCTGGCCCGCGACCTCGCCGACACCGCCTGCCTCATCCACGGCGGGCACGCCGTCACCGGCCCCACCGAACAGATCCTCGCGGAGCTGCCCGGCACCTACGGCTACGGCAGCCAGGCCGCCGACCTGCACGCCGCGCGGCCCGGACGGTAACGGCATGAGTGCACTCGTCGCCCCGTTCAGCGTGCCGTTCATGGGCCGCGCCCTCGCCGAGCTGCTCCTGCTCGCCGTGGTGTGCGGGCCGGTCAGCGTGCTGGTCTTCCTGCGCCGGCTGGCCTTCGTCGCCGACGCGCTGACCCACACCGTCTTCCCCGGCGTGGTCATCGGATTCCTCGTCGCCGGCTGGACCGGCATCGCTGGCGGCGCACTCGTCGCCGCCCTGCTGACCGCGGTCGCGCTCACCGTGCTGACCCGCTGGGGGCGGCTCAGTGACGACACCACGGTGGCTGTGCTGCTGACCGCCATGTTCTCTCTCGGCGTGGTGCTCGTGTCCCGTCAGCACTCCTACACCAGCGACCTGACCGCGTTCCTGTTCGGCCGGCTGCTCACCGTCACTCCCGCTCAGCTCGCGCAGACCGCCGTGCTGGCCGCGATCGTGCTCACCGGCCTCGCCGTCACCGCCCGGCCGCTGATCCTGCGGGCCTTCGACCCCATCGGCGCCGCCACCGCCGGGTACCGCCTCACCCTGCTGGATCTCGGGCTCAACACGGCCGTCGCGTTGGTCGTCGTCGCCGCCGTGCAGGCCGTCGGCACCATTCTGGTGATCGCCCTGCTCATCGTGCCCGCCGCCACCGCGCGCCTGCTGACCGACCGGCTCACCGCCATGGCCGTGATCGCCACCACCGTCACCGGCCTTGCCGCCTACCTGGGCCTGCTGGCCAGCTGGACCGCCTCCGTCCGATACGGCGTCCGGCTCACCTCCGCCGCCGCGGTGGTGCTCACCCTCGTGGCCTGCTACCTGCTCGCCCTGCTCGCCGGCCACCTCCGCCGCCGGCCGCACCCGCCCGCCGCGACGGTGACCCGATGAGCTGGCTACTGCAGGACACCTTCGGCCGCGCCCTGGTCGAAGCCGTCACCGTCGGGGTGCTCACCGGACTGGTCGGCGTGCACGTCGTGCTGCGCCGGCTGTCATTCTTCACCATGACCATGGCCCACGCCACGTTCCCCGGCGTGGTCGCCGCGTCCATCCTCGGCATCAACATCTACCTCGGCGGCGTGGTCGCCGGGCTGCTGACCGCCGGCGCCGTCGCCGCGCTGGCGCGTACCCGCGGCCAAGAGGCCACCGCCGCAACCGGAGTGATCCTCTCCGCCGGCTTCGCGCTCGGCATCGCGCTGGTCGCCACGCAGAACGGTTTCAGCCGGGACCTGTCCGCCTTCCTCGTGGGCTCGATCCTGACCGTCACCACCGAGAACCTTGTCGTGACCGTCGTCCTGCTGGCGCTCACGGCGGTCGCGCTCGCCGTCGGCGGCCGGCACCTGCTGTATGCCGGTTTTGATCCCGCCGGCGCCCGCGCCGCCGGATACCGCGTCCGGCTGCTCGACCTCGCTCTCCTGCTGCTGGTCGACCTCGTCGTCGTCGCGATCGTGCCCGCCGTCGGCACCATCCTCGCCCTGGCGCTCATCGTCGCTCCCGCCGCGGCTGCCCGCGCCTGGACCGACCGTCTCGCCCCCATGACCACTCTCGCCGCCACACTCGGTGCCGGCAGCGCCGCCGCGGGACTGTGGTTCTCCCGGCTATGGGATGTTGCTGCCGGTGGCAGCATCTCCCTGACCGCCGCCGCCGTCCTGCTCGTGTCGCTGGCGGCACACCGCCTGCGCGACGGGTTCCGCACGACCTTCCTCACCGCGCCGTGACCGGCGAGCCCCTCTCGATTGAGGAGATCAGCGAGCTGCTCCGCACCATCGCCCACCCGGCGCGCATCCGCATCCTGCAGCAGCTCACGCGAGCCGACGCGTGCGTCACCGAACTCTCGGGCGCACTGCAGCTACCCGCCTCGCACGTGTCGCACCAACTTCGGCACCTGCGCCACGCCCGCCTCGTACGCCGCTACCGCCAGCAGGGCCGGATGCAATACGCGCTCACCAGCGTCCCCGCCGTCTCTCTCGTCCTGGACGTGCTCAAACACTGCACGTGAGCGTGCCAGGCGTCGACGGGCCCGACGCCGGTCGAACTGTCGATGCAGCGTGGCTCCTCGCCTGGCCCGGAGAGGAGCCACGCCGCGTCGGGTTGTCCAACCGGACTCACCAGTCCCCCCTGCTGACGCATCCGCTCCAGTTGCCTCCGCTGTCGGGAAGGACGAGCGCCCGCGCCGACAGCGGCGCGGGCGCTCAGCGCGGTGGTTGGCGTTGTTACCAGGACGCCTTGCGGATCCCCGGCAGCTCGCCCCGCAGCGCCATCTCCCGGAACCGCACCCGCGACAATCCGAAGCGGGTCAGCATGCCTCGCGGCCGGCTGTCGATGACGTCCCGGTTGCGCAGCCGCACCGGGCTGGAGTCGCGGGGCAGCTGCGCCAGGTGGCGGACGGCGGCGTCCCGCACCGCCGGGTCGGTGTCCGGGTGGGCGATGGTCCGCTTCAGCTCGGCGCGGCGCTGGGCGTGGCGAGTGACCAGGTCGGCTCGGCGGGCCTGTCGGTTGGCGAGACTCTTGCGGGCCATGTCAGCGCGCCTCTCGGAACTCGACGTGCCGGCGGACGACCGGGTCGTACTTGCGCAGCACCATCCGGTCGGGGTCGTTGCGGCGGTTCTTGCGGGTGACGTACGTGTAGCCGGTGCCGGCGGTGCTGCGCAGCCGGACGATCGGGCGGACGTCGGTCTGCCGGGCCATCAGACCGTCACCCCCTGGGCGCGCAGCTCCGCGACGACCTTTTCGATGCCCTTACGGTCCACGGTCTTCAGCGCCTTGGCGGTCAGCGTCAGGCGGACCCAGCGTCGCTCCGAGGGCAGCCAGTAGCGGTGGTTCTGCAGGTTGGGGTTCCAGCGGCGGCGGGTGCGCCGGTGGGAGTGGGACACGGCGTTGCCGAAGCTCGGCTTTGCGCCGGTGACATCACAGCGACGGGACACAAGTGCTCCTCAAGGTTGGCTGTAACGATAATGGTTTTCATTCTTATCGTGGCTGATCGGCGGTCTCCACTCGGGGTCCCCAACGACCTCGACCGGCACTGACGAGCCGAGCCAGCACCTCCAGGGCAATGGCCCGAGAGCGGGACGGCCAGCAGAGTCGTGGGCCCAAGAGGAGGCGTGCCGGCTCGGCAGCGAAGCGGGCGTCACGCCTATGCCGACCAGACGCCGGGACGTAACACCCGCACCGGGACCCTTGCGCCACCGACGCCGCCAGGCCGCCGTGGCGTTTCATGCGAGAAGACCTCGCCTGCCACTCGCCGTCGACCACATGCCTATAATGACAATCGTTTTCAACTAAGTCGAGAGGAATGTGATGTCGACGTCCCCGCTCGCACCGGCCGACGCCGGAGTTCCGGCGTCCGACGCCCGACCGTCGTTGACCGTGCTCAGTGGCTTCTGGCCGTCCGCCACCTACGCCGTAGCCCGCAGCCTGCTCGCGGCGGACCCGTCGTTGCTGCTGATCCGGCACGACCTCGCCGGCCTCGGCACCGGCACCGTCCACCGGATCGTGCGCGACGGCGAGGGAATGCTCGAGGACGAGCGCATCACACTCGCGCACGGCTGTGTCTCCTGCACCCTGCGCGAGGACGTGCTGCCCACCCTCGCCCGGCTGGCGCGCGCCCACCCGCACCGCGACCTGGTGCTGATGCTGCCGGAGGTGGTCGAGCCGGAAGCCGTCGCCGCCGTCTGCGCGCACTGCCTGGTCGACGGCACGCCGATCACTGACCTGTTGCACGTCGACTCGTACGTCACCGTCGTCGACGCCGAGCACCTGCTCGACGGGCTGGCCAGCACCGACGACCTCAAGACCCTCGGCATCCACGCCGCCGACAACGACGACCGCGGGCTCGCCGACGTCATCGTCCGCCAGATCGAGTACGCCGACACCCTCGTGCTGTGGGGACAGTCCCGGGAGGGCGCCTACGAAACCAGCCGGTTGTCGGTGCTGCTGGAGCGCATGGTGCCATGGGCAACACAGGTGCAGGTCGACGGTGACGTCATCGACGCCGGCGCGCTGACCCGTCAGCTGCGCGGCACCCGCCGGCACCGCCCCGAGATCCCCGGCGTTCTGACCCGCGGGTTGGAGGGCTACAGGCTCGGCCTGCACGATCCGCACTCCGACTGCGGAGTGGTGTCGGTGGTTTTCCGCGCCCGCCGCCCCTTCCACGCTCGACGACTGCACGACGTCCTCGAGGAGATCAACGCCGACGTGATCCGTTCCCGGGGGCACCTGTGGCTGGCCAGCCAACCGGACACGGTCATCGCCTGGGACTTCGCCGGCGGCGGCCTCAGCCTCGGCTCCCTCGGCCGCTGGCTGGCCGCCCTCCCCGACCCGCATTGGGACGAGGTGTCCGAGCATCGCCGGCTCGCCGCTGCCCTCGACTGGGACCCCTACTACGGCGACCGGCATCAGCACCTCGTCTTCATCGGCCTCGACCTCGACCCCGCCGGCCTGCACCGCACCCTCACCAGCTGCCTACTCACCGACGCCGAACTCGCCGACGGCGAGGACACCTGGCGCGGCTATGACGACCCGTTCACCGGCTGCTTTCCGCTCGCCGATCTCGACCCGACCGACACCGACACCGACACCGACACCGACACCGACACCGAAGGAGACACCGCATGAAGCCCGACATCCACCCCAGCTACAAGCCCGTCGTCTACCGCGACCGCGCCGCCGACTTCGCCTTCCTCACCCGCTCCACCGCCACCAGCGACCAGACGATCGACTGGACCGACGGCAACACCTACCCCGTCATCGACGTGCAGATCTCCTCCGCCAGCCACCCCTTCTGGACCGGCAAGCAACGCCTGCTCGACACCGAGGGCCGGGTGGAGAAGTTCCGCGCCAAGTACGCCCGCCGCGGACGGCAGCAACCACGATGAGCACGGCGCGCGTCGGCTGGGCGGCGCACGCGCACCGCCTCGTCGGCGCCGCCGCAGACGACCGGGCCTGGTACCAGGCCGTCGCCCGCGAGCTGGTCTCCCCCGGCGACCGGCTCGCGGGCGACGGCGGTTGCGGCGGCGCCGGCATGACCCTCGCCCTGGCCCGGCACATGCGCTGCGGCCATATCCTCGCCGTCGACGCCGAACCCGCGATCCTCCACGCCGCACGCGAGCGGATGCGGAACGAGTGGGCCGATCCGCGCATCCGCATCGACGTCCTGCGGACCGGCATCTCCGGCACCGCCGATGTTGTTCGGGATGCCATCGAAGGGCAGGAGCCCAGAGCCGCCCCATGCCGCACTGGTGGGGTGAGGCACTGCGACGGGCCGGCCTGGACCCGGCCACGACCGCGGGCAAGGATGGCGTCGGCGGTGGTGCCGGGTCCGCCGCCGACATCAAGCACCCGCTGTGGCGGCCGGCCGAGCAGCGCGTCGGCCGCGTCCAGCCCAGCCGTGCCGAGTTCCTTCCGGCCCGGCTGGTAGTGGCGCATCATGGCTTCCCAGTCGCGCCGCCACCGGGTGAGGTCCTGTGGGGCGAGGACGGTCCGCATCGTCAGACCGGCACCGTGGTCGGTTCGGCATGGTCGTGGTCGTGCAGGTCGCCGAGATCCCATTCGGGGAACGGGTCGGGCAGTGCCCGCCACGCGTCCGCCCCGGCAGTGATTTCGGCGTCGGTAAGCAGGCAGCTCTCCAGCGCGGCGCGCAGGCCGTCGGCGTCCAGGCCGACGCCGATGAGGACGAGTTCCTGCTGCCGGTCGCCGAAGGCCGGATGCCAGCGGGTTTCCAGCTCGGCCCGCTCGGCGGGATCCTCCGGCCATTCCCCGGATACCGCGACCGGCACACCGACCGGATCGCAGCGGCCCGACGGCCCGGCCTGCGACCACAGGGCCTGGACATCCGGCCGGGCGGCCAGCCAGAGGAAGCCCTTGGAGCGCACGACGCCGAAGCGGTCAAGCCCGTCGGTGAGCAGATCCCACAGCCGCTGGGGGTGGAACGGTCGGTGGTCGCGGAACACGATGCTGGAGATGCCGTACTCCTCGGTCTCCGGCACATGCTCGCCGTTGAGTTCGGCCAGCCAACCGGGCGCGGTCTCCGCGCGTTCGAGGTCGAACCGGCCCGTGTTCAGGATCTCCACCGGCGACACCCGCCCGTGCGCCGCCCGGACCTGCCGGGCCGCAGGGTTGAGGCGGGTCAGCAGCGCCTCCACCACGGCCAGGTCCTCGGGCGCGACCAGGTCGGTCTTGTTGATCACCAGCACGTCGGCGAACTCGATCTGGTCGACCAGCAGGTCGGCGATGCTCCGGTCGTCACCCTCGTACGCCGACAGCCCGCGCTGTTCGAGGGTCTCCCCCGCCTCGATGCGTGCCAGCAGTCCGGCCACATCGACCACCGTTACGGTCGTGTCCAGCCGAGCCAGGTCGTCGAGCACCTGCCCGCCCTCCACCCCGAAGGCGAAGGTGGCCGCCACCGGCATCGGCTCGGAGATTCCGCTGGACTCGATCAGCAGGTAGTCGAAGCGACCCTGCCGCGCGAGCCGGGCGACCTCGTCGAGCAGGTCGTCGCGCAGGGTGCAGCAGATGCAGCCGTTGGTCAGCTCCACCAGCCGCTCCTCGGTGCGCGACAGCGCGGCGCCGTCGCGGACCAGCGCGGCGTCGATGTTGACCTCGCTCATGTCGTTGACGATCACCGCGACGCGCAGCCCGTCCCGGTTGGCGAGGACGTGGTTGAGCAAGCTGGTCTTGCCGGCCCCGAGGAAGCCGGACAGGACGGTCACCGGCAGGCGGCCGGTCACGGCTGGTCCACCATCTGGCGCCCCTTGTAGAGGCCGCAGTGCGCACAGGCCCGGTGGGGTACCACCAGCTCCTTGCGCGGGCAGGGACACGGGGTGAGCTGCGGCACCTGGGCCTTCCACTGCGCCCGGCGGTGTCGGGTGTTCGATCTCGACGTCTTCCGCTTCGGTACGGCCACAGCAGGTCTCCTTCACTTGTCGAGCGGGTCTGGCAGACCTGCAAACGGTAACGGTTTTCGTTTAAGCCTTCCATGGCGGGTCGGAGCTCCCGGGAAGCGCCTGCACGGCGCCCGTGGCGCTCATCAACGCTTCCTGTGCGGCCAGGGCCGCCGCGACGAGGCTGCCACGCAACCGCAGCGGCAGGCTCGGCGGATAGGCCATGGTCCGGCCGCCGCCGGGCCAGGAACGCGTTGACCTCCCGGTAACCGACCGGCGATTTGCATCCGGCCTGCATCTTGACAACGGTTTTCATTTGCTGGAATGCTACAGCCGACGGGAGGAGAGCTCATTGCTCGCTCCGCGCGATGGGCCGACTGCGGCGCCAGCTCCGGACCACGCTCGACCTGGCGCTGCTCGTGGTCACCCACGACCTGTCCGTGCCGCGGCGGCTCGGCGGCCGACCTGCTGGTCCTCGATGGCAGACGGACGGCCGAACACGGCCGGGTCGACACGGTGCTGGGCGCACCCACCAGCCCTGCCACACAAGCCCTACCGAATGCGAGAAGGGAGTGGGCCGATGAGCGCGGACTCGTATGCGGAATCGGGTGAGTTCATCGACGTGCTCAGCCAAGACGCTTGGCGAGCCCTACGCACCCCGGTCACCGAGGCACTGCGCCACACCTGGCCCGACCAGGGCCCGATCGTGGACATCGGTGCTGGCACCGGCCTCGGCACCCTGGTGGCCGCGCGTGCCGTACCCGACGCCGAGGTGATCGCGGTCGAGCCGTCGCCGATCCTGCGCGCCGCGCTGCTCGCCCGTGTGGTCGTCGACGAAGACCTGCGACGGCGGGTCACCGTCCAAGCCACCGACGCCGAGGGCATGGCCCTGCCGGCGCGCCTGGGCGGCGTACTGGCCATGAACATGATCGGGCACCTGGCGCCGGACCAGCGGCGGCAGCTGTGGGCCGACCTGCGCCCCCGCCTGGTTCCGTCCGCGCCGCTGGTGGTCACCCTCCAGCCGCCATCAGAACCGATGACGGTGCCGGAAACCAGCTTCGGGTCGGTGCCGATCGGCCGGGGCAGCTACGAGGGCAGCGGCGGCGCCCGCCCCGCCGGCCCCGACTCGGTGATCTGGACCATGCGCTACCGAGTGATTGACGAGGACGGCGCCGTTGAGCGGGAGCTTGTGGCCGAGTACCCGTGGTACGTCCTTTCCGCACAGACACTGCGGCACGAACTGGCCGCCGCCGGCTACGCCGTGACGACCGGGGACATGGACGTCATGGTGGCCACCCCTACGAATTCGCCGCCATGACCCTCGCCCCCACACCCGGCCGCGTCTCGACCCTGAAACGGACCTGCTGACTGCGTTATGCGTTCGCTCATTACTGTCCCCGTCGTCGTCCTGCTCGGCATCGCCCCGCCGGCAGCCGCACCAGGACCGTCGCCCACACCGCCACCGGCTGGCGATTCTCCTGCCCAAGGGGCGCCAGCGGCCGCGACGTGGGGGGTCAGTCCGTCGAGCCCGAAGGGGTTCAACGGGCGTGCGGTATTCACCTACAAGCTTGATCCCGGTGCCGGGCTGACCGACTACGTCGCCGTCACGAACCACTCCGCGCGCCCCATCACCCTGCGCGTCTACGCCAGCGACGCCGTCACCACCCCTCAAGGCGGCTTCGACCTGTTGCCCGCAGCGCAGCAACCGGTCGACGTGGGTTCCTGGGTCAGCCTCACCGCCCGGACGCTGACCATCCCACCTAGCTCCCGGGTCGACGTGCCGTTCACCGTGACCGTGCCGGTCAACGCCACCCCCGGGGATCACGTCGGCGGTATCGTGGCCTCCCTCACGGCATCCACGACCGACGCCCAGGGCAACCAGGTGGCGGTCGACCACCGGGTCGGCACCCGCATCTACCTACGGGTCACCGGCGAGCTCCGGCCGGCGCTGGCCCTCGAGGACGTGCGGGTACACCACCAAGGATCAGGCAACCCGTTCGCCGGCGGCGCGATCACCGCCACGGCCACGGTCCGCAACACCGGAAACATCCGGCTCGCGGGCCGGCCGACGGTGGAAGCCGCCGGACCGTTCGGCCTGAATGCCGTGGACGCGTCCGGCGCAGCGGTGCCGGAGATCCTGCCCGGAGACGCGGTGCGGACCACCATACGGCTCACCCGGGTCGCGCCGCTGTTCCGGCTGAACGTCGCCACTGCGGTCACACCCAGCGCGGTCGACGGGCAGACGCTCGACCCGCCCCCGGACACCGTGTCCCACCGGGTGACCGTCTGGGCCGTGCCGTGGTCCCAGCTGCTGCTACTGCTCCTGGTCGCCGGTGCGATCTGCGCCTTCGTGACGATCCGTCGCCGCCGACGTCGGCGGGCGGCCCGGGACCTGGAGCGAGCCCTCGCCGCCGCCCGCGAGCAAGGTCGTGCCGAGGCGCCCACGACAACAACCTCACCGACCGCGCCACCCCGAGGCGACACGACCACCGACGCCGGGCCGCACGGAAACAGACAGAGTCCCGGCGGCGCACCACCAGCGCCAACGGCCACACCCGCAGGCGAGGCGTGACCACGCCGGCCCGCGCGGCCCAGTTGGCAGCAACGTCCACAGACGACAAATCCAGATAGGGAGAAGGATGAGCACAGCACGTGTGCGTGCCGGTGGGGCTGGGTTCGCCCTGGCCGTACTGGCCCTGACCGCCGGTGCTGTACCGGCGGACGCTGCCCCGGTGTCGGTCGACGCCGCCGGGGCAGATCTGGTGTCCCTGTCGGTCGTGGACAATGCGCTCACGCTGCGCATCCGCGACGCCGCACAGGCCGCCCGGCAGTCGGTCGGGCATGACCCGGCCGACGTGACACTCGGCCCGGACGGCGGAGTGGCCGTACGGATACCGCAGAACAAGGCCTTCTCGTTCCTCGGTAACCCTGGCAAGGCCGTCTGGTCGCTCACACCCGGGGACACCGGTCTACCCACGCTCGACACCACGGGTGTGGAGCGCGGCGTGCTCCGGGGGGACGCGGTGACGCTGTCGCTGACGGCGGTGGAGGGCCCCGGAAACTTCACCGCCTACACGCTGTCCGGCCTGGGGGTGCCAAAGCCACTGCTCAGCGGGGTCGCGCGGGACGTCGCGCTGCCAGCCGCGACCCGCACTCCCGTGGTGTGGGCATTCGACGCGGCCGGGGACTATCAGCTGGCCCTGGAAGCGTCGGCGACGTTGCCGACGGGGCGGATCGTCACCACCGAGGCGACCTACCGAATCACAGTCCCGCCCATCCAGCCGGGGCCGGCGGCGCCGCCACCCGCCCCAGCCACTCCGGTCGAAGCGCCTTCCGCGCCGCAGGCGCTCGCCAAGAAGATCACCGGCGCCCCTCAGGCCGCGCCGGCGGCGACGCCCTCGACCTCGCCACCTGCTGCCGCAGCCGAGGTTAGGTCGGCGGCCACCGGCTCGCGCCGAGTAATCTCCGATGGGCACGTCGACATGGGGCCACAACTGTCCGGTGGCGACTTGCGGATCCGCGTCCGAGACGACACGGGCACTCCCCCCGTCTGGCGAGAACTCGCCGACGTGGTCCTGCACGTCAAGGACAACGCCAAGACCGCGGTGCCGGCCGGGGCGGACTTCCTCGGCAAGCCGGGAGAGACGATCTGGTTGCTGCCCCAGGCGCAGCAGGCCGGGATCGTGTGGCCGGGCTGGAACACCCAGCACGAGTCGGTCGTCACCGGCACCCGGGGCAACGTGACCTGGACCCTCGCCGGCGTCGACGGTCCAGGGCGCTTCACGCTCTTTCTGACCGGATCGTTTGGCAACGCCAACGTCCTGTTCGACTCCGGCAAGAGCCTGCCGCAGCGGCTGGCCATCCCACCGAACACCCACGCCCACGGCAACTGGGCCTTCAGCAAGCCCGGCGTGTACCGCCTTTCCGTGCAGATGAGCGCCACGACCACCGCCGGCCGGACGGTCACCGACAGCAAGACGCTGACCATCGCGGTGGGGGACAACACCGACCCGAACTCCGGGTTCGGCGGCGGATCCGGCACCGGCGGTGACGGCGACTCCGGTGGTGACGGCGATTCCGGCGGCGCCGGCCGGTTGCCCCGTACCGGCGAGTCCTGGGTCATTCCAGTCACCGCTGGAGGTCTCCTGCTCGTGCTGGTCGGAGCGCTGCTGCGGTTCGCCGGTCGTCGTCGCCGCGGCGCGGCGGCGGCACCCGCCGGACCCACCCTCTAGCGCATGGAGAGGAGGATGCAGGTGTCCCATGTCGGTTCCGCCACCCCCCGCGCCCGTCCGCGGTTGACCGGACCGTGGCCGCGGCTTCTGGTGTTGCCACTGCTTATCGGGGTGCTGGCCGGTTGCCGCGCCGGGGTGGCGTTGAGCGCGCACGACGAGCGGGTCCAGGTCATCACGACCACCGGGATCCTGCGGGACCTGGCGAGCCGTGTCGGCGGCGATCGGGTACGGGTTAGTTCGCTGGTGCCGGACGGGGCCGATCCGCACAGCTACGAACCGTCGCTACGGGACGTCCGCAACGTCGTGTACGCCGATGTCGCGTTCAGCAACTACCTGCTGCTGGAGGAGCAGGCCGTCATCAAGGCGCTGGACGCGAACCTGCGCGACGGCGTGCCGAACATCTCCCTGGCCGAAGGGGCGGTGAAGTACGCGGCGGAGATCATCCCGCTGGTCGAGGACGCGTCGTTGGACACCATCTGGTTGGGCATGCGGGTGCGCGGCACCGGCGTGGCGCTGGGGGCGAGCCGCTCCTCCGACGTGCTGCTCAGCGCCACCGGCATGCAAGGGACGGGTGGCCTGGTCGCCTACCTGACGGAGTCGTTCGGCAACCCGTCGTTCTACGTCGACTCCGCCGACGGGTTCGACCCCGCCAACGGCTACCGGGACGACACGGCCCGCCTGCCACCGGACGCGCACACCCACATGAGCTGGGCGTTCACCAAGCCGGGCATCTACCGACTGACCATGCGGGCGCAACTCGCGGTCACCCCGCAGGCGGCACCGGTCCCGCTCGGCGAGCAGACGTTCACCTTCGCCGTCGGGGTGGATCCGCACTCGGTACCGGGCATGCCGGACGCGGCGGTGCTGAACTCCGGGCACGCCGACCTCACCGCGGACCTCGACGAGGGGCGGCTGTACCTGTTCGCCGATCCGGAGGGAAGCGGCGAGGCGAACCAGCGGGTGTACGACCCCGCTCGTACCGTGATCGAGGTGCCGAACAAGGCGCTGCTGGAGGTGCCCGGCGACCGCAGGTTCCGGTTCCTCGGCCGGCCCGGCACCCGGGTCTACCAGTTGCCGCAGGCGGTACTCGGCAAGCACGTGCACGGGGAGATCGACCCGCACCTGTGGCAGAACGTGCGCAACGCGATCTCCTACGTGGAGCTGATCCGAGACACGTTGATCGGGGTGGACCCTCAGCGCGCGGCGACGTACCGGGCCAACGCCTCGGCCTACATACGGGAACTCGAGAAGCTCGACGGCTACGTCCGGGACACCATCGCTCAGGTACCCCCGTCCCGGCGGCACCTGGTCACCACGCACGACGCCTTCGGCTACCTCGGCCAGGCGTACGGGATCCAGATCTCCGGCTTTGTCACCCCGAACCCGGCCACCGAGCCCAGCCTCGCCGACCGGCGCCGGCTCACCGAGACGATCCGCAACCTCGACATCCCCGCCGTGTTCCTGGAGCCGAACCTGGCGGCCCGTTCCACCACCTTGAGCGAGGTGGCCCGGGAAGAGCGGCTGCGGATCTGCTCGATCTACGGCGACACCTTCGACGGAAACGTCACCAACTACGTGGACATGATGCGGTTCAACGCCCAGTCGCTGCGCGATTGCCTGACCGGGGCGGATCGAGGGAGGCACAAGTGACGGCACGACGGGCGCGTTCGCGCGCGGTGCGGGCGGCGACGGCGATCAGCCGATGGGCGGTCGCGACCCTGGTCGCGGTGGTGGCGACGCCGACGCCCGCGGTGGCTGGGCAGCCGGCGCCGAGCCCGGGTCAGTCGATCGCGGCGGACCAGCCCATCGCCACCGGCCGGGCCGTGCTCGACGCCGGGCACGTGGACATCGGCCCCCGCTACGTCGACGGCCAGTGGACCCTGCTCATCCACGACGGCACACAGCAGCAGCCGGTGTGGCGCAGCCCTGACGAGACCGTGCTACGCGTCTCCGACGCCGCGCTGCAGGCCGTTCCCGACGATCCCGCATACGCCTTTCTCGGCATCGACGCGGGCAAGCGAGTCCACGTGGTGCCGCAGGTGCAGAACCAGGACGTGGTCTGGATCGGCTGGAACACCCAGGACCCCCAGGTGATGCAGACCATCGACCGCGGTGCCACGCTGAGCCTGCTCGGCGTACGCGGGCCGGGCACGCTGACCACATTCCTGCAGTCGGGTAACTTCGCGGCACCGCAGGTGTTGTGGCGCTCCGCGCAGCGGGCGGCCCAGCCGTTCTGGGTCGAGGTCAACACCCACACCCACGCCAACTGGGTCTTCTCCACTCCCGGCATCTACCTGGTCACGGTGCAGGTGTCGGCCGACCTGATCAGCGGCGAGAAGGTCTCCGCCACCCGGACGCTGCGCTTCGCGGTCGGCGACGCGACCAGCACCAATGAAGCCTTCGCGGCTGCTGTGGACCGCGGCCCCATGCCGGTTAGCGAGGCGGCGGCCGGTGGGTCCCGCGACGCCGCCGGCGCACCAGACGACACCTCGCCGTTGCCGATGGTCGTCGTGCTGGCGGGTGCCGCGCTCCTGCTCACCGCCGGCCTGGTCCTGGTCCTGCTGCGCGGGCGCGGCGCGAAGCGCCGAGCCGAACGGGAGCGCAGCACGTCGCCGTCGGGGGTTCAGCCGTGAGAGCGCTGGACATCGAACACCTGGACGTGGACCTCGGCGGACGGCCGGTGCTGCGCGACGTGCGGCTGCACCTCGACCGCGGGGAACTGGTAGGGCTGCTCGGCCCCAACGGAGCCGGGAAGACCACCCTGCTGCGCGCCATCCTGGCGCTGGTTCGTACCAGGGGCGGCCGGGTGCTGGTGGAGGGCAAAACGTCCCGGCCCGGACGCTCGGCGATCGGGTACGTCCCGCAGCGCCACGAGTTCACCTGGGACTTCCCGATATCGGTGGAGCAGGTCGTGCTGAGCGGCCGGACCGGTCGGATCGGCCTGCTTCGCCGGCCTGGCGTGGCCGATTGGCGGGCGGTCGGCGACGCGCTGGAGCGGGTCCGCCTGTCCGCGCTGCGCGGCCGGCCCGTCGCGGAACTCTCCGGGGGGCAACGTCAGCGCGTCCTGGTCGCGCGGGCCCTCGCGCTGGCGCCGAACATCCTGCTGCTCGACGAGCCGTTCACCGGACTGGACATGCCCACCCAGGAACTGCTGGGCGACCTGTTCGCCAGCCTCGCCCGGGAGGGTCATGCGGTGCTGATGACGACCCACGACCTGGTCGCGGCGATGGAATCCTGCACCCGGCTGGTCCTGCTCAACGGCCAGGTCATCGCCGACGGACGGCCCGACCAGCTCCAGGACGTCGAGGTGTGGATGCGCACGTTCGGGGTCAGTGAGACCTCCCCGCTCCTCAAACTCGTAAAGGCCGGCTAGTGTCCATCACCGATTTCCTCACCGACCTGCTCAACCCGGACCTCGCGTTCCTGCCCAAGGCGCTGGCGATCGCGGTCATGTCCAGCATCGTCTGCGGCGTGGTCGGCTGCTACGTCGTCCTGCGTGGGATGGCCTTCATCGGCGACGCCGTCGCACACGCCGTCTTCCCCGGCCTCGCCATCGCCTTCGTGCTACAGGGCAGCCTGGTGCTCGGCGGCGCCGTCGCCGGCGTGGCGACCGCCCTGCTGATCGCGGTCTTCTCCCAGAACCGACGGGTCAAGGAAGACTCCCTGATCGGCGTCTTCCTGGTCGCCACGTTCGCCCTCGGCATCGTGATCATCTCGCAGGCGCCCGGCTATGCCGGCTCGCTGCAACAGTTCCTGTTCGGCTCGATCACCGGCATCCCGGACCGCGACCTGTACCTGGTGGGAGGCGCCGGCCTGGTCATCCTCGGCCTGGTGCTCGCGCTGCACAAGGAGTTCGTCGCGGTCTGCCTGGACCGCGAGATGGCCCGCTCGATGGGCCTGCCGGTGTTCTGGCTCGACATCGTCCTCTACGTCCTGGTGACCCTGGCCGTGGTGATCTCCCTGCAGACCATCGGCAACATCCTCGTCCTGGCCCTGCTGATCACCCCCGCCGCGGCCGCCCGGCTACTCACCGACCGACTCGGCGTGATGATGCTGCTCGCCCCGACGATCGGCGGCACGTCCGCGCTCGTCGGGCTGTACCTATCGTGGAGCTACGACACACCGGTCGGCGGCACCATCGTCCTGGTCGCCACCGCCATTTTCCTCGCCGCCTGGCTGCTCGCCCCACGACATGGACTGCTCGCCAAACACTGGCGACGCACGCGAGTCCAGCAGCTTTCCGGCGAAGCAGAACTCGCCACCGGCTCGGCCGTCGCGGCCGGGCACATTTCGCCGATGCGCTGATCGGCGTGGTACGTCCGGGCGCAGTATCCGGCAACGCCAGATGCAAGCCGGCCCCGAGCTGGGGGTGCCGAGCCCGCCATTTGGCGTTGCAGAGCAGGTGTCCGTGCGTGGAGCTGCTCAAACATGGCTGCGTCCCGTAGGCGAGTCCGGCCAGGTCCCCACGACGCTCCGGCCGGCGCTGGCCTCGGTGGAACTTGCGGTGAGGCCGGCGGCCGCCGTCAGGGCAGCGAGGAGGGCGAGCACCTGGGTGGCCACGGCGGCCGCCCGGTGACGTGGTGAGGCGCCGCCGTGACGACTGCTCCGTGGATGGATCGGGGTTCCGTGTCGTGGGGGCGGAGGACGGGAGCGAGTCACTGGGTGGCGCTTGGGCCGAAGGCGATCCGGACGGTCGGGGCCAGGACCAGGTCTCCGCCGGCGCGGGTCAGGACCCGGCTGGCGTCGACGAGCGCGGCGGGAAGCCGCTCGGTCGGAATCCGTTCCCGCAGGGCACGGCGCCATGCGACCAGGCCCACGTCATCCACTGCTCGATGTCGCGGAACTGGCTGCGGAAGGTTGCCTCCTCGACCGGCGGTGGCCGACGGTTTCCAACAGCACGGTTGATTCCGGCGTTCGACGAGACTCTCGTGGGTTTCCGTGGGCGGCCCTCGAGGGGCGCGGGAAGCAGGAGCAGCAGTGCCCGCGAGCACCGCGTCCCAGGCGGTCTTGGCCTCGGCGTCAGCGACCTCCACCTGCACCTGCATGAGGCCGGCATTTGTGGCCTCGGCTCGGGTGAACTCGACCATCCGCGGAGTGAGGTCGATGCCGATCACCCTGCCTGTCAGCCCGACGGCCTCCGCCGCTGGGAGCAGGTCGGCGCCGCGTCAGCAGCCCACGTCGGGCACGTGCTGCCTGGGGCGCAGGTAGCTCGGCGTACCAGCTCACGTCCCATCGGGCCGTAGAACGCCACGCCGGCCCGGTCATAGGTCGCGGCGCCGCGGTCGAACGCCGCCGCCGTCGCGGCTTTCATCCGCCTCGCCTCGATGGTGGAGGTGCCTCAGGTCTTCTCGGCTTCGCTTTCGGAGGCCGGCATTTCGCCGTCTCGGCGGCCGCGACCTTCGGCCAAGCCGCCGAGACGACGAAATGGATCTAGATGGCGGTCAGGGTCAACGTGGCGGTGTACTTCCCCGCGCCGGTTTCGGTGGGCAGTTCCAGGCTCAGTCCGGCACCGAGCCGGGCCGTGCCCCGTCCGGCACCGGCCGGTGCGGAGCCGAGCATGCTGCTGGCGGCGAGACCGTTGCCGGAGGCGAAGCCGGGCTCGACCACCGGGCCCGCCACCACACCCTGGCCGTCCGCCTGTGCCAGCACGGCGGGTGCCCAGCCGAGGTACTTGCCGCCCACCCGGGCAGCCCCGGAGGTGAAGTCGCTCAACCGGCCGGCGACGTTCCAGCCGGGCACGCCCGGTCGGGTGTCGGTCACCGTGACCGGACGCAGGTCACCGTTGCTCTGCCACCGGTCACCAGCCGAGGACAACTCGGCCGCCGGCAGCGTCACCGTCCGGTTGTCGGGGTCCACGCTGACGACCAACGCCCCCTGCGTCCCGTCGATGGTGACCATGATCGTCTGCGACGGCACCGGCGCGCCGGCGTCGTCGACGTTCAGCGTCACCGGTGCGCTCTCCGCCACCACGACCTCACCGTCGCGGTACAGCCGGACCAGGTAATGGCAGTCGTCCAGCTGGGCGGTGGCGGTGAACGAGTACGCCGCCGAGGCCTCGCCCGGTACCGCGGTGAACTCCTCCCTACCTGGGCACCTGCTGAACCAGCGGTACCGGTCCAGGTCGCTGGCCGGGGTCTGGACCGCGGTCAGCGTCACCGTCGCGCCGGGGTCGTACGCCGGCTGCAGGCCCTGGATTGACAGCTGCACCTGCGGTTCGGGATCCGGCAGGTCACCCACCATGAACCGGTACGTCACCGGACCGGTGGAGATCTGCCGCCCGTCGGTGAGCGTGGCGTCGGCGCGGAACGTCAACGTGTAGCTTCCCAGCGCCCCGAACACCCAGTTGGCGTGGGCGTGCGTGCCGACGGGCACGTCGATCGCATCCGGCAGCCCGTCGTCGCTGCGGAACTTGATCAGCGGCTGCCCGACCGGGTCGGTCATGAACACCGAAACGCGGCCCGGTCCGGAGACGTCCACCAGGCTCAGGCTGACCTTCTCCCCCCGGATCACTCCGGACGGCAGCCTGGTGGTGTTCCACCCCGGCCACAACAGGTTCGGATCCTGTGTCATCGGCAGCAGCCACACCGTCGAGCCCGCGGGCCCGAGAAACGCGTACTCCGGCAGGTCCGGCACCTCGACCGCAGCCTGCGGCAGGACCTGGAACGCCACGTCTCGGGGGTCCCGGCTGACCGATGGCTGCACGGTGTCGTCGTGCACCTTCAACACCAGGCGGCCGTTCTCATAGTGCACATCGACCGCATCGACGTGGCCTGCGGACAGCACCACGCTCTCCTGCGCCGATGCGGGGCCGGAGACGGATGCCACCAGGCCGCCCACGAGTGCGATGAGCGTGCCAGCGGCAGTGGCACGGCGCCTCAGTCTTCTCGCCCTCATTCCCCTCCCTCCAAGAATCTAAAATGAAAACCGATGTCAGGTTCGCGGGGAAGCTAGCACGGCCCCACCGCCATGTCGAGATAGCCGGACCGGTGAGATGCACCCGGGGGGGCATTCCACATCGGCCTGCGCGGGCCAGCCCGTCGCCCGCCCGCACCGCGGCCCGGACCACGCTATTGACAGCTAGATGGAAACGGTTATCGTTTGCGATTGTCCGCGACGCGGTGTCGCGGGCGTAAGGAGGAGTTGCATGCGAGTCAGGATGTCGGCACTGACCGCCGTCACGGCGGCGCTGACCGCCGGCGTACTGGCCTGGGCCGCACCCGCCCAGGCCAGTCTCGTGGTGCTGTCCCAGGGGCACGTCGACGCGGTTGACGTCGCCTTCGAAGACGGCGCACTCAAGATCTCGGTCCACGACGAGACCGTCGACCCGGACGTGGAACGCAACCCGGCCGACGTGGTGTTCGTCGTCAAGCCTGAGGCGGCCGCGACCGTGCCGGACGACCCGAGGTACACGTTCCTCGGCACTCCCGGCGCCACCGTCCACATCCTGCCCGAGGTCCAGGACGAGAACCTGCTGTGGCCCGGCCTCGCCACCGAAGAACTGCAGGCGGGCGAATTCGCCAGCGACAGCATCCAGATCAGGGTCACCAGAGTCATCGGTCCGGACGGGTTCAGCCTGTTCACCACCGACCCGGTCGGCGCGCCGAACGTGCTCGTCGACAGCGAAGACGGCCTGCCCGACACGATCACCAGACCGGTCGGCAGCCACCTGCACGCCAACTGGGCATTCGAGAAGGCCGGCACCTACCGCATCAAGGTCGAAGCAACCGGCATCCTCGCCGCCACCGGCAAACGCGTGACCTCAGAACCGGCGTGGCTCACCTTCCAGGTCCAGTGCTGACCCGCAACCCCAGCCCAGCTTCCGGCCGGTAGAACGGAGAAATAGATCATGAAGCTCACCAAGCGGCTGCTGGCGGTCACCGCTGCCGTCACCGCCACCGTCCTCGGCCTGGCCGCCGCACCGGCATCCGCCGCCACCATCGAGACCGGCCACCTCGACGTCCTCGACGTCGACTACGCCAACGGCGCGCTTACCCTCGACATCAGGACGAACAGCCCCGCCAACGACGACCTGTCCCCGGTAGGCACGACCCTGCGGCTGCCGTCGAGCTCCGCCATCACGGTGCCCAGCGGATCCGCCTGGAACTGCCTCGGCACGGCCGGCTCCACCGTCTACGTCGCGCCGCAAGCCGAGAACACCAACCTGCTGTGGGCCGGCTGGAACACCGAGGACGTGCCCGCCGACCAGGGCCCGATCAAGATGGAACTGGTCAGCGTCTCATCCGTCCCGGCCGGCGGCCGATTCACCCTCTACACCACCAACGCCTTCGGCACCCCCACCTACCGGCTCAACTCCAACACCGCCACCGGCTGCCCGATCTCCACCTGGCCCGGGGGCATCAGCGCCGGCACGCACGCCCACGGCAACTGGGCGTTCTCCGCACTGGGCACCTATACCCTGACGTTCAAGGCCACCACGCAAAGCGGCTCCGGAGTCGCCAGCCCCACCGTCAGCTACACCATCCAGGTCGGCTGACACCGTAACCACACCCACAGCCCCCGACCATCCACCACAACGCGGTCGGGGGCTGCGGGACAACGGACGCGCTGGCGCCATCGGCGGCGATCCTGTCCAGCCGGTTCAGCGACGCCATCGGGTGCTGGCTCCGGCGCGCCTCTACCTGGTCGCGGCGGCAATCTCCTCCGGCCTGCACCCGGCGCTGTACCGACGCCCACCTCGTCTTCGATCCCCGTCGCACTCGCCTGCCGCCATGACTCCGAGTCACGCGCAGTCGATGCGGTCCCCGCCGCTTCTACCGCAGGGTGGCTGGACCCCGGCAGTTTCCCCGCATCGGCAAGGCAGCCACCCGAGCTGTCCCTGGTGGCGCCTTGCTGTTTCGGCATGAGAATTTTCCAGTCGCGCGCCTCGCCCTCTACCGTCGTCCCGGGCTTATCGATAACGGTTCTCGATTAGGGGTGTTGGGTGGCACACAGCGACACGATCGCGCGGTCCGGCACGCGCACGGAGCGGACCACCTCTCCTCGCCGGGGCTGGGTGTGGGTGGCAGCCGCGGCTGCCGTGCTCGTGATCGCCGTCCTCGGCATCCTGATCGGTTCGGTCGTGATCCCCCTAGACGGCATCTGGCAGGTGCTGAGCTCGCACCTGCTCGGATCCTCGACGACAGCGGACGCCGTGCAGAACCAGATCGTCTGGGACGTCCGCGTGCCCCGCGTGCTGGCCGGTGTGCTCGTCGGCGCCGCGCTCGCGGTCACCGGAGTGGTGATCCAGGCCGTGGTGCGCAATCCGCTGGGGGACCCCTACGTGATCGGCGTCACCCCGGGTGCGAGCCTGGGCGCGGTCGCGGCCATCGTCCTCGGCGCGGGGCTGAGCTGGTTCGGTGTCGCCGCCGCGGCGTTCGTGGGGGCGCTGGTCGCGTTCGCCGCGATCGTCGCGCTGGCCCGACGGGGACGCGGGTGGGCGCCGGGACGCGTGATCCTCTCCGGGGTGGCGATCGGCTACCTGCTCTCCGCGGCGACCTACTTCCTGCAGGTGATGGCCACCCCCGCGCAGTTGCAGCGGGCGCTGTACTGGACGCTCGGCTCGGTGGCCGGTGTCGGCTGGTCCGCCCTGCCCCTGCTGACGGTCGTGACCGTGGCGGGGTCGGCGTGGCTGCTGCTGCGGGGCCGGTGGCTGGACGCCCTTGCCTCGGGACCGGAGCTGGCTCGCTCGCAGGGCGTGCCGGTGGGCCGGTTCCAGGCGGAGCTGATGGGGATCGCGG
The DNA here is from genome assembly GCF_042870725.1 of Micromonospora sp. NPDC006431. NCBI lineage: Bacteria > Bacillati > Actinomycetota > Actinomycetes > Micromonosporales > Micromonosporaceae > Micromonospora > Micromonospora sp. NPDC006431. The sequence goes on from NZ_JBIAHQ010000012.1 coordinate 159,723, forward strand.
CGTTGATGACCGCGTGCGTGGTCGCCGTCGTCGGGGGAGTCGGCTTCGTCGGTCTGGTCATTCCGCACGCGGCCCGGTTCCTGGTGGGTGCCGCGCACCGGCGGGTGCTCGCGGCGAGCCTGCTGCTCGGCGCGGCGTTTCTGCCCGCCGCGGACATCCTCGCCCGCACCGTGCTGGCGCCGACGGAGCTGCCGATCGGGATCATCACCGCCGCTGTCGGCGCCCCGCTGTTCATCGCCCAGCTCGCCCGCACCGACCGGAAGGCCCCAGCATGAGCGTGACGGCACAGGACGTCTCGGTGCGTCTGGCCGGGCAGATGATCCTCCACGATCTGAACTTCGAGGTGCCGGAGGGGGCGATGGTCGGGCTGCTGGGGCCGAACGGCTCCGGCAAGAGCACCCTGCTGCGCACCCTCTGGCACGCGCTCGCGCCCTCCGCCGGTGCGGTGCTCGTCGACGGGGACGACGTCGCGGGGCTGTCGACCCGGGAGCTGGCGCGCCGGATCGGGGTGCTCATGCAGGACGACGGCACCGATCCCCGCTACACCGTCCGCGAGGTCGTGGAGACCGGACGGCTCCCGCACCGCTCCCTGCTGGGCGCCGACGACAGCCCGGGCGATCCGGTCGGCGCCGCCCTTGCGGAGGCCGGCGTCGTCGAGTTCGCGGGCCGGCGGATCGACACGCTCTCCGGCGGGCAACGGCAACGGGTCCTCGCCGCCCGCACCCTCGCCCAGGACACCCCGGTGGTGCTGCTGGACGAGCCGACGAACCATTTGGACCTTGCCGCGCAGCTGGAGCTGCTGGAGCTGTTCCGTCGCCGCGGCGGCACCGTGATCGCCGCGCTGCACGACCTGAACCTCGCCGCCGCCTACTGCGACCGGCTCCACCTGCTCGACCGCGGCCGCCTCGTCGCCTCCGGGCCCCCCGAGCAGGTGCTCACCCCGGAGCTGATCGGCCGCGTGTTCGGCGTGGCCGCCGCAATCACCACGAACCCTCTCACCGGAACCCGCGCGGTCCACATCGGCTCGCGCCCGACCTAGAAAGCACACCATGACCGCACCCCGAACCCGCAACCGCCTCCGCGCCCGCCTGGCGGCATCCGCCGCCGTCCTGGCGGCCGGTCTCGCCCTGGCCGGCTGCTCCGGCACCGCCTCCCCGTCCACCTCGACCCCGGCCGAGAGCGCTGGCGCCGGCTACCCGGTCACGATCAGCTCCTGCGGCCGCGACCACACCTACGACAAGGCACCCACCCGCGTCGTGATCGGCAACGAGAACAGCCTGAAGACCATCGACGCGCTCGGCGTCTCCGACGCGGTCTACGGGTACGTGCTCGGACCCGACGACGCCAGCAAGACCCCCGCCGGCCTGCCGAAGAACCTCGTGGAGGTGTCCTCGACCACGATCCCGGCCCGGGAGCCGGTCATCGCCGCGAAGCCGGATCTGTTCCTGTCGTACAACGAGGCTCAGCTCACCACCCAGGGCAGTGTGAGCTACGACGACCTGAGCGGGATCGGCGCGAACGCCTACGTCATGGGCGCCTACTGCGCCAAGAACCCGGACAACCGCAGCATCGACACCGTCTACACCGACGTCACCAATCTCGGGAGGATCTTCGGCGTACCACAGAAGGCGCTGCAGCTGAACGAGAAGCTGAAGGACCGGGTCGCCGCAGCCAAGAAGTCGTTGGACGGCAGCAGCGCCACCGTCGCGTTCTTGAAGGTCGCAGGCGGGAAGGTGTACGCGATCGGCGGATACCCGGTGTCGGCCATCCTCGGCGCCCTGGGCTTGAAGAACCAGTTCGCCGACCTTCCCACGCCGTTCGCGGAGCTCAGCACCGAGCAGGCCCTGTCGATGAAGCCAGACGTCGTGTTCGTCAACTACGTCGGCGACGAGCAGGCCGCTATCGACGAGCTGGCGCAGGCTCTGCCGCACCTTCAGGCGATGAAGGCCGGGCACGTCTACGGCGCCAACGAGAGCGGCCCGCAGGGCGGCGGCGTCGGCATCATCGAATCGCTCGAGACCATCGCCGCCGACGTGAAGACCGCCACCAAGTGAACGGAGAACAGCCCATGAAGGATGAGACGGAGGTCACCCGCGACTTCTGGGACAAGCTGTACGCCGGTTTCGTCGTCGGCGGGGAGGGGAACCCGAATCGGTATCTGGTCAGCGAAGCCGAGGACCTCATGCCGGGGATAGCGCTGGACCTCGGGTGCGCGCAGGGCGCCGATGCGCTCTGGCTCGCCCGGCGCGGCTGGGAGGTGACCGCCGTGGACGTGTCCGAGGTCGCTCTGGAGCGGGCACGTGAGAACGCGGCCGAGGCTGAGCTTGCCGACCGGATCACGTTCGAGCAGCATGACCTCGCGGTCAGCTTCCCGGCCGGCCGGTTCGACCTCGTCTCGGCGCAGTTCCTGCATTCGCCGATCGCCGGCCCCGGTGAGCGGGGGCGGATCCTGCGGCGGGCGGCCGAGGCGGTCGCGCCCGGCGGGCACTTGCTCGTGGTCTCGCACCAGAGCGTGCCCGCCTGGCACCCGGCCATGCCGGAGGGGCTCACCGAGCACCCGCTCACCCTCACCGTGCCCACCCCGGAGAAGAACATCGCCGCACTGCACCTCGTCGACGGGGAATGGGACACGATACGCGCAGAGACCGTCACCATCGAGGTCGCCTCGCCCACCGGCGAACCTGGCATCCGTGAGGACCACCTGCTGCACTACCAGCGCAAGACCGGGGCGTGATCCACACCCGGACCACCGGAGGATCGTGGTAGCAAGGAAGCATGCCGGAACAGCAACGCATGCCCGACCTCACGCGGGCGGTCCTGCGTGAGGTCGGGCCGCGGCTGCGCTCCGCCCGCATGAAACGCGACCTCACCCTCGAGGCGCTGTCGGAGGCGACCGGGATCTCCGCCTCCACCCTGTCCCGGCTCGAGGCCGGCAAGCGCGCCCCCAACCTCGAACTGCTGCTCCCGGTCACGCGCGCGCTGCGGATCAGCCTCGACGATCTGCTGATGTGGAGGGCCCCGGACCCGCGGGTGCATTCCCGGACGCGGCGCTTCGGGAACCTGACCGTGGAGTACCTCTCGCCAGAGTCCGCGCCGGTGCAGACGTTCAAGATGACCTTCGCCCCGAGCACCGAGCCGATCCAGACCCGCAGCCACGACGGCTACGAATGGTTCTACGTCCTCCGCGGCCGCGCGCGCGTCGTCCTCGGCGACCGGGAGGTGATCGTCGAGGCGGGCCAGGCGGCGGAGTTCGACACCCGCATCCCGCACGGCGTCGCCGCGCTCGGCGGGGAACCGGTGGAGGTCCTGTCGATCTTCAACCGCAGCGGCGAACGCATCCACCTGCCCGGCATCGTTCACCCTCCGATGTCCAGCGCAGAAGGCTGAAACGAGGGTCACCGGATCGGGGCAGGCACGATCCGACGAATCTTGGCCCGCCGGCGTGTTGGCCCGCCGCCCCGCCAGCAGGACACCAACTGACAGATGTTCCTGCGCAACCAGGCCACCGGCCTGTTGGCCATCGACTTCTTCCACCTCGACACGATCCTGCTGCGGCGCCTGTACGTGCTGGCGGTCATGGAGGTGGCCACCCGGCGGGTCCACCTGCTCGACGTCACCGCCCACCCCACCGGGCAATGGGTGATCCAGCAGGCCCGCAACCTTCTCATGGAAGTGGGCCAGCGTGCCAGCAGGTTCCAGTTCCTCATCCGCGACCGCGACCGCAAATACACCACTGCCTTCGATCACGTCTTCGCCGCCGAAGGCATCACGGTGATCAAGACGCCACCCCGTACCCCGCGGGCGAACTGCTTCATCGAACGCTGGGGCCGCGGCCTACGCGAGGAGTGCACCGACCACCTGCTCATCTACAACGAGCGGCACGGACTGGCCGTATTCGGCGAGTACCTGAACCACTTCAACGACCACCGACCACACCAAGGGCGACAGCAGCGACCAACCATGACCCGGCCGTCGTGATCCCCCCACCCCCGGTCGCGACCGTTAACCGAACATTCGGCACCGCTCGGTCACCATCGGGCTACCAGGCCCTCAGGCCCGCTCACGAGCATGCGCGCCGGCACTCCCGCCGTCCCTCGTGGTCTCGCTCGCATCCCTACTGGAAATAGTTTTCGTTTTCGTGTTCTAATGCTTGCTCGAAGCCGCCCGGAGAGGGAGACGTATGACCCAGCCGTACCGGCCAGCCGAGTGCCTGGAGGCCGTGAGCGCCTGCCTGGCGGAGGTGCTCGATCTCGACCCGCTACAGGTGCAGCCCGATGTGCTGCTCACCGAGCTGGGCTTGGAGTCGTTCACGGCCGTGCGGCTGCGGCGCCGGCTGCGCGAGGATCTCGACGCCGACCTGCCGCTAACCGTGTTCCTGGACGGGGCGACACCGCGCACGGTCGCGGCCGCAGTGGAGTCGGCGCGCCAGCAGGCCACCGACTCGATCCGAAGCGTCCCGGCGCAGGAAACCGCGTCCGCCGCCCCCGAGTGCGAGGCGTTTTCCCTCACAGCGGTCCAGGCTGCCTATCTGGTGGGCCGAGATCCGTCCTTTCCATTGGGCGGGGTGGCGACCTTCTTCTACTTCGAGTACGACCGGCAGCCCGTCGACGATCCGGAACTGGACGTGCTGCGGCTGGAGGCGGGCTGGAACCGGCTGGTCGTCCGTCATCCCATGCTGCGGATGGTGGTCGACGCCGACGCGCGGCAACGCATCGTGCCCGTGGCGCCGCCCTACCGCATCGCGGTGGTCGACCTGCGCGCCAGCGGCGACGATGAGGTCGCCGGTGAGCTCGCCCGGCTGCGGCACCAGTGTTCCCACCAGCTACGGCCGGTTGAGGTGTGGCCGCTGTTCGATGTGCGGGCGGCGCTGCTGCCGGGCGGGCGGACGCGTCTGTTCGTCGGGATGGACATCATCGCGCTGGACATGGCGAGCTGGATGCGGCTGATGGGCGAGTGGGGGCAGCTCACCGCTGACCCCGACGCCGACCTGCCTGAGGCGTCCACCACGTTCGCGGCGGTGCTGGCCCGCCGCGACCGCGATCCCGTTGAGGCGGCACGGCGGGCCGCCGATCACCAGTACTGGTCGCAGCGAGTGCCGGCCCTGCCGCCCGGGCCGGCCCTGCCATGGGCGAAGCCCGCCGCCGACCTCGGCGTGCCGCGTTTCACCCGGTACGCCGCAGAGCTGACCGACCAGCAGTGGGCGGGCCTGCGGCGCCGTGCTGCGGCCCGTGGCCTGTCCGCGACGGCGGTGCTGCTGGCCGCGTGCGCGCTGGTGCTGCACCGCTGGGGTGCCACCGCGCCGTTCTGCCTGAACACCACGCTGTTCGACCGGCCCGACGATGCCGACCTCGACGCCGTCGTGGGCGACTTCACCACCACGGTGCTGAGCGAGTCCCCGGCCCTCGACCTCACCGCATGGGACGGGTTCGGCTCGTACGCCGCCGTGGTGAACCGCCGGTTCTGGACGGACCTGGACCACCGCTCCGTCTCCACCGTCGAGGTGCTGCGCGAACACCGCGACGGCGACCTCACCCCGGCCTACCCGGTGGTGTTCACCAGCGGTGTCAGCCTGGGCGGCGACGGCGAGGCACCGACCGCCTGGCTCGGGCGGGAGGTGTTCGGGGTGTCGCAGACCCCGCAGGTGCTCATCGACCACATCGTGTGGGACGAGGGCGGCCGCCTGCGGATCGCCTGGGACACCGTCGACGGCTGCCTGCCCGACGGCTTCGCCGCCGCGATGCGCGATGCGCACCTGCGCCTACTGGGGCGTCTCGCCGACGATGAGGCTGCCTGGTCCGATCCGGCGCTCGGGTGGGATCCGTCGTTCCTGCCGGACGAGCCGCTGGACTGTGCACCGTTCGGCGACGCGGGACCGCTGATCGACGATCCGCTGCGGGCAGCCGCCGCGCTGGCGCCGGGCGCGGTCGCGCTGATCGGCGACGGTGGCCCGGTTACGCATGGCGATCTCGCGGCGCGCGCCAGGGGCACCGCCGCAGCGCTGACCAGCCTGGGTATCGGGCCCGGCGACCTGGTGGCGGTGGCGGCGCCCAAGGGGGCCGCCCAGATCGCCGCCATCCTCGGTGTCACGGCCAGCGGCGCCGGCTACGTCCCCGTGGAGCCGACCTGGCCGGCGCCCCGCATCGCCTCGGTATGTAGCCAGGCCGGCATCCGGCACGCCCTCGTGGTCGGCGACCCGGCACCGACGTGGCCGCAGGAGGTGCGGGTGCACCAGCTGCAACCAGACGGCACCCTGCCGGCACCGCAGGTCGACGGGTCCGACCGTCGCCGGGCGGCACCGGACGATCTGGCGTACAGCATCTTCACCTCCGGCTCGACCGGGCGACCCAAGGGCGTCGCGGTGGAGCACCGGCAGGCCCGCACCACCCTCGACGACCTGGCCGACCGGTTCCCGCTGACCGCCGACGATCGGGTTCTGGCGCTGTCGGCGATGAGCTTCGACCTGTCGGTGTACGACGTGTTCGCCATCCTCGGTGCCGGCGCGGCGATGGTGTTGCCGGATCCGGCCCGGCAGCGCGACCCGGGCCACTGGCTGGACCTGATGCAGCGTCACCGGGTCACCGTGTGGAACACCGCCCCGGCGCTGCTGGAGATGCTCGTCGAGTACGCCGAGATCGACCCGGACGCGGCCAGGGCCGCGCTGTCGACGCTGCGGCTGGTGCTGCTGTCCGGTGACTGGATCCCGGTCACCCTGCCCGACCGGCTGCGGGCCCTGGCCCCCGGGGCACAGGTGGTCAGCCTGGGCGGCGCCACCGAAGGCTCGATCTGGTCGCTCTGCTACCCGATCGGGCAGGTCGACCCGTCCTGGCCGAGCATCCCGTACGGGCGTGCGCTGCGCGGCCAGTCGTTCCACATCCTCGACGACAGCGGCCGGCCATGCCCCGTCGGGCAGGCCGGGGAGCTGTACATCGGCGGTGACGGGGTGGCCCGCGGCTACATCGGCGACCCGGAACAGACCGCACACCGCTTCTCCATCCACCCGGTGCTGTGCCGCCGCGTCTACCGCACCGGTGACCTCGGCCGGTGGCGGCCCGACGGCACCATCGAGTTCCTCGGCCGGGTCGACCGGCAGGTCAAGGTCCGCGGTCACCGCATCGAGCTGGGCGAGATCGAATCCGTGCTCGACCGGGCACCCGGCGTGCGGCAGTGCGTGGCCCGCTCCGTGCCCGGCCCGGATGGCCGTCCCCGCCTGGTCGTCTACGTCGCGGCCGCCGAACCGGCCGCCGCGCCCGGCGATGAGGATCTGGTGGCCCGGCTGCGGGCCAGCCTGCCGGACTACATGGTGCCGAGCCGGTTCGTCCGCCTGGCCGCGCTGCCGGTGACCGAGAACGGCAAGGTCGACCATGCCGCCCTGCCGAACCCGTACGAGACTTCTTCGTCCCCGGCTGCCGCCGTCGCGACCGTCCCGGCCGGGGCCGCTGAGACTCCACTTGCGCCGCAGCCTGCCGCCGACCGGTTGCCGGCGTTGCTGCAGCATGCCGTGCGCCTGGGTCTACAGCTGCGCGTCACCGTGCACCCGGGACGCCTCGACCCCGCCGCAGCCCTGGCGGCGGCGGCCGCCCTGGCGGCCGCCGGCCCGCTGCCCCTCGCCGACGGGTGCGAGATGACGCCCCGCCTGACCGACGACGCGCTGCTCGAGCTCACCCTCACCGCCCGCTCGGAGCCGCCGGCCGTCGACAACACGGCGATGGAGCCGTCGCTCGCGGCGTCCGCGTCCGCGGTCGCCCCAGGGATTGCCGATCTGCCTGACCCGGAGCTGGAGCGAGGCATCGCCGCCGTTCTCAGCGACCTGTTGGGCACGCCGGTCGACGTCACCACCCCGTTCTTCCGGCTCGGCGCCACCTCGCTGACCCTGGTCCGCGCCCACCGCAGGCTGGCCGCCGAGGTCGACGGCGAGCTGGCAGTGGTCGACCTGTTCACCCATCCCACGGTGCGCGACCTGGCACGTCACCTCACCGCCCGACGGTCCGGCGGCGCACCCACCGCCGCCGGGAGCCAGGACCTTCCCGCGTTGGTCGCCGCCACCGGCCCCCTGGAGGCCAGCACCCACTCCCCCGCCGGAGAACCGCCGCAGCCGCCCGTCGTTGCGCCGCGGCCGGCAGGCCGGCGGCAGGCTCGGGCCGTCGCGGCGGAGGCCGCCCGATGACCGGCGGGCCGATCGCCGTCACCGCCGCGTCCTGCCGGTTTCCCGGCGCGGCCGACGTCGACGCCTTCTGGCGGCTGCTCGTCGACGGCCGCGAGGGGCTGACCCGGTTCACCGACAAGGAGCTGGCCGAGCGCGGGGTGCCGCGACGCCTGCGCCGTGACCCGGGTTACGTGCCGGTCGGTGGGCTGATCGAGGGGCAAGAGCTGTTCGACCCGGCGCCGTTCGGGCTCACCGACGCCGAGGCCGCGCTGCTCGACCCGCAGCAGCGGCTGTTCCTGGAGTGCTGCTGGCAGGCCCTGGAGCAGGCCGGGCACGGCGGGGGCCGCGACGCCGGTGCGGTCGCCGTGTTCGCCGGCGCGGCGCACAGCGCGTACCTGACCAGCAACCTCGCCGGCCGATGGGACCCCACGGGCGGCGGCGCCGACCCGGGGGGCAGCCTGCAGACCGCGATCAGCACCCACACCGACTACCTGCCGCTGCAGGTCGCGTACCGGCTCAACCTGACCGGGCCGGCGATCGCGGTCAACACCACCTGCTCCACCTCCCTGGTCGCGGTGCACCTGGCCGCGCAGTCGCTGCTGGCCGAGGAGTGCGACACCGCGCTCGCCGGCGGGGTGTCGCTGATCGTGCCGCAGGGCCGCGGCTACCGGCACGTCCCGGACGGGATCTTCTCCGCCGACGGGCGGGTCCGCCCGTTCTCCGCCCGCGGCTCCGGCATCGTCTACAGCCAGGGGGTCGGTGTGGTGGTGCTGCGGCGGCTGACCGACGCTCTCGCTGACGGCGACCCGGTGCTCGCGGTGCTGCACGGCAGCGCGGTCAACAACGACGGCGCGGACAAGGCCGGCTTCACGGCCCCATCGGTGCGCGGGCAGGCCCGCGTCGTGGCCGAGGCCCTCGCGGTCGCCGGTGTCGAGCCGCGCCATGTCGGTTACGTGGAGGCGCACGGCACCGCCACCCGGCTCGGCGACCCCGTCGAGGTGGAGGCGCTACGGCGGGTTTTCGGCGCCGACGGGCCGGCCTGGTGCGGGCTCGGCTCGGTGAAGGGCAACATCGGCCACGCCAACTCCGCCGCCGGCATCGCGTCGTTCATCAAGACGGTGCTGGCCCGCCGCCACGGGATCGTGCCGGAGTCGCTGCACGCCAAGCCGGTCAACGACCTGCTCGGCCTGGACGGCTCCCCGTTCGACGTCGTCACCGAGACCCGGCCCTGGCCGGCCGCGCCGTACGCCGGAGTCAGCTCGTTCGGCATCGGCGGCACCAACTGCCATCTGGTGCTCGGCCCGGCACCGCAGCAGCCACCGTCTACCCCGGACGCGCGGCCGCAGCTGCTCGTCGCATCCGGCCACACCCCGCAGGCGGCCGCCGCCGCAGGGGCCGCGCTGGCCGCGGTGCCGGCCGACGAGCGGCTGGCCGATGTCGCGGACACGCTGCAGGTGGGCCGCGCGCACGGCCCGCACCGGGTGGCCGGCGTAGCGGCCGTGGGGCAACGGCGACGGATGTCGGCGCCGGTGGCCGCGGCGACGCGGCCACCCCGGCTGGTGTTCGCCTTCCCCGGCGCCGGCAGCGCGTTCGCCGGCATGGGTGGGCAGCTCTACGAGCAGGAACCCGTCTTCGCCGCCGCCGTTGACACGTGTGCCGACCTGCTCGCCGGCGAGCTCGGCGCCGACGTACGCGAGGCGCTGCGCCCGGAGACCGATCCGGCGCGGCTGGCCGACGCCGCGTTCGGGTTGCCGGCGCTGTTCGCCGTCTCGGTGGCCACCGCCCGACTGCTCGATAGCTGGGGTGTGCGACCGGACGTGGTGCTGGGCCACAGCGTCGGCGAGTACGCGGCCGCCGTCGCCGCGGGGGTGTTGAGCCTGCCTGAGGCCGCCCGCCTGGTCGCTGTGCGGTGCACGCACGTGGCCCGGTCGGCTGGTGGCGGGGCGATGCTGGCGGTGCCGCTGCCCGCCCGGGAGGTGACCGGGCTGCTCGCCGGGCATCCGGCGCTCGACCTGGCGGTGGTCAACGCGCCGGACGCGTGCGTCGTTGCCGGCCCGGCGGCGCCACTGCAGGCGCTGGAGGAGGCGCTGCAGGCCGACGGTGTCGCGGTGACTCGGCTGCGGGTGTCCGCCGGGTTGCACTCCCGGCTGGTCGAGCCGGCCCTGCCGGCGCTGCGTGCGGCGGCCGACACGGTCCGCCCGCGGCGGCCACGCGTCGAGTACGCGTCGACCGTCACCGGTGCCCTCGCCGACGCCGAGCTGACCGACTCCGGCTATTGGGTGCGGCAGCTGCGCCAGCCGGTGAGGTTCTCCGAGGCGCTCCGTGCCGCCGTCGGAGACGCACCGGCCGTGCTGGTGCAGGCCGGGCCGGGTGCCGCGTTGGTGGCCCTCGCCCGACGGCATGGGTTGGCCGCCCTTCGCGACGCGCTCGCGGCGCTGCCCGCCGACGAGCCGGGCGCCGACGCGGTCACTCTGCGGGAGGCTGTCGGCGGCCTGTGGTGCCACGGCATGCCGGTCGACTTCGCCGCCCTGCACCTGCCGGGCCGTCGCAAGGTCACCGCGCCCGGGTACGCCTTCCAACGCCGGCGCCTGTGGATCGACCCGGCGGACACCAGCAGCATCGCCGGCGCCGGCCAGACCGACACCGACGAGCCGCTGCTCGTGCCGGTCTGGCACCAACAGCCCCCGGCACCAGCCGCGCCGCGGCTGCCCGGCAACTGGCTCGTCGTGCCCGGCGTCGACCAGCGGCTCTCCCGGGCGGTCGTCGATGCTGTCCGCGCCGCCGGTGGCGCGGCCCGCATCTGCGACGCCGACAGTGACCTCGCGGGCCAGGACGAGCCGGCGTGGGCCGGACTGATCGTGCTACCCGGCGCGCCGGTCGCCGAGGACGTCGTGGATGCCGATGCCGATGCCGGTACGGGCGCCGTCATCGGTTCCGTGGCGGCTGAGGTGGACCGGGCCGCCACGCTGGCCGGCCAGCTCGCCGCAGCCCCGGTTCCGCTGCTCGTCCAGGTCACCCGCAACGCCGTCGCGGTCCTGCCGGTAGAGCGGCCGGATCCCGCCGGCGCTGCGGCCCGCGTGCTGCCCCGCGTCATCGCCCAGGAGCGGCGCGGGCTGCGGTGGCGCACCATCGACATCAGCGGCGACGACGGCTCCGAGACTGTCGCGGCCCACGTGGTCGCCGAGGTTGCGGATCTCGCCGCCGGTACCGGGTCGGGCGTCGAGGTGGCTGTCCGCGGCGAGCAACGCTGGCGGCGCACGGTTGTGTCGTGGCGCCCAGCAGCCGGGGATTTCTCCGAATCCGCCGCCGGGACCGCGGTGATCGTCGGCGGGCTCGGCGAGGTCGGCCTGACCATCGCCGGTCACCTCGCCGGCGCCGGCCACCGCGTGGTGCTCACCTCCCGGCACGGCGAACCGCCGCCGGACGGCGACCGCGGTCGGGCGCTGACCGCGCTGCGCGACGGCGCCGACGTCACCGTGCGCCGGCTCGACGTCACCGACGCTGCCGCCACCGCCGCCCTGCTGGCAGAGCTGTCCGACCGAGAGCCGCTCGCGCTGCTGGTGCACGCCGCAGCAGCAGTCGGCGACGACCGGTGGGGGATGCTGCGCGACACCGCACCCGCCGACGTCACCCGGCACCTCGCGCCCAAGCTGGCCGGCGCAGGCGTCCTGCGCGACGCCGTAGCCGTGCTGCCGGACGAGCGGCGCCCCGGTCTGGTGCTGCTGATGTCCTCTGCGGCCACCATGCTCGGCGGCGTCGGCACCGGCCCGTACGCGGCGGCCAACGCCGCCATGGAGGCGTTCGCCCACACCGCCGCCACCGGACGGACCCGGTGGCTGGCGGTGGCGTGGGACGGCTGGCGCACCAGCACCCACGGCGAAGACGTCGCCGTCACGCTGACGAACACTCTGGACGCCGCTGGCGGCCTCGCCGCCCTCGACCGGCTTCGCGGCGCGGTCACCGCACCACCGGTGGTGGCGGTGTCCCACCGCGACCTGGTCACGGCGATGGCCGACGCGGCCCGGGCCGGAGCGCAGGCCGCACCGGCCGCGTTGGACGCGGAATCTGCGCTGACGGCGGTCGAACGCGCGGTCGCCGATGTGTGGGCGCGGTTGACGGGCGGCCCGGTCGACAGCCCGACGGCTGACTTCTTCGCCCTCGGCGGCCACTCGCTGCTGGCGACGCGGATGCTCGCCGAGCTGCGCGACCGGTTCGGTGTCGACCTGCGCCTGCGTGACCTGCTCGACCACCCGACCGTCGCTGGCCTGGCCACGCTGCTGAACGCGGCAGCCGAACCCGCAGCGGTGGCGCCGCCGTCGCCGGCCCCGTCGCCGGCCCCGTCGCCGGCCCCGTCCCCGGCTGGTCCATCGGGCGTCGATGCGGACGGCACGTTCCCGCTCACGCGAGTGCAGCACGCCTACTGGGTCGGCCGCGCCGGCGGCTACCGGTGGGGCGACCGGCCCTGCCACTTCTACCTGGAGTACGACTGCCCGAACCTTGACCTCGACCGCTACCAGCAGGCGTGGCGGCAGGTGATCGACCGGCACCCGATGCTGCGGGCCGTCGTCACCACCCAGGGCCGCATACGGGTCCTCGACAACCTGCCCGCCTACCGCATCCGGGTCCACGACCTGACCGGCCCCGACGATGAGCACCGGCAGCGACGGCTGGCCACGCTGCGCGAGCGGATCTCCACCCGGCCTGGCCCGCCGGAGGCGTGGCCGCTGTTCAGCGTGCAGGCCGCCCGTCTTCCCGACGGGGCGGTCCGGCTGTTCATCGGCGTCGACGTGCTGATCTGCGACGCGTCGAGCTGGTGGCTGATCGACCGGGAGCTGCGCGCCTTCTACACCGACCCGCACGCGCCGCTGCCGGCGCCGGTGGTGCACCCCGCCGCCTGTGTGGCGGCGCTCGATGCCCGCCGCGCCGGCCCGGCCGCGGCGAAGGCTGCCGCGTACTGGCGCGAACGGCTGCCCGACCTGCCGCCGGCGCCGTCCCTACCCGTGGCCGAGCACACCGCCGCCGGGTTCGTGCGCCGGACCGCCCGGCTGTCCCCGACCCGGTGGCGGGCGCTGCAACGGCACGCCGCGCGGCACCGGCTCACTCCGAACGCGGTGCTGCTGGCCGCCTACGCCGATGCCCTGCAGGAGTGGTCCGGCAGTGACCGGTTCAGCCTCATGCTCACCCTGTTCGACCGGCCGGACGACCTGCCCGGCGCGGGTGCGGTCGTCGGTGACTTCACCTCCCTGATCGTGCACGAGGTGGACCGGCGCGAACCGGCGCCGTTCGTGGAGCGGGCCGCCGCAGCGCAGCAGCGGCTGTTCGCCGACCTGGACCACCGCGAGTTCTCCGCGCTGGACGCCCTGGCCGAACGCTCCGCCGCCGGAGGACAGCTCGCGTCGGTGCCGGTGGTGTTCACCGGCGCCCTCGGTGTGGCCGACATGATCGGCGAGGACCACGACCTGCAGTGGGCCGGCCGGCAGGTGTACGGGGTCAGCCAGACCCCGCAGACCCTGCTCGACCATCAGGTCCTCGAACAGGGCGGCGAGCTGTGGCTGCAGTGGGACGCCCTCGAACCGGTCCTCGACCCCGACCAGGTCCAGGCGGCGTTCGACTCCTACACCACCGCGCTGACCCGCCTGGCCGACGACGCGGACGCCTGGACCGACCAGCCGGCCGCCGGCTCACGCACGCCGCCACCTCAGCCAGCCACGTACCGGCCGGCACCGGCCGAGCTGCCGGACGTCGCGCTGCCGATCCGCGCCGGCACCGGCGCGCACACGCTGTTCCTGATGCACCCGTCCGGCGGGGACATCCTGTGCTACACCGAGCTGGCCCGGCTGCTCCACAACCGGGTGAACGTGGTGGCGCTGACCGACCCGGCGCTGGTCGGCGCGGCCGCGCCCGACACCATCGCCGACCTCGCCGCGCTGTACCTGGCGGTGGTCCGGCGGGTACAGCCGGCCGGGCCGTACCTGATCGGCGGCTGGTCGATGGGCGGCAGCGTCGCCCAGGAGATGGCCCGCCAGGCCCATGCCGACGGCATCCGGGTGCCGCTGCTGGTCATGGTGGATTCCAACGACCCGACCTACATCTGCCCGATTTCCGGCACGCCGCCGCAGGTGCAGGCCGATTTGGTCGTCCGCCACCTCGGCGCGCTGGAGGCCTACCTCGGCATCGACCTGGACAGCACCCGGCCTGGCCTGCGGGAGCGGCTGGCCGCCGCCGCCGAGGACGACCGCCTCGGCCACGCCGAACGGCAGCTGCGTGCCTACCGGCTGCTCGGCCGCGGCGAGCAGGTCCGCGACCGGCTGGCTGTCCTCGACCGTCACCTGCGGGCTCTGGCCGCCCACGAGCCTGCCCGGCTCGACGCCGCCGACACCGCCACCCTGCTGGTACGCGCGGAGCAGCCGGCACCGCGCAACTCCGGCATCGGCATGGGCGTCGACGACACCCCACACGGCGAAGCCGACCTGGGCTGGACCCGGCATCTGACCGGTCCGCTGCGCACCGTCGGCGTCGACGCCCACCACTACTCGGTGCTGCGCCGACCCGCGGTCGCCGCCGTCGCCCACGCGATCAACGAAGCACTGCACCCGCACCTGTCCACGAACAACGACATCCGATCCTGAAGGTGATCATGGCAACTCCCCTACGGCGCCGGCGTGCCGGCGTCCTGACCGTCCTCGCGCTGCTGGCCACCATGGCCGGCTGCGGCGGCACCGCCGCGCCGGCCACGACCAGCTCCGGCGACACGCTGCGCTACGTGTCGATCGGCTCGTCCGCCACGGCCAGCAACGACCCGCACGGCGGGCTGGCCAACGAGTCCGACGCGCTGCGTTTCGCCCTGACCTACGACGTGCTCACCGCCCAGGGGCCCGACGGCCGCACCCAGCCGCGGCTGGCCGAGTCCTGGCAGCCCGACAAGACCCTGACCAGATGGCGGTTCACCCTGCGCCGCACCGCGGTGTTCAGCGACGGCCGGCCGGTGCGCGCTGCGGACGTGCTGTACTCGCTGCGGCGCATCGAACGCAAGGCCGCCGAGAACTACGGCCGGCTTGCCGCGTTCGACCTGGCCGCCTCGCAGGTCGTCGACGAGCACACCGTCGAGGTCGTCAGCCGGCAGCCGTTCGCCGACGTACCCCGCGCCCTGGAGTCGGTGACGTTCGTGGTGCCCGAGGGCAGCGACGACTTCACCAACCCGGTGCCCGGGTCCGGGCCGTTCCGGCTGATCAGCAGCGACGCCCAGACCGCGGTGCTGGAACGCCACGACCGGTGGTGGGGTCCCACCCCGCCGCTGCGGCGGGTCGAGGTTCGCGCCGTGGCCGACCCACAGGCCCGCGCGCAGGCCGTGCTGTCCGGGCAGGCCGACGTGGCTGCCAGCATCGCCCCGACGGCGGCGAAGCAGGCCGAAGGTCGCGGTGACCTGACGCTGGTGCGCCGCCCGGCGGTGACCATGTACCCGTTCGTGATGCGCACCGATCGCAAGCCCTTCACCGACGCGCGGGTACGTGAGGCGGTCAAGCTGGCCGCCGACCGGCCGGCGCTGGTGCAGGCGGCGTTCCTCGGCTACGGGCAGGTCGGCGACGACGTGCTCGCCCCGGCTGACCCGTCCGCCCCGACCGGGATGGCCCCGCGCCAGCGCGACGTCGCCCGGGCCAAGCAGCTGCTGGCCGACGCCGGCTACGGCAACGGCCTGACGGTCACGCTGCACACCACCACTTCGTACCCGGGCATGGACACCGCCGCCACCCTGTTCGCCCGTCAACTGGCCGAGGCCGGTATCACGGCGCAGGTGAAGTTGAACCCGCCGGACACCTACTTCACCAACGTGTGGGCCAAGCAGGACTTCTACACCGGCTACTTCGGCGGCATCCCGTTCTTCGACGTGGCCCGGGTGGCGCTGCTGTCCACCTCCCCCACCAACGAGACGGCCTGGAAGCGGCCGGCGTTCGACACCGCCCTGAACGCCGCCCTGGCCAACCCCGACGAGGCCGCCCGCAACCGGGCCCTGGGTGAGCTGCAGCGGCAGGTCCGCGACGAGGGCGGCTACGTCGTGTGGGGCACCGGCGACGGCCTGGACCTGACCCGCAAGGGTGTGCAGGGCCTGCCCACCGGTCCGGGGTTCGCCCGGCTGTTCATCGACCAGGTTCGGATCGAAGCATGATCCGCCGGCTGGTGCGGGCGCCGCTGCTGCTGGTCGGGGTCTCGGTGCTGGTGTACGCCGCCACCGAGGCCCTGCCCGGCGACGCCGCGGACGCCCGCACCGCCGGGCGAGCCACCGCCGCGCAGCTGGCCGAACTCCGTACCCGCACCGGCCTGGACGCCCCGGCCTGGCAGCGGTACCTGGACTGGGCCGGCGGCCTGCTGCGCGGCGATGCCGGTGTGTCGCTGCTGTCCGACCGGCCGGTGGCCGACCTGATCGGCCAGCGGCTGCCGGCCACCGCCGCCCTGGCTGCCGCCGCCCTGGCGGCGGCCGTGCCGGCGATGCTGGCGCTGGCCTGGGTCGCCGGTGCGCCGTCGCGGACCGGCCGGATCGCCGCAGCCGCTGTCACCGCCGCGGCGGCGGTGCCGCAAGTGGTGGTCGCCGCCGGCCTGACCGCCGTGTTCGCCGGGATGCTCGCCTGGCTGCCGCCGGTGTCGCTGCTGCCGCCCGGCGGCACCCCCGCCGACCCGCGGGCGCTGACGCTGCCTGTGCTCAGCCTGGCGCTGCCGTCGGCGACGTACGGGGCGGCCCTGCTGCGCGGCGTCGTCGCTGACGCCGCCGCCCGGCCGTACGTGCGGGACGCGCACCTGCGCGGGCTGCCCCGGTGGCGCGTCGCCGTTCTCTACGTCGGCCCGATGCTGCTGGCCCCGGCCGCGCGGGTCGTCGCGGTGGTCGCCGGTGGGCTGGTCGCGTCGACCGCGGTGGTGGAGACCCTGTTCGGCTACGCCGGGCTCGGTGAGCTGCTCACCGGGGCCGTGGCCAACCGGGACACGCCGGTGGTGCAGGCGGTGGCGATGCTCGCCGCCGCGGTCGTGCTCGCCGGTCTGTTCCTCGCCGACCTGCTCGCCGCCGCCACCGACGCGCGGAGCGCACCCGCATGACCAGCCCCGCTGCCTGGCTCTCCCGCGTCCGGCACGGCGCCTGGACCGGGGCGGCGGCCGTGACGGTCGTCGGCCTGCTGGCGGTGGCGGGCGGCATCCTGGCTCCCCACGATCCCACCGCCCCGGTTGGTGCCCCCTGGACGCCGCCGGGCCCCGACGCCGTATGGGGCACTGACGCCCTCGGCCGCGACGTGCTGTCGAGGGTGCTCGCCGGCGGCCGGTATCTGGCGGTGACCGCCGCTGCGGCGGCGGTCACCGCCAGCGCGGTCGGGGTGGCCGGCGGGCTGGTCGTCGGCTGGCACCGCGGCCGGGTTGCCCGGCTGCTGACCGCCGGCATGGACCTGCTGCTGGCGGTGCCGCTGCTGCTGATCGCGATGGTCCTCGCCGTCGCGCTGCCGGGCCCGGCGGCGGTGGTCGCGGGCACGGTGTGCGGGGGCACCCCGTTGACCCTGCGGGTGGTCGCCGACACCGTCACCGCGGTGCGGCACACCGGGTACGTCGAGGCCGCCCTCGGCCGCGGCGAGTCCGACCCGGTGATCCTGGCGCGGGAGGTGCTGCCCGCGCTGGCCGGGCTGGTCCGCGCGGACCTGGCCGCCCGGTTCGTCGTCGCCCTGCAACTGGCTGCCGCGCTGAGTCTGCTGGGTCTGGGGCCGGCGCCACCCGCGCCCGACTGGGCCGCCATGATCCGGGAGAACCTCACCGGCGCGGCTCTCAACCCCGCTGCGCTGGCCGCACCCGCGGCCGCGCTGGCCGTGGTGTCCCTGCTCGTCACGGTCGCCGGTCAGCTCGCCGGCCGCACCCGCGGACGGCCGGCATGACCGGCAACGGCGCTACATCAGACGCGGCGGTGGCCGGCGGGCTGTCCGTCACCGGCCTGCACGTCGTGGACACCGCCGGACGCACCGTGATCGGCCCGGTCGACCTGCACGCCGGCCCGGGCGAGGTCGTGGCGCTGGTCGGCCCGTCCGGCGCGGGCAAGACGGTCCTGCTGTCGGCCGTGCTCGACGCGCTGACACCGCCGCTGCGACGCGCGGCAGGTCAGGTGCGCTGGCAGGGCACAGTCGTCGCGCCCGGCGCGGCGGCCCGCCGGTGGCGGCGTCGCCGCGTCGGGGTGGTCGGCCAGGATCCCGCCCAGGCGCTGCACCCGTTGCGGCGCGCCGCCGCGCTGGTCGCCGAAAGCGGCGCCGATGTCGTATCCAGCCGGGCAGCGCTCGCCGCGGTCGGCCTCGACCCGGCCAGGTACGCCGACCGTCGCGCCCACCAACTCTCCGGCGGACAGGCCCAGCGCGTCGCCGTCGCCCGGGCGGTAGCCGCCCAACCCGGTCTGCTGGTCCTCGACGAGCCGACCAGCGCTCTGGACGAGGCGGCCATGCAGCTCATGGCCGCCGCGGTCCGCGTCCGGCGTGGCGATCCCCGCTGCGTCACCCTGCTCGTGTCGCACGACGCCGCCGTCGTGGCCGCCCTCGCCGACCGCGTCGTACAGATCGGCGCACCGGCGACGGCCGCGGCGACCGGATCGGTGTCGCGGCCGGCGCCTGGGGCCACACCGCTGCTGAACGTTCGCGGCCTGACGGTGTCGCAGCCGCCCGGCGGGGCCGCCCTGCTGCGCGAGGTCGACTTCCAGGTGGCGGCGGGCGAGTTCGTCGCGGTGCGCGGACCGTCCGGCTGCGGAAAGAGCACCCTGCTGCGGGCCCTGGCGGGGCTGCATCCGGTTGACGCCGGGCACGCCCGGCTGAGCGACACGGACCTGCCGTGGCCGGTCCGCCACCGAACCCGGCCGCTGCTGCGGGCCGTCCAACTGGTCGGCCAGCACCCGGCCGACGCGCTCAACCCCGCCCACCGCGTCGGCGCCACACTGGCCCGCCCGCTACGCACCCTGGCCGGCGTCGACGCCCCCGACACTCACATCGCGCGGCTGCTGACCCAGGTCGGTCTCGACCCGGACATCGCCGCACGCCGCCCCCACGAGCTGTCCGGCGGGCAGCGGCAACGCGTCGCGCTCGCCCGCGCCCTGGCGGCCGGACCGCGGCTGCTGCTGGCCGACGAGGTCACCGCCGCGCTCGACGCCGCCACCGCGGCCGGTGTCCTGGACCTGCTCGACCAGCTACGCGGCGACGGCCTGGCGGTGCTCACCGCCAGCCACGACCCGGCGGTCGCCGCCCGCACCGACCGCGTCCTGCTCCTGCACGACAACCACCTCGCCTCGGAGGACCCTGCCCATGCCCGTTGACTCGCCCACCCCAACCAGCCAGGCCGCCGCCGTGCTGGCCGCGCACCCGTGGATCGCCGCCGCGTACCCCGACGAGGCGGGCCTGCGGATCGCGCCCGAACCCGCCGCGCTGGCTGTCGGCGACCACCCCGGCGCGCTGGTCGTCGAGTTCCTCGACCACTGGAGCGAGCTGTACGAGGCGACGTACGCCGGCGCGCACGGCCGCCACGCCGACGACCTGGACCTGTCCGGCTGGCGGGCCACCGACACCGGCCAGCCGCTGCCCACCGACCACATGACCGAATGGGTCGATCGGACCGTCGCGCTCATCCGTGGCACCGGAGCCCGGCACGTGCTCGAACTCGGCTGCGGCACCGGGCTGCTGATGCACCGCCTGCACCCGCACCTGACCGGCTACGTCGGCACCGACGTCGCCGAACACGCCGTAGCCACCCTGGCCGCGGCCGCGCCGCCCACCGTGCGGGTGCTGCGCGCCGCCGCCCACGAGCTGGCCGGCGCGCCCGTACGACGGGCCCTGCACGAGCTGGGCTTCCCGGGCGGGCGGCCGGACTGCGTCGTGCTCAACTCGGTCACGCAATGCTTCCCCACCGTCGCCTACCTGACCCACGTCGTGGCCACCGCCATCGACCTCGTCGCCCCGGGCGGCGCCGTGGTCGTCGGCGACGTGCGCCACGCCGGCCTGCACGAGGACTTCTGCCGGTGGGCCGAACGCGCCGCCGACCCGGACGCCGGCGGCGCCACCGTGGCCGCGCGGGCGACGGCCCGCGCGGCCCGGGAGGAGGAGCTGCTCGTCGACCCGGCCACCATCGCCGTCGCCACCGGCGGCAGCGGCCGGGCTGTCCAGGTCGGCGTGTACGCCAAGACGATGCGGGCCGACACCGAACTGACCCGCTACCGCTTCGACACCGTGCTGCACGTCGATACCGCGGCCCCGGCGTCGCGTCCGCCCGCCGTGCGGTGGGCTGACCTGCCAGCACCCGACCGCCTCGACGCGGTCCGGGAGCTGCTGGTCGACGGACCCGTCCACGTGCAAGGCATCCCCAACGCACTGCTACACCCGGGCGCCCCGGACGCGGTCACCGCGCACGCGCTGCACGGCGTGGCGGGCGACCGCGGTGCCGTGCTGCTGGACCCGCACGACCCCAAGCTGCTGGAGCTGGTCGCACCAGCCAGCGCCGTTCCGGTTCCCGCCGCTGCCTTCGCCGGCGGCGACCGGCAGGCCCACGAGCCGCTGCCCGCGTTCGTGCGCCGACGCCTGACCGAGGAGGCCCGTCGCACCCTGCGCCGCCGCCTGCCCGCAGCCGCCGGCATCCCGGTCCGCGTCGACCTGGGCCGGGCCGCAGGATGAGCATCGAGTTGATCCGGCAGCGGGCGGCGCAGGCCGGCGAGCAGGCCATGACCGAGGTGAACCGGGCGGCGTTGCCGGGATTCATGCGCCGGCTCGACGAGGCGGCGCTGGTGGCAATGGCGGCCACGCTGCACGCTGGCGGCGCTTTCCGGGCAGGTGTGGCGGGCACCGCGGACGAGGTCGGTGACCTGCTGCGCGTCGCCCCTCGGCACCGGTGGATCCTGCGCCGCTGGCTGGCCGTACTCACCGCCGAGGGCTGGCTGCGTCACGACGCCGGCCCCGGCCGCTACCACGGGCTACGCCCGGCCACCCACGATGACCTGGCCGCCACCGCCCGCGACCTCGACGCCGCCCGCGCCGGCCTGGGCTACCCGGCCGCGATGACCCAGTTCTTCACCACCACTGCGGTGCACCTGCCGCAACTGCTCCGCGACGAGGTGCCCCTGCAGGCGCTGCTGTTCGCCGACGACGACCTGGCCACCGCCGAGGCCGCCTACAAGGACAACGTGATCAACGGCTACCTCAACTCGGTCACCGCCGCCGCCCTCGCCGCGTTGGCCGGCCGGCACCGTAGGCCGGGGCCGCTGCGAATCCTGGAACTCGGCGCCGGCGTCGGCGGCACCACCACCGACGTGCTGCCCGCGTTGGCCGGGCAGCCGGTGACCTACCACTTCACCGACGTGTCCCGGTTCTTCCTCGACACCGCACGGCACCGATTCGCCGCCTACGACTTCCTCACCTACGGGCTGTTCGACATCAACCGCCACCCCACGGAACAG
The DNA here is from genome assembly GCF_042870725.1 of Micromonospora sp. NPDC006431. Classification (NCBI taxonomy): domain Bacteria; kingdom Bacillati; phylum Actinomycetota; class Actinomycetes; order Micromonosporales; family Micromonosporaceae; genus Micromonospora; species Micromonospora sp. NPDC006431. The sequence goes on from NZ_JBIAHQ010000012.1 coordinate 181,307, forward strand.
CTACCCGCCGGCTCGCAGGATGCCATCGTCGCCGCCAACGTCGCGCACAACGCGGTCGACATAACCCGGCTGCTGGCGGGGCTGCGCACGCTGCTGGCACCCGGCGGCCACCTGCTGCTCATCGAATCCTGCCGCGAGCACTACCAGATCGCCACGTCGATGCAGTTCCTCATGTCCGCCCGCCCGGGCACCCCGGCGGCCGGCAGCGGCGACCTACGCGCTGGCACTGATCGGATCTTCCTCACCCGCACCCAGTGGCTGACGCAACTGTCCGCCGCCGGGTTCACCGGCGTGCTGGACCTGCCGCATCCCGACGATCCGCTGAGCGCCCTCGGCCAGCACGTCTTCCTGGCAGCCCGGTGAGCCGCCGGGGCTCTGCCGCTGCGGCCAGCGGCCGTCGCCGTCCCGCTGCCTCACCCGGCGCGTACGGCACGCACCACATCCTTGGGGCCGACCTCGGCGCGCAGCCCCGCCTCGGCCAACTCGGCCCTCAGGTCGTGCTCCGACAGTACGTGCCAGGGGTAATCGACGGTGTGTTCCCGCAGCACAACGTCGCCTTCGAGCACTCGGTAGCGCATCCGCCAGGTCACCGTGTCGGGCCCGGCCGGCTCGGCGCTGCCGCCGCCCTCATAGGTGTGCCGGCCGATGCGCACCGCGCCGAAGGCGGTGAACCCGACTACCGCCGGCTCGGCCGGCGGCTGCAGGTTGACCACCAGGGGCGCGCCGGGCGCCAGGCGCGCGGCGACCCGGTGCCAGAATTCGCGCCGGTCCTGCGGGGGCAGGTGTCCGATCATGTTGGCCGCGAGCACCGCGCCGAGCCGCTCGGGTAGTGGCGCGCCGAGTGCGTCGCCGGCCAGCACGGTAACCCGCTCGCGCAGGTCCGCGTCGGCGACGACGCGGGACAGCAGCACCGCGCGCAGGACCGGCGACGGCTCCACGGCCAGCACCGCCGCGGTGGGGCAGGCATCAGCAAGTATTTGCGTACCGAGGCCGGTGCCGGCGCCGACGTCGAGCACCGGCCCGTGCTCGGGATCGACCCCGCGCAGCGCCGCCCGCACCGGATCGCGGAGCACCTGCCATGGCGGTCCACTCAGGACCTCGATGAACTCCCCCGACGCTTCGTATCCGTCTTCCATGCCGCCAGGCTAGTGGAAACCGTTCTCATTTTCGACTAGGCTGCCATGGTGACATCCCGGCCATCACCGCTGGAGGCTGCGACGCCCATGACCCTCACCTCGACCGCCGCCTCCACCGAGCACGACCAGACCACCGTGCTGGCCGGCATCTGGGCCGAACTGCTCGGCATCGACCCCGACGCGCTGCCCCGTGACGTCAGCTTCCTGCGCCTGGGCGGCGACTCCGTGCTGGCCGTACGGATGTCCGCGCTGGTGCGCCGGCGACTCGGCGTGCAGCTCGCCCTGTCCGACGTACGCGTCGACACCACGCTCACCGAACTGGCCGCCCTGGTCGCCAGCCGCGCCAACGGCACCACGACCGGCGACCGGCCTCTGCCCGTAGACCTGCGCCGCCGCGCCGACCCGGCAGCGCCGTTCCCGCTGCTGCCGCTGCAGCAGGGCTACTTCGTCGGCCAGCAGGACGGCTGGGAGCTGTCCTACGACTCCGCGCACTACTACCTGGACCTCGCCCTGACCGACGTCGACCCTGACGAGGCACCGGAGGCGCTGCGCGACGCGCTGCAGCGCCTGGCTGCCCACCAGCCCACCCTACGGGCCCGGGTCACGCCGGAAGGCCACCAGCACGTGCTGCCCCTCGAGCATCCCGGCGCGGTTCCGCCGCTGCACGTGCTCGACCTGCGCGACGATCCGGACCCCGACGCTCGGCTGGAGGTGCTGCGCCGCGAGATGAGCACCCGCGGCCCCGATCCCACCCGCGGGCCCGGCGTCGACGTGCGGCTGAGCCTGCTGCCCGCCGGCCGGGGTCGACTGCACCTGTCGCTGAGTCTGCTGCTGGTCGACGGCTGGTCGTCCAACGTGCTCACCCGCGAGCTGCTCACCCTCGCCGCCGACGTCAACGCCACCCTGCCCGCCCTCGACGTCGACTTCGGCGACTACGTCAACGCCCTCGAGCAACTTCCCGCCACCACCGGCTGGCGAGCCGACCGAGATTGGTGGCGGGCGCAACTGCCGAGCTGGCCTCCGGCGCCGGCGCTACCGCTGGCCCGCGACCCCGCCGAGGCGACGCCTCAGGTGATGGCGAACCGGGAGGCCCGGCTGCCGGCAGCCGTCTGGACGGCGCTGCGGCAGCGGTGCGCCGAGCAGGGCGTCACACCGTCCGTAGCCCTGCTCACCGTCTACGCCACGGTGCTGGCCCGCTGGGCCGGGCACCACCGGCTGCTACTGAACACGTTGCAGCTCAACCGGCTTCCGCTGCACCCCGACGTGCACCGCCTCGTCGGAGCGTTCGCCTCCACCATGCTGCTGCCGGTCGACCTGCCACCGGGTGCCAGCTTCGCCGAGCTGGCCGGGCAGACCCAGCGCCGGTTCGCCGAGCACACGGCCCACAACCTTGTCTCGGGTGTCGAGATCGCCCGCGATCTCGCCCGCCTGCGGGGCACCCATCGACCGGTCGCCCCGGTGGTGTTCCTCAGCACCATCGGCATGGACGCGGCGATGGGCGAACGGGCGCCCCGGCACGCGGGCCCGCTCGGCGACGTGAACGCCGCCGACCACCACCACCAGCTGCGTACCCCGCAGGTGGCCCTCGAAGCGCGCCTGTTCGAACTTGACCACGAACTCGTACTGGTGTTCAGCACCGTCGCCGAGATCCTGCCCGCCGAACAGGTCGACGGGGCGTTCGCCGAGTTCGTCGACCAGGCTGCCGCCCTCGCCGACGCCGACGCCTGGCATGAGTCGGTGCCGCTGCCTGCCGCACCGGACCCCGACCCCCTCGCCGGTGGCCTACGCCTCGGCCTGCTCGACGAGGCACCGCAGGCCGGCGACGACGACCCCGGCCCGCCCCGCGATCGCGTCGAGGAACAGATCGCCGCCGTCTTCGCCGAACTGCTCGGCGTCGCGGTCACCGACCGCACCACCAACTTCTTCACCCTCGGCGGCGACTCCCTGCTCGCCGTGCGCGCCCTCGCCCGGCTCGCCCGCGACGGCCTCGCGGGCGCCACCGTGCGGGACTTCCTCGCCGCGCCCACCGTTGCCGGCCTCGCCGCCGCCGGTCGCCCCACCCCGACCCAGTAGAGGGAGCACCAACGAGGTGTACGACGTCATCATCATCGGCGCTGGCTCCGCCGGGCTCAGCGCCGCCCAGGTCCTCGGCCGCCAGCAGCGCCGCACCCTGCTCATCGACGGCGGCCCACCGCGCAACCACCCCGCCGACGGCATCCACATGTACCTCAGCCGCGACGGGTTCCCACCCCTGCGCCTACTCGACACCGGCCACCGCGAACTGGCCGCCTACCCCAGCGTCGAGATCCGTCAGACCCGCGTCGAGGCCGCCCACGGCAGCATCGACGACTTCACCGTCACCCTCACCGACGGCACCATCCACCACGCCCGCCGCCTGCTACTGGCCACCGGCCAAGTCGACGAACCCTGGCCCATCGACGGCGTCGCCGAACGCTTCGGCCGCAGCGTCTTCCATTGCCCCTTCTGCCATGGCTGGGAAGCCCGCGGCAAGAGCATCGCCGTGCTCGGCCGCGAACCCGCCCAGGTCATGCTCGCCGCCTACCTCGCCGACCGGTACACCGACGACGTCGTCGTCGCCACCCACGGCCCGCACCAGCTACCCGAGCCGATCCTGGACAACCTCAAGGCGCTGAACATTCCCCTCATCGAGCAGCCGCTCACCACGCTCACCGGCGACCTCGACGCGCTGCAGCTGCACCTCGCCGACGGCACCACCCTGGACCGGCAGGTCGTCTTCCACCGGGCGCCCACCCGCCAGCACGCACCCCTGGCCGCCCAGCTCGGCGCCGAACTACTGCCCGACGGCTACGTGCGCGTCGACGAGTTCGCCCAGACCACTGTGCCCGGCGTGTCCGCCGCCGGCGACCTCGCCCGCCTGCCCGCCCTACCCGACGGGCTCACCCTCGTCAGCCAGGCCGCCGCCGACGGCGTACGCGCCGCCGTCTGGCTCGAACAGGGCCTGTTCCGCGCCGGCCTACCCGTCCCACTTGGCTGACAGCCCCTTGGCCGGCTGCCACGCCGATAGCTCCCCAACGAGGATGAAGGGTCGCGTCGCAGTACTCGGCCCGGCGGGGCGTCCACGGGCACATTTATGGCTCGAACGCCCGCCGGCCTCCGGCGCGCCCTACTCATACGGGTTCTTGGGTGGCGTGATCTTCTGCCAGGTGTCCACCTCCAGGTACGGGATGTCGGATCCGTTGATCGGGTCCTTGGCGGTTTGCGGAACCCACCGGCCGGTGGCCTGCACCCAGCTATCGGTGGGCAGACGGGGCACATCGCCGCTGAGGCCGATCTTGACGGGTATGCCGTCGGCGGCACAGCAGCTGAGGATGATGCGGGCGAGCATGGGTTGGCCGTCCGCGCCGGGTGCGATGAAGCCGGTCAGCTGGACCTGCCGGTCGCGCAGCGTCTTGCCCTCGCCGTAGAGGGCGCGGGAGCCGTAGTCGAGGAGGGTGAGCTTGACCGGGTCGCCCGACGGCAGGGGCGGGAAGGGGCTGTACTCGCCCGACGTTCCCTCGGTCTCCTGCCGGCTGCTGGTCAGGGCGGAGCCGGCGCGAGCGGCGGTGTCGGCGCCAAGAGCCGACGGCGCGACGAAGAGCAACGCAAGAGTCGGCAGCAGTAGCAGCCAACCCGCCGCCGGCCCGGAGTGGTCGTGCCCGTGCCCGTCGTCGTCGGCGGAGTGGGCATCCGCCTCACGCGGGCCACGGAACTCCTGCACTAAGGCCACCACGGCGGCGATGATCAGCAGGATCGCGGCGGCGATGAGGAACGGCTGTAGGCCCTGTTTGACGTAGCGTAGATACACGTCGGTGACGCTGGCGCGCAGGATCGCACCACCGAAGAACACCATCACCACGGCCTGAGCGCCCCGGTTCACCAGATCACCATCCCCACTGCTGCCGCGACCAGCACGGCCAAGACGAAGGTCGCCGGCGCGAACCGGACGGCGAACCGCCGCCCGAACATCCCGGCCTGCATGGACACGAGCTTCAGGTCAACCATCGGACCGACCACGAGGAACGCCAGCCGCGCGGTCAAGGAGAACTGCGACAACGACGCGGCGACGAACGCGTCCGCCTCCGAGCAGATCGACAACAGCACCGCCAGGGCCGCCAGCGCCAGCACCGACAGCACCGGACGGGCGGCCAGGTCGTGCAGGAACTGCTGCGGGACGGCCACGTTGATCGTGGCCGCCGCCATCGCGCCGAAGACGAGGAACCCGCCGGCGTGGATGATGTCGTGCCGGCAGGCCGCCCAGAACGCCGCCATCCGCGGCAGGCCGTCGAGGTGCGCCCGATGCGGCAGGCGGATCCACTCGGTGCGGCCCAGCCGCAGCCACAACCATCCGATCAGCACCGCCACCACAAGGCTCGCCCCGCCGCGGGCGGCGACCATCTCCGGGTTACGCGGGAACGCCACGGCGGTCGCGGTCAGCACAATCGGGTTGATCGCCGGCGCGGCCAGCAGGAACGCCAACGCGGCGGCGGGAGTGACCCCGCGGCGGATCAACGACCCCGCGATCGGCACCGACCCGCACTCACAGCCGGGCAGCACGACCCCGGCCGCGCCGGCGACCGGCACGGCGAGCGCCGGATGCCGGGGCAGGGCCCGGGCCCAGAACGAACGCGGCACGAACACCGCGATGACTGCCGACAGCACCACCCCGAACACAAGGAACGGCACCGCCTGCACCATCACCGACACGAACACCGTCAACCACGTCTGCAACCGCGGATCAGCGAACAACCCGCCAATCTGCCGGTACAGGACGCCGACGAGGATGAGGACCACGCACAGCACTTCGACAGAACCGATCGCCCGACCGCGTTTCGGCGGCGTGGGCTTCGAATCCGTCCCCGATGACGGGTGCGGGTGCTGCTCGCCGGGCGGCGCGGCAGGGGGCGCGGAATCGGTCGTGCTCAGGGCGATCACCTTCTCCAATGTCCAATGCAGGGCATGCTGGAGTGAGAACGTGAGGCAGGGCCCGTAGCGGCGAAGGCCACCACCCCTTGCGTCGGCCTGCGCCGCGAGGGTCCGCATGCCTGCGGGGATGACTGACTCACGCACGGACTCCTCCGACGACAACCACCCAGCGGCGGGCGAACGAGGAGCATCATCCGGCTATTGAAATCGACTGTCACTACGTCTCCGCCGGTCGTGATCAGTCTGTGACAAGGCACCAGGCCACTCTGGGTCTGATGCAGCACGCGGCCGCTGCCGCAACCCCACGGCATCCGCCAAAGGAAATCGGTTGCCAACTTGAGCAGACTCGCCAGGTTCAGCGGCCGCTTTCCCAGCCGTCATCCGGGCCCGCCGTGGCGAACTCGCCGGCGGATCCGCCCAACCGGACGTGATCGGCATCAGACATCGGCCCAGCCCACGAGCGCTTCCAGATCCGGTTTTCCATCCGAACCGGCACACCCATGAGCGCTGTGGGCCGTTGAGCCCCTGGGCCGGCCGGACCGTCGGGGCTGAGCCCGAGCATCAACTGTCGGCATACGAGCCCCGCCCACCCGGTCACCGGCCACTGTGGCGGCAGGCCGAAGAGCAGGCCAACGCGCCTGATCGCCCAACTGATGTGCCTCCTGCCCGCATCCTTGCCGGACATCTTTCGTATCGACGGATGAAACTTCGTGTTCTCTGAGCCGAACTATCGACTGGGCGTGGTCAAAGGCCTTACGCTCCGAGCCAAACGACCATCGATGCGGGGGATGCCATGTCCCGTCGAACCGGAAGACCGTCCTACCTCCTGGCCTCACCTGCCCGGCAACAGCGATCCACGACAAGGATGGGCGCGGGCGCTGCCGCGGCGGCGTTGGCTCTGGGCCTGGTCGGCGGACTGATCGGGTTCGCCGTAGGCCAGCCAAGCCCGACCGAAGCAGGCATCGCACAGATGCGCGAAGCCAACGCCAAACGCGACGTCCAGCAGATCATCGAACTCACCGAGATGGCCCGCAAAACAGCCGACCAGCTCTCGCCGATCATTCTCGCCATCAAGCAGGACTCGGACGCCGGACGGACGCCCGAGGCGACTCAGGTCCACCAATGGCAGCAGACCATGCGCCAGCTAACCGAACAGTTCGACGACCCACCGTCGGGCACGACCGCAACCAACGTAGCCCGTGGTGGCCTCAGAAGCGCGGTGGATCAGGGCACCATCGCGGTCGACTCTGTCTCCCTCGCCGTCACCAGCCCCGCCCCCGTACGCAAGAACCAGTTGGCGCTGGCGGCGCGGCAAGCGGACCTCGCGTCGGTCACCTGGTCGATTGCCGCGGCCCAGCTTGACCAGATCAATATCGACGCCGGCCGGGGCCACCAACACGTCTACCTAGACGCCGGCGATGCAGAGGGTGCTTTCACGCCAGATGGCGCCGCCGAAGGCTCCGACGGCTGAAACCGACCGCCGCCCTGGTCATCGCCGGGTAGCGGTCAAGGAAGGCGTAGAAGCCGCCGGGTCTACGGTCGGCAGCAGGTCGGGGTACCAACCGAGCGGCCGGTTGCCGGCATACTGCGGGCATGGCTGACGGGCTCCATGGACCAAAGGTCGTCCGCGCTGGGGAGTCTCCCTCCTGGTCCTTCTTGCTGGGGATGCAGGCCTTGATCCCGCGTGAGCGCAGGTATCTGCGGTTCCGCCCTGCTGATCGTCGCCGCAGCAGCAACCGCCACTCTCCTGCTCACCCGCCGGCGGCGACGCGCCCTGGCCGAGAAGGTCGTCGCACACGACTATTCCCAAGTCCCCCCACACACGCGGCGCGCCGGCTCCACCTGGTGCGCGAGATCGTCGCCAAGTCGCACGTGGCCGAGGAACTGGGTCCGATGCTCGTCGCGTTCTTCCTGATCTCCTCCCTCGGCCTGGCCACCATCGCACTCGACCTCATCGGAGTCGGCCCCACCCAGCTCGCGACCCAACTCAGCGGGCAACGCGACGGAACCGCGGTGCTCGCCGCCTACCTCACCGACGTCGGAATCTGGGCCATCAGCCTGCTCGTCATCGGCCTGATGATCCTCGGATACCGCTCATACCGATCGGCCGAGACCCGACGCCTCGTCGCGGTTTTGTGGGACCTGGGCACCTTCTGGCCGCGCACCGTCCACCCGTTCGCACCCCCCTGCTACGCCGCCCGGGCAGTGCCCGAACTGACCAAACGGGTCGCCGCCCTCGCCGCCCGAGGCCCCGTGGCCATCTCCGGACACAGCCACGGCTCCGTCCTCGCCGCAGCCACCGTCCTCCGACTGCCTCCGGCCGCCCTGCCCAACGTGGCGCTGCTGACCCACGGCAGCCCACTCGGGCGCATCTACGCCCGCCTCTACCCCGCCTATCTCGGCCAGCACGTGCTGTGCGACCTCGGCGAACGGCTCGACTGGCGATGGCGCAACCTCTGGCGAGACACCGACCCCATCGGCGGACCCATCTTCGACCACCGAGCCGCCGAGCCCACGTGCGGCAACCCCGCAGCAAGCCAGGTCGATGTCCGCCTCCGCGATCCCCGCGCCCTGACCATCGACCCAGCGGACACCGTCCCACCACCAGTCGAGCGCCATTGGCCTTATCACACACAACCGCAGTACCAGGAGGCCGTACGGGAACTCGTCGACCGAACCAGCCACCGGCGCCAAGGCAAAAGCTGAGTTCGGACAGGAATGGCGCCTGGCCCGTGGGTCACCGGGACAGGCGCCATTCCTGGACACGAACACCTTGGCCTTGCCGACCGCCCACCGAACGTCCGCCGGTCTGTCAGACACCCACTGGTTCGCGGTCCTTGGGCGGGGCGTTGCTGCCGTGCGGGAGCAGTCGTATCAGCCAGGGGCCGGCCACCAGCAGGACGGCCATGGCCAGCACCACCAGTGCGATCGGGTGCGTGAAAACGATCAGCAGGTTGCCGTTGCCGAGGGCCGACGTCTGGGTGAGCGCCTTCTCGAAGAGCGGGCCGATCACCAGGCCGAGGACCAGCGGTGCCATTGGGAGGTTGTAGCGCCGCATGAAGTACCCGGCGATGCCGGCGGCGAAGACGACCCAGACGCTGAACATGTTGTTGTCGATGGAGTACGCGCCGACGAAGCTGGTGAACAGGATGATCGGATACAGGTAGGCGTACGGGATTCGTAGCATCTGGGCGAACATCGGTGCCATCGGCAGGTTGAGCACCAGCAGCATCACGTTGCCGATGAAGAACGACACCAGCAGGCCCCAGACGAGTTTCGGCTGGCTTTCGAACAGCAGCGGTCCGGGCTGCAGTCCGTAGATGGTGAAGGCGCCGAGGAGGACTGCGGTCGTGCCGCCGCCGGGGATGCCGAGGGTGAGGGTTGGTACGAAGTTGGCGTTTGCGGCTGCGTTGTTGGCGCTCTCCGGGGAGGCGACCCCTTCGATCGCTCCGCGCCCCAGTTGATCCTTGTTCTTGCCGACCCGCTTTTCCACGCCGTATGCGATGAAGGAGGCCAGCGTTGAGCCGGATCCAGGGAGGCAGCCGAGGAGGAAGCCCAGGATGCTGCCGCGTCCGATCGGGCCGATGCTGCGCCGCAGTTCGGTTCTGGTGATCAGCAGGTCCCGGAAGCGGGTGCGGATCGGCGCGGCGGCACCGACGCGGATCTGGTACATGACCTCGCCGACGGCGAACAGTCCGATCATGACCTCCACGAACGGTACCCCGCCGAGGAGGTTGATGCTGTCGAAGGTGAAGCGGGAGGTGCCGGTGCCGGCGTCTAGGCCGACGGTCGCCAGCAGCAGGCCGGCGGCGGCCATCGCGAAGCCGCGGATCCGTGAGTCGCCGGAGAAGCTGACGATGGTGGCCAGGCCGAGGATCATGATGGCGAGGTTCTCCACCGGGCCGAACTTCAGCGCGAAGCCCGCGAAGGGCGGTGCGAGCACCATCAGCAGGACGAGTGAGAAGATCGCCGCCACGAAGGAGCCGATCGCGGCGATGGCGAGCGCTGCGCCGGCCCGGCCGTTACGCGCCATCTGGTAGCCGTCGAGGGTGGTCACGACGCTCGACGCCTCGCCCGGGGTGGAGATCAGTACTGAGGTGATGGTTCCGCCGTACTGCGCGCCGTAGTAGATCCCGGCGAGCATGATGAGCGCGGTGACGGGCTCGAAGTCGAGGGTCAGTGGTAGGAGCACGGCCACGCCGGTGGTTGATCCGAGGCCGGGGAGCAGCCCGATCACGGTGCCGGCGAGGACGCCGACGAAGCACCAGAGCAGGTTCTCGGGGGTGAGCGCGGTCTGGAAGCCGAGCAGAACGTTGTCGATCACCGATCAGCCCTCCGTACCGAGTCCGAATAGCCCGCCGGGCAGGGGCACCCTGAGGAACAGTCCGAAGACGCCGTAGATCACGGCGGCGGTGAGCGCAGCGATGAGGGCGGATCGCACCAGCGACTGTCGTTCGATCCAGGTGGAGATCACGAAGACCAGTCCGGCGAACGCCGCCAGGAATCCGACGACCTGTACCAGGAGGATCGCGCCGAAGGTCAGCGCGAACACCGCCCAGAGGTTGCGGACTCGCTCCCGCCGGCTGCGCCCCGTGATGTCGATGTCGTCGTCGGCGTCCGGTGCCTCAGCAGGCTCTGCCGCGTCGGTCACCCCGGCACGCTCGACGCCTGGCCGGACCGCGATCCAGCCGCACAGCAGAGCGGTCAGCCCGCCGGCGACGACCGGGAGGAAGCCGGGACCGACCCGGCCGTCGTCAACGAACACGCCGTAGGAGAGGCCTCCCGCCGCGGCGGCGAGGCCGAGCAGGGCGAGGACGGCGTACGCCCTTGCCTCGCCGCTGCCGCGAAGCCGAGTCAGCGCGCTCACCTACTTACCCAGCGCCTTCTTGAGCAGGCCGTTGTTGTCCTTCAGATACTGGGTGAAGTCGGCACCGAACAAAGCGTTCGGCTGTAGGTAGTTGCCGGCGATGTACTGCTTGGCCTTGTCGGACTCGACGAACTTCCGGCTCGCGTCGACCCAGAACTGCTGTGCCTCCGGGCTGATCCCACCGGGTGCGATCATGCCCCGGAACTGGGCGTACGCGACGTCGACCCCCTGCTCCTTGGCGGTCGGGATGTCCTTGAGCTCGGGGTAGTCGTACCGCTTCTCTGAGAAGGCGCACAGCGCCTTGAGCTTGCCGGCCTTGAGCTGCTCGACGACCTCGCCGGGGTTGAGGGAGGCGACCTGGATCTGGTTGCCCAGCAGCGCCGCGAGCAGTTCGTCGCCGGATTCGAACGGAACCCGGTCGAACTTGGCGCCGGTGGCCTGCTCGGTCAGCGTGAAGACCACGTTGTCGAGGCTGGTCGCTCCGGAGACACCGGCGAGCACCCGACCGGTCTTGCTGGCGTTCACCACGTCCGCGCAGGTCTGCCACGGGGAGTTGGCGGGAACGACGGCCAGGGTGAAGTCGTCGCCGATCTTCATGATCGCGGTGAAGGAGGTGTAGTCGAAGTTCACCTTGGTGTTCAGTGGCAGGGCCAGCAGGGCGGTCTCGCTGGGCAGCAAATAGTTGGGGTCGCCCTTCTTGCTGAGGAAGTAGGAGTAGCCGACCGCGCCCGAGCCGCCGTCCCGGTTCTCCGTGTTGACGTGCAGGCCTGGAACCACCGCCTCCAGGCCCGCGGCGATCGACCGACCGGACACGTCACTGCCGCCGCCCGCACCGAAGGGGACAACCATCGTGACGTTGCCCCTCGGCTTGAACGATCCGCCGTCCGATCCCTGGCCGTTGGCGCTGCTGCAACCGGTGGTGGCGAGGACCGAGGCGGCCACGACCGCGGTCAACAGCGAAGTACTGCGCTTCATGGTGAACCCTTCGTGGTGTGGTGGTGGGTAGGCTAGGTCGGATGCTGCGTTGATGAAGGTTGTGGGCCGCCGCTCGAGCAATCCGGCCCGGTCGGTGCAGGCGGCTAGCGCTGCGCTGGTACTGGGTGGAGCTGCTGTGCCACGTCGGTCGCGATGCGCAGCAGCCGGAGGTAGCCGTCGGCGGTCCACGCACTGCGCCCGATGAACAGCCCGCGTACGCCGGGCGCCTGCAGCAGTTGCCGGGCGTTCGCGGGGTTGACTGAGCCGCCGTACAGCACGCCGGAGATTCTGTCGCCGTACTCGGCGGCGAGTGCCTCGGTGACCTCGGCTACCTCGGCGACGGTGGGCTCTCGGCCCTGCTCGCCGATCGCCCAGACGGGCTCGTACGCCAGCAGCACCGCCGACGGCGCTGTCGCCTGATTCAGGGCGGTGGCGGTCTGCCGGAGCACGTACTCGGCGGCCCTGCCGGTGGCCCGCACCTGGACCGGCTCCCCTACGCAGACCAGCGGCGTGAGGCCGTGTCGTAGCGTGGCCTGGACCTTCTGGTTGACCGTATCGTCGGTCTCGCCGAAATGCTGGCGCCGCTCCGAGTGTCCGATCTCGACCAGCGTCGCCCCGGCGTCGGCTACCTGGGGCACTGATAGTTCCCCGGTCCAGGCGCCGGCGTCGGCCCAGTGCGCGTTCTGTGCGCCGACGATGATCGGCGACGACGGTCCTAACACGTCCCGGACCACGGAGATCGCGGTGGCGGGGGGAATCACGAACGGCTGGACACCGGGCCAGCCGCCCGGCGGGATGGCCGCGCGCAGCGCCTCGGCGTATGCTGCCGCGTCGGCCCGGGTCTTGGTCATCTTCCAGCTGGTGCCGATCCACCGGACCATGGCGTCAGTCCCCCTCGTACGAGCAGATCGCGGCGACCTTGGCCGCGGAGGCGGAGGTGGGGTCGAAGGAGTAGGTCAGCCACTCCCTGGCCAGCCGGCGGGCCAACTCCAGCCCGATGACGCGCTGGCCAAAGGTCAGCACCTGGGCGTTGTTCGACAGGATCGCGCGTTCGACCGAGAACGAGTCGTGGGCGGTGACCGCCCGGATGCCGGGTACCTTGTTCGCGGCGATGGCGACGCCCAACCCGGTCCCGCACACCAGCAGGGCACGGTCAGCGGAGCCCTCGACGATGAGGCGGGCGGCGGCGACGGCGATGTGCGGGTAGTCGGTGTCCTCGCCGGAGGCGACGCCGACGTCGATGACCTCCCGCACCGCGGGGTTGGCGGCCAGGTCGGCCTTGAGCGTCTCCTTGTAGCTGAAACCGGCGCTGTCCGCGCCGACGACGATTCGTAGGGTCATCCTTGCTCCCCAGGCTGATCGGTGGCGACGTGGTCGGTGAGGGCGGTGACGATCAGGGCGAAGGAAATCGCCCCGGCGTCGGGGGCACCGATGCTGCGGTCGCCGTGGGTGCGGGCCCGGCCCAACCGGGCGGGTATCCGAGCGGTCGCCTCGGCGGCAGCGGTCGCCGAGGCGGCGGCGACCGACCAGGCGGCGGCCAGCGATGCTCCCGCCGCCGTCTCTGCTGTGAGCACCTGTTGGAACGGCACGGCGGCATCGACCATCGTCTTGTCGCCCGGTTGCGCACCGCCGAGCCGGACGATCGTCTCGACGGCCGCCGTGACCGCGCGGACGACGTCACCGGGTGCCGGTAGCTGATCGTCGTCCAGTGCGGCGCCGGCGGCGGTGAGGGCAGCGCCCCAGAGCGCACCTGACGTGCCGCCCGCCCGCTCGGCCCAAGCGTCGGCGGCGGCGACCATCAGTCCCCGGACCCCGGCCTGCTCGGTTACCGCCGCCGCGGCCGCCTCGGCGGCGGCCATGCTGCCCCGCGCCATGCCGATGCCGTGGTCTCCGTCGCCGGCCACCGCGTCGATCTCGCCGAGCCGGGTCTCGTGAGCGAGCACGACGTCTCGGACCGCGGCCAGGGCCTGCGCGACCCGGGTGGCGCCCATCTGCGCTGCGGGCGGTGCCGGCCGCGGCTGCGGCCGGATCGGGGCAGCCGGCAGCGCGGGGCGGGGCGGGTGTTGCGGCGCCGGACGGCGCTGGAAGGCGGGTGCGTCGGCAGGAGCGATCCAGTACGCCTCCAGATCGTCGTCGAGGAAGGTGAGGCTCAGCGACAGCCCGGCCATGTTCAGGCTGGTGACGTGCTCGCCGACCACTGGGCGGACGATGGTCAGACCGGCCCGCTGCAACCGGTGGGCGACCCGGCGGTAGATGACGAACAGCTCTTCGTACTTGATCGACCCGAGCCCGTTGACCAGCACCGCCACCCGGCTGCCCGATCCATCGGCGCCGGCCTCGTCGAGGATCTCGTCGACCAGCAGATCCGCCACCTCGTCGGCACTGGGCAGCGGCTTCGCGCCGATCCCCGGTTCCCCGTGGATGCCGAGCCCGATGGCCATCTGTCCGCCGTCGACGGTGAACAGGGGGTGGTCGGCGCCGGGCAGGGTGCAGCCGTCGAAGGCGATGCCGAAGGACCGGGTGGCGGTGTTGGCGCGCTGGCCGATCGCCGTGACGGCGGCAAGGTCGAGGCCTGCCTCGGCCGCCGCGCAGACAATCTTGAAGACGATGAGGTCACCGGCGACACCGCGGCGGCGGTGCCGCTGTTCGGATGGGGCCGAGGCGATGTCGTCGACCACTGCGATGGTGCGAACGTCGATGCCGTCGGCGCGCAGCCGCTCGGCGGCCTGGCCGAAGTGCAGGATGTCTCCCGCGTAGTTGCCGAAGCCGAGGATGACGCCGCCGCCGGCTTCGGCGGCGCGGGCGACCGAGTGGATCTGGTTCGCCGCTGGCGAGGCGAAGGTGTTGCCGCACGCGGCGCCGTGCGCGAACCCCGGGCCGACCCAGCCGGCGAAGGCTGGGTAGTGTCCGGAGCCGCCGCCTAGCACGACCGCGACCTGACCGGGCGGGGTGGCCGCGGCGCGCACGACGCCGCCGTGAACCGCCAGGACGTAGTCCTGATGGGCGGCAACGAATCCTTCAAGCGCTTCCCTGGCGAACTCTGCGGCGGCGTTGACCAGGCGCGTCATCGTACGGCTCCCAGCTTCGTGCGGAGAAGGCCGCGCAGGTAGTCGCGGTTGCGGGCTGACACGCCCAATCCGTCACCGCCGTAGTGCTCGACACATATCGGGCCCTGGAAGCCGGCGTCGAGGGCGATCTCGATAGCGCGCCGGTAGCTGATCAGGCCCGACTCGGCCGGAGCTGGGACCGTGAAGTACGCCCCGGTGGCTGGATCGTGGTCGCGGTAGTAGTTCTTGATGTGCCAGTAGTTGGCGTACGGGAGCGTCTTGAGGTGCAGCTGCTCCCAGTCCGCTACGGGCCGGTGCAGACGGACGAGATTGCCGATGTCCGGGTTCAGCCCGACGTTCGGCAGGTTGATCGCCTCCACCAGCGCAGCTGCGCCTTCCGCCGTGCCGAGCAGGGTGTCCTCGTACATCTCGAGGGAGAGCGCGACACCGAAGGTGGCGGCGTGCTGGCCGATCTGCGTGAACCGGTCGACCGCGAGCGCGAAGCTCGCCTTGTCCTGCTGCGTGTCGGGCGGGCCGGGCTCGGTCCAGAACCACTGGGCCGCCTGCTGCCGGTCGGTCAGCGGACGGTGCAGACCCAGGCAGACCACGCTGGTGCCGATGGCTGCGGCCGCTTCGATCGTGCGCAACGCGTACCGGAGGTTGGCCTCACCGTCGCGGGCGTCGAGGATGCTGCGCCGGACGACGGAGATGGCGGTGACCCCGAGGTTGCACTCCTTGAGCGTGCCGGCCAGCTCTGCCCGCTGGCGATCATCGAGGTCCCCCGGACGCAGCCAGCTGTCGGTGATGTCGACGTGGTCGAACCCGCAGGCGCTGACCTCGGTGAAGACCCGGGCCCATTCGGCGGGGCCGGCGTCCTGGACACTCGTCCCCGCTCGGGTCTGTCCGGGGAACTGGATCAGGGCAGCGCCGATGGGCCACTGCTCTGCCGTCCAAACCATTCCTGTCTCCGATCGAAGTCGCCGGGTGATTGCCGTCCCGTTGCCATGGCATTGCCGCCTCGTTGCGCCTAGATCCTGTAGGATCCATGACCATGCGCCCCGTGTCTAGAGGTGGGACCGGTAGGATCTCAGCCACCATGACAACCCCGACGACCCCGAATCCCGCCCGGCCGGAGCCCGACCTGGGCCGCACGGTCGAGCGGCGCGCCCTGCGCGATGGCGTCTACGACGCGATCCTGGAACTGCTGCTGGAGGGGCGGGTCAAGCCGGGCGCGTCGTTGAGCATTGACGCCCTCGCCCGGCAGCTCGGCGTATCGCCCACGCCGGTCCGCGAGGCGATGGTGCAGCTCGAGCACACCGGCCTGGTCACCCGAGCCGCGCTGAAGGGTTACCGGGTGGCGTCACCCTTGTCGGCCGACCGCATGTCCGAGCTGGTCGACGCCCGCACCATCCTGGAGGTCGCCGCCGTCCGCGGCGCCGTTCCGATGAGTGATGCCGCCCTGCTGGAGCTGAAGGCCGCACACTCCGACCACGTGATGGCGGCCGAATACGTCAAGCGCGTACGGGCCACCAGCGACGAGACGAGCTGGCCGGTCATCCGCCGGTACTACACCGCCGACTGGGCGTTCCACCGGGTGATCCTGCACCACTGCGGCAACCAGTACCTGTTGCAGCTGGCCGAGGGCCTCTCCCCCCAGGTGCACCGGATGCGCCAGTCGCTCGGCCACGGGCTCACCGACGTGGACCAGGCGGTGGCCGAGCACGGAGTGATCCTCGAGGCGATCGCCACCGGCGACGACCAGCGGGCCGAGGACGCCATGCGGGCCCACCTGCTGGGGGTACGGGCCCGCTCGTTGGCGGAGAGCTGACCGCTCGCGGAACCCGGGCTTGACGCGTCGGGACAGCAACCTCGATCCTATAGGAAACATGGATAGGCCCGTGTGTAGTGCTCGCGACGAGCACCGGGATGCAGGAGAGGAACCACATGCCGCAGACCACCGCCGAGGAGCTCCGGCCCCGGATCGCCCTCACGCTGGGCGACCCGGCCGGGATCGGACCGGAGCTTGCCGTCCGACTGCTGGCCACGCCCGGCAACCTCGACCGGGCCGAGGTGCACGTGCTCAGCGACGCCGCCGAGTTCAAGGCGGTCGCCGGCGAGTTCGGCGCGGACGTCCGGGTGGCCGACGTGGCTACTCCGGGTCACGCCGTGCTCGTCGGCAGCAACCTGTCCGGGCAGCCGGTGGCGCGGCGTACGGTCAGCCGGGAGGCCGGTGAACGGGTGATGAGCGATCTGCGCAAGGCGCTGAGCCTCTACCAGGCGGGCACGGTGGACGCGATCATGTTCACCCCTTTGAACAAGGCCTCCCTGCACCTTGCCGGAATGCACGAGGAGGACGAACTTCGCTGGTTCGCCAAGAACCTCGACTACACCGGCACCACCTCAGAGCTGAACTTCGTACCCGGGCTGGTCACCTCCCGCGTGACGTCGCACATCCCGCTGAAGGACGTGGCGGCACGGATCAACGCCGGCTCCGTGCTCGCGGCCATCCGCCTGCTCGACGACGTGATCAAAGGATCAGGGATCGAGGCACCCCGTCTTGCCGTCTGCGCACTCAACCCGCACGCCGGCGAGAACGGCCAGTTCGGCCGCGAGGAGATCGACCACATCGGGCCCGGCATCGAGGCCGCCCGGGCGGAAGGGATCGACGCCAGCGGGCCGTACCCCTGCGACACGGTCTTCATCAAGGCTCGGGACGGCCGCTTCGACGGCGTGGTCACCATGTACCACGACCAGGGCCAGATCGCGATGAAGCTGATGGGCTTCGACCGAGGCGTCACCGTCCAGGGCGGCCTGCCGGTACCGATCGCGACCCCATCACACGGCACCGCATTCGAGATCGTCGGCAAGAGGATCGCCCACCTCGGACCCACCCAGCACGCGTACGACCTGACCGTCGCCCTCGGCCGGCGGGTACGCCAGCGGGGATAGGCCGCGTCGCCAGCAACCCGCCGATCCTCCTGGACCGGAAAACGGGGCTTGCTGCCGGTCGCCCGGGTAGAGCACCTTGTCGGGGGCGTCGGCGTCACATCCGCGCCCGCCCCACCGCGCTCCCATCGACCTGATCAGTCATCGACCCACCGCCTCAGCCCACGACCGAGGCCAGGCCCGATCGGGGTGACCTGCTGCACGACGCGGCCCGCACCGCCGCGCCCAGCGCGTTCACCCCGCGGCCGCTGTTGCCGATCGCTACGTACCAGCGCATGAGGGCAGCAACCCGCAGCGTCGCCCAGAGCATGACCATGACGACGAACAGGTCGATCACCCCGCCGGGCTCGACCGGCAAGCCGAGCACGGGCAGCAGATGCTGCGGGTCAGTGAGCATCCACTGCCCGCGTAGAGGGTGAACCCCTGCACCGCCAGCACACACGTACACGAGCGCCACCACAGGCGTGCCAGGGGTCGGTCTGCTGCAACGCGTGACACGCCAGGGCGAGGGCCGTGGCCGCGTGACCGGGGTCCCTATCGGCGGCCGGCGAGAACCTCCCGGGCGATGGCGTCTCGTTGGGCTGCCTCGCGTTCGGCCTGGGCTTGTTCCGCGGCGGCGCGCTTGTCGTACGCCGCGCGCGCGGCGGCGATCTCGTTCTGGTGCGTCTCCGTCCAGGTCACCAGGGTCCGGATCGTCTCGTGGAGGGTGGCGCCGAGGGCGGTGAGTTCGTAGTCGACGCGGGGCGGGACGGTGGGGTGCACCGTCCGACTCACCAGCCCGTCGCGTTCGAGGTGCCGGAGGGTGCGGGCGAGCATTCGTTGGCTGATGCCGTCGATCATGCGCCGCAGCTCGGTGAAGCGCAGGCTGCGTCGGTCCAGCAGCGCGATGACGAGCAGTGACCACTTGTCGGCGACCCGATCGAGGATCTGGCGGACCTCGCAGTCCTCGCGGGTGTCCCACTGCAGCACGTCGTAGTCGGCGTCGGTATCCCGGCAGTAACCGAGGGACCGCGAAGTTCCGTCTTCCATGCTTCCCGATGGTGCCTAACGATGCTCTCGGTTACAAGAAGGAACCGGCATGCGCCGGGAGAACCGGGGGACGATCTGCCCTCCGAAAGGAGCCGAGATGTCGACGTCGAGCACCCGCCTGGATGGGCGGGCGTGGGGCGTGTTGTTCGTGTTGTGCGGGGCGATCTTCCTGGAGGGGATCGACATCGCGATGCTGAACGTGGCGCTACCCGCCATCAGGGAGGATCTTGGATTGTCGACCGGGGCGCTCAGCGGGGTGGTGAGCGCCTACGTGCTCGGGTACGGCGGGTTCATGCTGTTGGGCGGGCGGGCTGCCGACCTGCTCGGCCGGCGGCGGATGTTCCTGCTGTGGCTGATGGTCTTCCTGATCTTCTCCGGGCTGGGTGGTTTCGCCACCGAGGGCTGGATGCTGCTGGTGGCGCGTTTCGTCACCGGGGTGGCAGCCGCGTTCATGGCTCCTGCGGGGCTGGCCCTGATCACCAGCAACTTCCCGGAGGGCCCGCAGCGCAACCAGGCCTTGGGCGTGTACGCCGGCACCGCCGCGGGTGGTTTCTCCCTCGGCCTGGTCGCCGGTGGCCTGCTGGTCTCGGCCGGCTGGCGGTGGGTGTTCTTCGCCCCGGTCATCCTCGCCGCGCTGATCCTGCTGGCCGCGGTACCGCTGCTGAAGGACGACGTGCAGGAGATCCCGCAGGTGCGGGGTTTCGACCTCGCCGGCGCGGTGAGCGTCACCGCCGCCATGCTGCTGCTCGTTTATGGCGTGGTGCGGCTGGAGCACGGCGGAGAGGGGCTTGGGACGACCCTGGCCGTCTTCGCTGCGGGCGTGGTTCTCCTGGGGATCTTCGTCCTGATCGAGCGGCGTGCCGCAAGCCCGCTGGTCCGGCTCGGAATCCTGCGGTCCGCCGCGCTGGCGCGGACCAACCTGGCTGCGCTGCTGTTCATGATCTCGTTCGCCGGGTTCCAGTTCATGGTGACGCTCTACCTGCAGGAACTGCGGGGCTGGAGCCCGCTGCAGACCGGTCTGGCCATGCTGGTGGTCGGTATCGACACCATCCTCTCCCCGGCCCTGACGCCGCGGCTGGTCAACCGGTTCGGCAACGTGCGAGTGCTTTTCTGCGGCATCGTCTGCGCCGCTCTGGCCTACGTGCTGTTCCTGCCCGTCGCGCCGGACTGGACCTACGCCGCGATGCTGCCGAGCATGCTGCTGCTGGGCCTGGCCTTCTCGCTGTCCTACGGTCCGCTGACCATGGCGGCCACCGAGGGGATCAACGAACAGGAGCACGGCGTGGCCGGCGGCCTGCTCTACACGTCGATGCAGTTCGGCATGGCCCTCGGCATCTCCGTGGTGACCGCCGTGAGCGTGGCCACCGTCACCGCTGAGGCCGGGGAGGGCATCAGTCTGGAGGCGGTCCGCGCTGGCCTGGTGCCGCCGGTAGCCGGAGCCGTCCTCGCCGCCCTCATCACGGCGTTCGGTCTACGCCGCAAGGCCACGACGCCTCAGGTGCCGACGCCGACAGCCGCCCACACGGCGGCCTGACCAAAGGGAGCAGCGATGGCGACCAGAGTTCCCACGTTCTCGATGATCGAGGGCCAGTTCAACGCCTACCTGCGGGACATCGGCTACGCCACCATGACCACGGTCGACGCCAAGGGCCGCCCAAGGGCCCGGGTGCTGATCGCGGTGTGGGAACAGATCGACGGACGGCCGCTGGGCTGGCTGGCGACCTACAAGACGCCGGTCAAGGCGGCTCACCTGGCCAACAACCCGCACGCGACGTTCTCGTACTGGAGTCACCGACAGAACGCGGTGGCGATCGACACGATCACCGAATGGATGAGCGACCTCGAGACCAAGCAGTACGTGTGGCAGCTGTACGAGCAGACCAGCCCGCCAGGGGTCGGGTACCCCCTCGGCAACTTCTGGCGCAGCCCCGCTGACCCCACGCTGCACGTACTGCGATTGACCCCGTGGCGCGTCCAGATCATCCGTGGCACGGATCTGCAGAGCCGCATCTGGCGGGCACCCGGCATCAACTGACGCCACCCGGAGCCGAGCCCAGCCGGTGCGGTCGAGATAGCGGATCGCGTCCACGATGTCGCGGCGGGGGTAGATGATCGGCCACGTCCGGTGCCGGCCGGGACGTACGTCCGGGCGTCGACCATCACCAGCCCGGCCAGCGGCGACCTTCCGGCCGGCGACAGTCCGGCGCTGTCGGCCAGTAGCTGCTGGAGGGGCGCAGCCGGCCGGCCGTGAGGGCTCTCTGCTCGTCGTGGATCACCAGCACCCGGGCTGCACCTCGAAGCAGCTTCGACCCCCGGTGCGCGTACAGTTCCGGGTCGGACTTGGGGCGGGCCGGGTAGATCCGGCGCAGGGAACGGGACGAGACAGCGACGGCATGACGGCGGACAACATTACCGAAACCGGTCAATACGGCATTGACCCGACCCGGCTGGAGACCTGTCTCAGCGTCTTTGAGGCGTTGGAGGATCTCCCTCCCGATCACCCCGACGTCGTGCGGGTGCAACGGGCCACCGCGAGGCTCTACAAGATGATCAAGCAGCGGCGACGCGAGGAACGGCGGGATGCCATCACGGCGGCCGACCGCGCGGTGACGGCGGCCACCGCCACCGGCGCCCCGGGCCGGATCGACGACGAGACCCAGGGCATCCCGCTCGCCTCCCCCACAGTGGGTGCCACGGCCGGCTTCCTGCACAATCCGCGCGGCTGCTACGTCTGTAAGCAGCGCTACCGCGAGGTGGACGCCTTCTACCATCAGCTCTGCCCGCCCTGCGCCGCGCTCAACCGGGAGCGCCGCAACGCCCGCACCGACCTGACCGGCCGGCGCGCGCTGCTTACCGGCGGCCGAGCGAAGATCGGCATGTACATCGCGCTGCGGCTGCTGCGCGACGGCGCGCACACCACGGTCACCACACGGTTTCCGCACGACGCGGTCCGCCGATTCGCCGCGATGCCCGACAGCGGGGACTGGTTGCACCGCCTGCGGATCGTCGGGATCGACCTGCGCGACCCCGCCCAGGTGACCGCCCTCGCTGACTCGGTCAGCGGCCAGGGATCACTCGACATCCTGATCAACAACGCGGCGCAGACCGTCCGCCGCACACCCGGGGCGTACGCGCAGCTCGTCGCTGCGGAGGCGGCGGCCCTGCCGGACGGCCCGCTGCCGGAGATGATCACGTTCGCCAAACCAGCCGGCCGGGGCGACTTGGCGGGCAGCCTGATCGCCTCGCCGCCGGCGGCTGCGATCCCCCCGCACGCGCTCACCGCGCTGGCGCTGACCAGCGGCTCCGCCTCGCCGGAACGGATCGCGGCAGCCACCGCCATCGACGCCGGCGGCCTGGTCCCGGACCTCGACCCGGTCAACAGCTGGGTGCAGCGGGTGCACGACGTGGACCCGATCGAGCTGCTTGAAGTGCAGCTGTGCAACGTGACCGCGCCGTTCGTGCTGGTCAGTCGGCTGCGATCGGCGATGGCCGCAGCGACCGCCCGCCGCAAGTACGTGGTGAACGTGTCGGCGATGGAGGGCCAGTTCGCCCGCGGCTACAAGGGGCCGGGGCACCCGCACACCAACATGGCCAAGGCTGCGCTGAACATGCTGACCCGCACCAGCGCCCAGGAGATGCTGACCGATGGCATCCTCATGACCAGCGTCGACACCGGCTGGATCACCGATGAGCGGCCCCACCCGACGAAGATGCGGCTCGCGGACGCCGGCTTCCACGCCCCACTGGACTTGATCGACGGCGCGGCCCGGGTCTACGACCCGATCGTCCGCGGCGAACAGGGCGAAGACCTGTACGGCTGCTTCCTGAAGGACTACGCGCCCTGCGCCTGGTGATCGGCACGCCTACCCCGCCATCGGCCGCCCAGCCTCAAGAGCGCATCGGCAAAGTCAGCGGGGCGGCCTGATCGACAGGGCTAGACCGCGAGGGACGGTACGGCGGAGGCGAAGACGTTGTCCGGGTCGTAGCGGCGTTTGGCGCTGACCAGCCGCTCGTAGTTGGGGCCGTAACTCGGCGGGACCCGCTCGGGCTCATCCGCGCCGAGCAGGTTCGGGTAACCGCCGGGCAACGCCAGCGGCGCCAACCGTTGCGACGTTTGGTCGGCCCAGTCGCCGTACCCCGCTTCGGCGTCCTCCGGCGCCCACGCCCCGACGATCTCGACAAGCAGGTGGTCCGTGCGCAGCCCGAAGGCGGTCTCGGCCTGGCCCACTCGGGCGGCGGCGCCGTGGAAGTGGTGCATGGAGATGGCCGAGTACGGTGAGGCGATCTGCGCGGCGGCGTCAGTCAGCTCCTCGGCGGCGGCCTCGGACAGGTGGGACAGCCAGCGGG
Organism: Micromonospora sp. NPDC006431; assembly: GCF_042870725.1. Taxonomy (NCBI): domain Bacteria; kingdom Bacillati; phylum Actinomycetota; class Actinomycetes; order Micromonosporales; family Micromonosporaceae; genus Micromonospora; species Micromonospora sp. NPDC006431. The sequence goes on from NZ_JBIAHQ010000012.1 coordinate 204,598, forward strand.
TACGCAGCCGGTAGTGGTTGCCCTCCCGCATGGCGCCGTCGAACATGCTCAGCGCGTCGTGGTACGGCGTTGCGGCGATCTGGCTCATGAGCGGGTTGCCCAGCCGATCCAGCCCCGCGATGAGCCGCTCGCCCTCGGCGAGGTCGGCTCCGCTCCACATGGGACAGAGGAACACCATGGGCGGCCCTTCTGGGTTGGGCAGGAAGCCCGCCATGATCGTCGCCTCGTCGGGGGTGGTCGCCACGATCTCGCGGTACCCCGTCAGCACGGTGGCCGCCTGGGTGAACGGGAACAGCATCATCCCGGCCAGCACGGTCGGCAGTTCGTGCAGCCGGTACATCAGGCTGGTGACCACACCGAAGTTGCCGCCGCCGCCGCGCAAGGCCCAGAACAGTTCGGCGTCGCCGTCTGGGCTGGCGGTCACGAGGCGGCCGTCGGCCAGTACGACATCGGCGCGCAGCAGGTTGTCCACCGCCAGCCCGTACCGGCCGCAGAGTGGACCGTAACCGCCGGCGAGGGTCAATCCGGCCATCCCGACCGTCCGTACGGTCCCCGTCGGCGTGGCCAAGCCGTGCTGCTGCCCAGCGCCGGAAACATCGCCGATGTGCGCCCCGCCCCCGACCGTGGCCGTACCCACCTCGGTATCCACCGCCACCTGCCGCATGCCGGAAAGGTCAAGCACCAACCCGCCGTCGCGCAGCGCCCGCCCCGCCCAGTCGTGGCCCCCGCTGCGTACGGAGAGCGGCACGTCGTACTCGCGGGCGGTCAGCACGGCGGCGCGTACGTCGTCGTTGTCGAGGCACCGGACGATCGCGACGGTCCGGTGCGTGACCGCACAGTTCCAGATCCGGCTAGCCGACGCGAACCCATCGTGTGTGGGCAGCAGTAGCCGGTCACCGAACACGGGGCGCAGCCGCTCGGTGGCCCGAGCCACGTCGGCGCTGGCGTTGATCGAGGTCATTGCGGCTCCCGACGAGGCAGCGGCCCCCGCCGTACAGGAGGTGTGACGGTTGGCGGGGATCCGGGGGTGGCGGCGACGCTAACATCGCCACGCGGATGCCGCTGTCTGGAACCGGACCCTTAGCGTGGAGTTCGGCCGCCCGGCTCGCCGCGCGCCGTCCGGGATACGGCCGACCGGCGGCGACGCGGGCTGGGCTTCCGGGGGCGTCAAGCCGTTGCCGCCTGGCGGATGGGGTGGGTCCTGCTCGGCGGCATCCTCCACGAGTACGAGCATGCCGCATGATCTGCGCGGACGGGGTTTTCGGCAAGTGCAGGGCCGACTCGCCGACCACGTCGAGGCCGACCACGTCGGGGCCGGCCACGCGCACCTGGGCGCCGTCGAGATCAACGTCCACTGTCCGGTCTGGGGGGGGCAGGCGCGGGTGTCACGCCTTGAAGGTTTCTTGCCAGCGCTCTACTAGGCTGGCGAACTCGTCGACGGCTTCGCGGGCTTGCTCCGTGGTGGTCCGGGTGTGCAGCGCCGCCCGGTAGGCGTCTGCGGTGCGGAGGATGGCGTGGTCGGCGGCGATGTAGATGGGTGACCGCTCGCCGAGGAGGTCCAGCAGCCGAGGACGGTCTAGTTCGGACTCAACCAGCCGGCGCTCCGCGTCGTGCACGCCCTCGGTAGGCCTCCTCTGGCCGGGGATGGTTGGCGGCGGGGACCATCTGAAAAGGAGCAGGTGGGACGGGCCGGGCATCCCGTCCCGGTCCCTTTCCCACGCCTCCAGGAAGGCCAGGACCGCCCGGAGGTTGCCAAGGATCGACGCCGGTACCTCGACCAGTGGCTGGGCGGTGCTCGGGCGGGTCGCGGTCAGCCGCGCCCACAGCACGATGGTACGGATCATTGGAAAGGCTACAAAGACGATGGTGGATGTCAGCGCGATGACGATGACGAGCCCCGCCCACGGCCCGCCGAAGTCGGTCGCCAGTTGCCAGTCCAGGATCTGCGGGATGTTCGGACCGGGGAACGAGCCGACCAAGTGCCAGGTGACCGCGGCGAGCGACTCGGACGCGCTCGTCCAGCCGGCATCGGTCGCGCCGGCCCGGACATCAACGGCGCCAACGGCACGCAGCAGGGTCAGCACCGCCGCCGCAGCGATGACGATGTGCACACCGATCAGCGCATAGCCGCGTAGGTCCTCCCGCAGCCCGCTCGATGGTGACGCCCAGTCGCTGGTGCCCAAAACCGCGGGGCGCCGCAGTACCCTCCACATCAGATAAAGAAAAAAGGCCGCAGACAACCCCCAGCAAGAGGTGATGATCGCCCGACCGACGGGGAAATCCCAAGGCATCCACGTCACGTGTTCGGTGAGCCATCGCGGGGCCGGTGCATCGCTTCCTACGAACCCGAGCAGGAACGCCACGGCCACCAAGTCGTTCGGCAGCTCCTCCTCGTCCCAAAGGAACACCAGCAACAGCACCGTCGCCACGAGCCACACGAGCAGCGTGATGCCGATCTTGCTCCACGGTCCCCGCCCGCCGATCCCAGGAAGCACTGGGCTGTTGAACCACACCAGGGCGACGGCCGCCGTCAGCGTGAGCACCGCCGGCAGTGCGCGGACCCGCTGAAAGGCCCAGATGCCAAAGGCGGCAGCGACCATCATGGCAATGACGGTCCCGACGAGCGCGAGGCTGGTCCACGAGAACCAACGCATCGCCACATCCGCTCCCGGCTCTATCACGCTCCACACTGTGCCCGCGCCCGTAGCCAGCAGAAGCAGCCAGACCGGGATCTCGACGAAGCGGAAGATGCGGCGGCCACCGATCTTGCTCGCCACCGCGGCCGAATACCGCCGTTCGTTGCTTCGGCTTTCGACGAGCGCGTACACAGCGACCGCGACGCGCACCAAGGGCGGAATCACGACCAGCTTGAAGCCGAGGACGAGCAGCCGCCCGTCGATGCCTGGGAGTACGGGTGGCTCGGTCCACTCCAGCCGGCCCGCAATGTCAAGCAGCGGAACGGAATCGACAAGGTGCCACAGGTACAGCCGCTCGATGGCCCACAGGTCGGCATCCCCGCCGGCCATCGCTGCCGTGATGGCGGCAAACGCCTCGACGCTCACCATGACGGCCGCCGCGGCGGTGAGGAACGCCAGCAGCAACGAGCGCCGGTGAGCCGGCTCGACCAGCGAGATGATGACGTTGCGGACGACGACTATCAGCAGTACCGATGCCAGCAGCGCCGCGACGGATGCCGCGACCCAGCGCGCCACCGGACCGCCGCCGACCGCCGCCGTCAGCACCAGCCGCAGCAACGCGACGACGCCGACGGTGGCCACCATCACCAAGGCGAACAGGCGCAACCAGGTACGCAGTGACTCGTCGGCCGCGGCGTCGAGCTGGACCTCAGCGCGGTCGCGCCAAGCATCGAAGGTGCTGAAGGCCGAGTCCAGCATCGACTGGATCTTCCGCAAGGCCGATTTCACGACCGTATCCTCTCATCGAGGCGCCGGGGCGTCTTGTCTGCGGCAACTCTCGTATAGACCGCGGGGCGCTGTGCCGGCGGCGTCCTCGGCGGTGATCCGGAACCCGAGGAAACTGTCGGCAACCAGTGGCGTGCGCGGCGCGGTGAAGCCGTACTTCCCGGGACCGGCGGGCAGAACCGTGACCTCGGTCCAGGTGGCGCCGCCGTCGGCGGTCACCCAGGCCTGCAGGTTACGGAGGCTGCTCGAGGCGCCGCTGACGCTGACGTTGAGGTTCAACGGCCGGTCGGCGCGGGCCTGGTTGTGCCGGTCGAGATCCGCGGTGGCGGCCACGTTGAGCAGCCGCACCGGGGTGGCCTGCCCGGACGAGCCGTCGGCGCGGAAGGTCCACCTGGTCTTGCCCTCGCCGCCGACCGGGTACACGTCGCCTGAGGTAAAGGAACGGCGTGCAGGGCGGCGACCCCGCCAAGCTCGGGGCGGCGCTGGTCCAGCTCGTCGGCTCCGCTGAGCCGCCGGTGTGCTGGGTGGCCGGCGCTGACGCGTTCGCTGCCCTGGAGCAGAAGGCGAAGACCCTGCTCGACCAGGCCGGCGCGCACCGCGACCTGTCCTCGTCGCTCGCGCGCGACAACGCCTGAACGGCTACCTGCACACCGATCTGGAGGACATCGCCGGCGTGGCCACGCACCTGCGGCTGTACGACCTCACCCTGCGGCGCACCGTGGCGGTGGCCGGCGGGGTGGGGCTGGTGTTTTGCCGGGGCGACGTGGTCCACCGGCGGGCGTACGGTGACCGCCTGGTAGACCCCACCCTGACCTGAGCCGGGCGGTGCCCCCGGCCGGTCAGACGTTCACGTGGAAGTGCACCGAGAAGTAGCCGGTGTTCGCCGTGGAGTTGGACGCCTCCACGCCGACCCACCCGTGGAACGTCCCAGTGTCGCCGATCACCTGGAGCTGCGGCTTGCGGTGTGAACCACCGGTGTAGCAGGTGCTCGACGTCAGGCAGGTGCACCAGTGCTCGTAGAAGTTCCGCCGGCCCGCTCCCGCGAGATAGTAGCGGATCGGGGCGGAGGTCGCGCCGTTCGGGCAGGACGAACAGGTGGCGGTCGGGGGGCTGAGCCAGCTCAGGCAGTTCCCGTTGCATCGGGCGAACGACCGGAGGTCCATCCCGCTAGGGCCGGCGGCACCGGTGCTTCCGCTGTAGCCGGCGTGCCGGCCGGTGTACTGGGCCAGCGGGATGTTGCTGACCGGCGTGTACGCGTCGTTCGAGGCGGAACTGCCGAAGCCCCAGCCGACGGTGACCCCGTAGTTGGAGCTGACGAAGTCGAGCCGGGCCAGGTCGCTGGCGGGCTGGCTGACCGCCCAGGTTTCCTGGACGCCCCCGCTCCAGGTGATGGTGATGCTGTCACCGGAGTTGGTGTACGTGCCGCTCAAGGACTTCACGACGCCACCGGGCTGGAATTCGGCGGCCGTCCGCACCTCGCAGTCGTGGCCGGTGCAGCCGGTCGTCCGGACGCCCGTGCCGGCGGCCCCGACGACGGTGGCCCGGTTCCAGTACCAGAAGCTCTCGGTCACCGTGCCGTCGCCGAAGAAGTAGTAGGTCGCCAGCCGGACCCAGACCGGACCGGTGGCGGGCGCGCCGGCGGCGGGGATGGCCCCGAGCGCGACGCTGTAGATGCGCCGCCCGCCGGGGTAGTCCACCGCCTGCGCGGGCGCTGGCAGGACGACCGCTCCCATGGTCAGCGCCAGCAGCGCGGCGGCGAGATACCGCCAGGTGATCCTCCGTCGATGACCCATACGTCACTCCCCCTTATGACCGACCGGTCGACATATCGTATCCGATCGATACCGACCGGATGGTCCCGCGGCGCGGGACGCCCAGGGAAGCCGACCCGGGTCAGGGACCGATGAGGTCCCACCGGACGCTGTCGAAGAACTTCCGAATGTCAAGATCGATCACCCAGTCTTTCTTCCAACACCGTTGTCGCGTCCGATCGCCGCTGTCGCCCGTGAGCTCGGCATCGGGGAAGGCACGCTCGGAAATTGGGTCGCCGCGTATCGGCGCGAGCATGCTGGCG
>NZ_JBIAHQ010000013.1:0-71072 GCF_042870725.1 Micromonospora sp. NPDC006431
GCCATCGTCCAGTCGACCCGGCCGCAGACGATCGCCTACGCCCTCACCGATTCACCCGTCGGCCAGCTGGCGTGGATCGTCGAGAAGTTCAAGGAATGGACCGACCCGAACGCCGCCCTGCCCGAGGACGCTGTCGACCGCGACCTGATCCTCACCGACGTCTCGGTGTACTGGCTGACCGGCACCGCCGGATCCGCCGCCCGCATCTACTACGAAGACGCCCGCACCTGGGGCCAGGCCAAGCCCCGCTCCTCAGTGCCGACCGGGGTGGCGGTGTTCCCCAACGACATCACCATCCGGCCCCTCGCCGAGCGCGACCACAACGTGGTGCACTGGGCCGAATTCAACCGCGGCGGGCACTTCGCCGCCATGGAAGCACCCGACCTCCTCGTCGGCGACGTGCGCGAGTTCTTCCGTAAGCTCCGCTGACCGCACCCAGCCAGGCCGGCCGTCTCGTCGCCCGGACCGCCCGATCCGGGCGGCGAGACGGCACGTTCCGGGCTCATCCGAAGCCTGGGAACGCTCACCCGAACCACGACGCCCGGGAGAAGTACTCGATGACCAACTGTTCCGCTGTGCTGCCGCGGCTGTCCTGGCCAGATGTATGGGGCCGGCGGCTCGACCGGCACGGACTGTCCGCTCCGGTACGCGGCCGACCAGCCGACGCCGTGGCCGCCATGTGCGGCGCGCACGCTCAAGTGCTCTCCGCCGCCGAGGTGTCCATCGGGTTGCGCGTAGCCGGTGCCACCCGCAACGACATCCGCAACGCGCTGTGGGGCGAACGCAGCCTGGTCAAGACGTTCGGGCCGCGCGGCACCGTGCACCTGCTACCGACGCATGAGCTGCCGCTGTGGACCGGCGCGCTCGGCGCCCTGCCACCCTCCTCGAACAGCCTGCCCGCCGACGCGCGGCTGACCACAGACCAGACCGACGAGGTCGTCTCGGCGATCGCGCAAGCACTGGCCGACGCAGAACTGACCATCGACGAACTCACCGCAGCGGTGGCCGCCCGCACCGGCTCCTGGGCCGCCGACCCGGTCGTGCCCGGGTTCGGCGGCATGTGGCCGCGCTGGCGACAGGCGATACACCTTGCCGCACACCGCGGGGCACTCTGTTTCGGCCCGAACCGTGGACGAAAAGTGACCTACACCAGCCCGCAACGGTGGCTCCCAGGATTCCAGCCCGCCCCGCCACCCGACGCCCTCGCCGGCCTTGTCCGACGCTACCTGCACGCGTACGGGCCGGCCACACCGCAGCAGTTCGCGCAATGGCTGTCCACACCTCGCCGCTGGGCGACCCACTTGTTCGACTCCCTCGCCGACGAACTGCAACAGGTCGATGTCGCCGGCACGGTCGCCTGGGTCCTGGCCGGCGACACCGCGCCGGCACCCGTGCCACCGCACGGGGTACGGCTACTGCCATACTTCGACGCCTACACCGTCGGCTGCCACCCGCGCGAGCAGCTCTTCCCCGGACCCGCCGGGCAACGCGCGCTCTCCGGCGGCCAGGCCGGCAACTTCCCGGTACTGCTCATCGACGGCACCGTTGCCGGGATCTGGCACCTCCGCCGCTCCGGACGCAAGCTGGACATCACGGTCGAACCGCTTACCACGCTCACCGTCACCGAGCGCCGGGATCTCGCCGACCAGGTTGCACGTATCGGGGAGATCCTCGAGGGCAGACCACAGCTGACCATCGGCACGGTGACCGTCGGCGGCCACGCCTAACCACGCCAGCGCCAGTCGATCCTGGACGCCTGCGAGTGTCGGCAACGTCCGCACATGTCGCGATCCGGGCGCTAGCCCACATCCACCGATTACTCATCGTGAGTAGCGGACCTGGGTCGTCGGGCCGGCCGCCATCGCAGCGTCCCGAATGCTTCGCGCCCCCGACCTCTGCACATTTGGCGTACCCGACTCTGCACCGGAATCCGTACGCCGACAGGGCCATGACCCGAGGGTCGGCGAAGCGTAGCGCTGGGGCCCTCCTGCCATCCTCGGTGAGGGTGGGCTGTGCGACCCGTTCGATGACTGGGCTCGCAAGGACGCAGCTCCTGACCGTCGAAGCCGAGACCGCGGTCTACACGCTCAACCCTGCGGGGAGCGTCCTCGCCGCGACAGCAAAAATCCCCGCCCAACGGGACGGGGATCACGCAAAACACGAAAAATCATCACGCTTCGTGTGGAAATAACGTGTCCGAGGGGGGACTTGAACCCCCACGCCCTATACGGGCACTAGCACCTCAAGCTAGCGCGTCTGCCATTCCGCCACCCGGACCTGCTCGTCCAGCCTACCCTGTCGACCGCGGCGACTTACTCACCGGTTCGGTCGCCCTCGTGGGCCGCACGGGGCATTACTGTACACGGCCCAGATGGATCATGCACATCGCCGTTCCGGCTGCCCGTTTCCGCAGGTCAGGGCGACGAGACGGGATCGGCCCGTAAGACCTCATTCCAGATCGGCCGGGTCGGGTAGCGTCCGACGCCCGATTCCGGGCAGCATTGCTCACGTGTCACACCCCTCCCCTCTGACCGCCGCGCAACACCACGCCCTCGCCCTGCGGTCCGCCGGCGACCTGGCCACCGCCCGCCGCCTGCTCGACGACGCGATCGCCGCGGCCCGGCCGGCCTACGGGGAGGACCACCCCGACGTGCTGGCCACCAGCCACCTGCTCGCCCGCCTGCACCGGGAGGCCGGCGACCCGGCCGCCGCCCGGCGGGTGCTGGAGCAGGCGTACGCGGCCGGTGAGCGTCGCCGCGGCGAGGCCGACCCGCTGATGCTCGCGCTCAGCTTCGATCTGGCGGGGGTGGCGGAAGAGCTCGGAAACCGGCACGAGGCCCGTCGCAACTACATCCGGGTGGCCACCGCCGGGCCGGCGGTGCTCGGTCCGGACCACCCCGCGGTACGCACCGCGCGCCAGTACCTCGGCGGCTCCGCCGCCGCTGCCGTCCCGCAGCCGGACCCGGCCGCGCTGTCCGTGCCGACGATGTCGCTGCTGGCCATGCCGGCCCCGCACCAGCCCCCGGCCGTGCCGCCCGCGCCCGGGGTGCCGGCGGCTCCCCGCCCGGTGCCACCCGGTCCCGGAGCACCGGGGATGGCCTCGACCGTGCCGGGTACGGACAGGACGCCGCAGACCGGAACGGCCCGGCCGTCGCCCTGGGCCCCTCCCGCCCCCGGTCCGGAGGCGCCCCTGCCCCCGGCGCCGGTCGTCCCCGCACCGGCACCGGTCCATGCGGGTCCCACCGCCACCCCGCTGCCGCCGCCTCCGATCATCCCGGTGCCCACCTCGGCCGTGCCGGTCCCCGCGCCGTCCACCGCCGTCGGGCCGGCTTCCGCGCCACCGGCACCCCCGCCGGCGCCGGGTCCGATTCCGCCGGCCCCGCCAGTCGTCTCGGCGGCGAGCCCAGCGCCGCCGGTCGCGCGGCCGCCCGTACCGGGGCCGGTGCCACCGGTCGCGCCGTCGGCCGTCTCCGCTCCGCCAGTTGTCTCCACGCCGCCGGCCACCCTGCCGCCGGCACCGGTCATCCCGGCTCCGCCCGGCCCGGCCTCGGCGGCGTCCCGCGCAGCCGGTCCGGGATCCCCGCCCATGCCGCCGGCCGCCCGGCCGATCCCCCCGGCACCACAGGTCCCGGCGCCGCTCGCCGCCCCGCCGCGATCCGGCACGCTGCCCCCGCCCCCACCCGTTCCGGCACCGGCGGTGCCGCCCGGCGCCGGCGTCGCGCCAGGCTCCAGACCGCCATTCCCCGCGCCCACCTCGGCTTCCCCGGTCGTCCCGGCGCCGCACCCGCCCACGCCTACGTCGGCTCCCCCGGTGGGACCGACCGTCGCGGCGCCGCACCCGCCCACGCCCACCTCGGCTCCCCCCGTGAGCCCGGCCGTCCCGGCGCCGCACCCGCCGTCCACGCAATCGACTCCGCCGGTGAGCCCGACCCTGCCCGGGTCCGACCGGCCGGCGGCGGGCCAGGGCAACCCCATCGGGTCCGCCGAGTCGCACCCGTCCGGCACGCCCGCGCCCGGCTGGGCGACGCCGACCATCCAGGTGCAGCAGATCGGGCCGCTGCTCCGTGAGGAGGCGGAGCGGTCAGCCGCTGCGTCCCCGGCCGCCACCCCTGTCGGCGGGGCACCGGTCACCGCCCCGCCCGTCAGCGCTCCTCCGGTGAGCGGCCCACCGCCCACCGGATCCCCGGGCCACCCGCCGGTCAGCTCCGCACCGGTCAGCGGCCCCCCGGTAAGCGCAACCCCGGCCGCCAGCCCGGCCCACGCAAGCGGCGCGCCGATCAGCGCCGCAGCGCTGAGTGGTCTGCCGGCGAGCCCACCGCTCGTCAGCGGCGCGCCGATCAGCGCACCGCCACCCGTGAGCGGTCCGACGAGCGCGCCGCCACCCATGAGCGCCCCGCCCATCAGCGCGCCACGGGTCGATGGTCCGCCGGTCAGCGCGCCGCCCGTAACCGGTCCGCCCCCCGCCGCGCCGCAGCCGCCGGTGGGCCCGCCCGCGCCGGTGCCCCCGGTGAGCGGTCCGCCGGCGTACCCGATCAGTGGGCCCCCGGCGTACCCGGTGAGCGGGCCGCCTGTGCACCAGGGAGACGGGCCGCCGGTGAGTGGTCCGCCGGCTGTCGCGCCGGTCAGCGGGTCGCCGGTGCCGCCGTGGGGGCTGACCGCCCCGCCGTGGAGCAGCGCCGCCCCGCCGCAGCCGCTCGACCGGCCGGGCGACACCGCACCGCAGCCGCTGGACCGGCCCGGTGACGCCCCGCCGCAGCCGGCGACGGACGAGGTGGCGCAGGCAGACCCGGGGCCCGCGGACCAGGCCGGGCCGGAGACCGGCGAAAGCGCGCCGCGGTCGCTGCCGGTCTACGACGAGTTGCTCGAGTTCCCGGAGCCGAAGCACCCGCAACCGGCGCCGAACCCGCAGGCGTACCCGGAGCAGGGTGCCTGGCCGGTGCCGGCGCCGTTCCACCAGCCGCCGGCGTACCCGGTGGTGGAGGAGCCGGAGCCGCGCGGCCGGAACCGGACGGCGGTGGCCGTGGTGGTCGGCGCGGCGGTGGTCGCGGTGGTGGCCGTGCTCGGCGTGGGCGCGGTGCTGCTCAACCGCGACGCGGCGCCACCGCCACCCGTGTCCGGTCCGTCGCCGGGCAAGCCGAAGGTGAGCGGCCCGCCCCCGGGTGACCTGCGGTTGCAGGACGGCAGCACGACGATCACGGTCACCTGGACCGACCCGACGGACGGCGGGGTGCCGTTCGTGGTGGCCGGCGGTCGGGCCGGGCAGAAGCTGGGGGTGATGGCCACGGTCGACCCGGGGGAGACCCGCTACACGGTGAACGGGCTGAGCGCCAAGCTGGACTACTGCTTCACCGTCCTCGCGGTCTACTCGACGGACACGTACGCCACCTCGGGGCAGGTCTGCACCGACCGGCAGGGCGGTACGGGGACCCGCTGACCGGCTCAGTCCACGCACGACACGCTGGGTGTCCACAGGCGGACGGTCCGGGTACCACGGCCGCCGGGCGGCCCCTATGATGGCTCCCGGCTCTGGGGAGGGTCCACCCGTGCGTGGACGCCTCCCGCACCGAGACGGGGAGGCATCCGGGAGTGGCCACCATCGAGGACGTCACGAGCACCGGGGCGCAGGCGTCCCGACCCCGTACCCGGATGCGGGGCGGGCTGGTCACCATCGGCGTCGTGGTCGCGCTGCTGGCCGCGATGGGGTTGACCGTGCTCGGGCTGGGCGCGGCCGACAACGCGGTGGCCAACTACGACGCGGCTTCCTGGTTGTGGAGCACCACCCGCAGCGAGATGGCCCGGGTCAACGGGCTGACCGCGCGGGTGGACACCCGGACGGAGGTGCCGGGGGCCCGCCGCCACCAGATGCAGGTGGCCCAGACGGACCGGCTGCTGATCCTGCGTGACCTGAACACCGGCCAGGTCAGCTCGTTGGACCTGGCCACCCTGCAGATCACCGCGACCACCCCGACCACTCCCGGCCTCGGGGTGAGCGTGGCGCTGTACGAGGATTCCGCGTTCGTCGTCGACGCGGTGCAGGGCATCGTGCGGCAGCTCGACCCGCGGGCGCTGACCCCGGTGGGCGAGCCGGTCCGCTACCCGCCGGGCATCACCGGTGGGGCGTTCGACGGCGCGGGCCGGTTGTGGATCGCCGTCCCGGGCGAGGGCACGGTGTCGGCGGTCACCGCCGCCGAGCTGCCGGCCACGCCGGGCGCGGCGCCGCGGGCGGGTCTGAGCCCGAAGCGGGTCGAGACGTACGACGTCGCCGAGCCGAGCCACGAGCTGGTGGTGTCCACCCTGGACGACGGCGTCGCGGTGCTGGACCGCACCTCCGCGTCGCTGGTGACCGTGCGGGGCGGCCGGACGCAGCGGGCCAAGCTGACGATGACCGCCCCGGGCAGCCTGCCGCCGCGCACCAGCGGCCCGCAGGTGCCGGTCACGGTGGCCGGCACGCGGAAGGTGCACGTGGTCCGCGACGGTGGTGAGGTGCGGCAGTTCACCGTCCCGGGCGCGGGTGACCGGCTCACCCCGGCGGTGGCGTGGGCGGGGCGCTTCTACGTCGCCGACGAGAACACCGGCGCGGTCTACTCGTTCGACGCGAACGGGCAACTGGTGGACACCATCAAGGGCTCCGGGCGGCCCGGCCCGATGGAGTTGGAGGTCCGCGAGAACCACCTGTTCATCAACCCGCCGAACTCGTCGACCGCGCAGGTGGTGGACGACAAGAACCAGGTCCGCGACGTCAACAAGTACGCCAACGACGTGCTCGGCGGTGACCCGCCGCCGGCTCCCCCGCCGCCGCCCCCGCCGAAGAAGCCGAAGGTGGGCAAGCCGGGTGCGCCGCGGGCCGTCACGGCGGCCGCCGGTGACGCGTCGGCGCGGGTCAGCTGGCAGGCGGCGGCGGCGAACGGCGCCGAGATCACCAAGTACGTGGTGGAGGGCGCCGGCCAGCGCCACGAGGTGGGCGCGAACCAGCGCGCCCTGGAGATCACCGGGCTGATCAACGGCGAGACGTACACGTTCGAGGTGCACGCGGTCAACGCCAAGGGCGACGGACCGGCCCGCAAGAGCAACCCGGTCACCCCCACGGCGGAGGTGCCGGACCCGCCGGCCAGCGTCACCGCGGAGGCCCGGCCGGACGGCACGGTGCTGGTGAAGTGGCCCGCGGCCAACGGCCAGGGCAACACGGTCGCCAGGTACGCGGTCACCGCCACCTCCGCCGGCGCCACCGCCCCGGCCGGCGAGTCGCGCAAGACCGAGCTGGTGATCCCGGCCGGCCAGCTGGAGTACGGCACCCAGTACGCGTTCACGGTGGTCTCGGTGACTGACAAGGGCGCTGGTTCGAAGGCCTCGCCGGTGAGCAACACGGTGGTGCCGTTCGCGGCCCCGGCCGCGCCGACCGAGCTGCGCGCGGCCACGGTCGCCGATCAGCCGGGCACCGTCTCGGTGCAGTGGGCGCCTTCGGTCGACAACGGCCGCCCGGTCATGAAGTACCTGGTGGACGTGGGCGGGAAGACCAGCGAGGTGACCGACACCCAGACCGCGGTCGGTGGTCTCGGCAACGGCCAGAACGTCACGGTGAAGGTGAAGGCGGTCAACGAGGCCGGTCCCGGCGCGGAGGCCAGCACCACCGCCCGGACGATTGCCGTGCCGCGGGTCACCGCGACCGGCTCGTCGGCCGACGCCACCTCGGTGACGGTGTCGTTCACCGTGGACGCGGGCGGCGGCAAGGCCACCTGCTCGGCGACCACGGGCGGGCAGACCGCGAGCGGAAACTGCTCCAGCCTGCGGGTGACCGGCCTGACGCCGGGCACCGCGTACACGGTGACGGTGACCGCGACCAACGCGGCGGGCAAGGGCACCGCCACCCGGGACCAGGGCACCGACGCGCTGTACGGGATCGCGTCCTGCCGCAACGGTTCCTCCGGCGCCGAGGCGTCGTACTGCACGCGGGACGTGCCCGGGGAGCGGAACGGCAACGAGATCTTCAGGGTGACCCGCCAGGACAACGCCCAGCAGGCGGGCTGGGAGCCCAACGGCGCCCGGCTCAAGGCGTACTGCAAGAAGCAGGGCGACGAGGTCTACGCGTACATCTACAACAACGACAAGCGCAGCACCTGGTGGGTCCGGGTGGACCACAGCCGGGGCCGTGACTACATCCCGTGGGCCTGGCTGAACCTGGAGGGCGGCGACAACATCAACGTCCTGCCCACCTGCTGACCGCGTCACCTTCTCGAGGAGCACCCGCGCACGTGAACACCCAGGAACCGCTCACCCAGCCGGAGGTGCAGGGCTTCGCCGCCCTCGCCGCCCGGCTGGCGGAGAACGTCAACGCGGTCGTGCTGGGCAAGCCGCAGGTGGTCCGGCTGGCGCTGACCGCGCTGTTCGCCCAGGGGCACGTCCTGCTCGAGGACGTGCCCGGGGTCGGCAAGACCACCCTGGCCCGGGCGATCGCTGCGACGGTCAAGGGTCAGTGGCGGCGCATCCAGTTCACCCCGGACCTGCTCCCCTCGGACGTGTCCGGGGTGACCATCTTCAACCAGGCCACCCGGGGCTTCGAGTTCCACCCGGGTCCGGTCTTCGCCAACATCGTCATCGCCGACGAGATCAACCGGGCGTCGCCGAAGACCCAGTCGGCGCTGCTGGAGGTGATGGAGGAGCGGACGGTCACCGTGGACGGCGTACGGCACCCGGTGCCGCAGCCGTTCCTCGTGGTGGCCACCCAGAACCCGGTGGAGATGGACGGCACCTACCGGCTGCCCGAGGCGCAGCTCGACCGGTTCCTCGTGAAGCTCTCCGTCGGCTACCCCGACGAGGCGGTGGAGGTGGAGGTGCTGCGCGGCGCCACGGTCCGCTCCCCCGACTCGCTCAGCGCGATCACCGACACCGCCACCATCGGGGAGATGGTCCGGATGGCCCGGCGGGTGCACATCGCTGAGCCGCTCTACGCGTACGCGGTGCGGCTGGCCGCGGCCACCCGCAACCACCCGCAGGTCCGGGTCGGGGTGAGCCCCCGGGGCGTCATCGCACTCACCCGGGCGGCGTGTGCGTACGCGCTGATCGACGGGCGCGGCTGGATCATGCCGGAGGATCTGAAGACCCTGACCGAGCCGGTCTTCGCGCACCGGCTGCTGCTCACCCCGGACGCCCAGGTGCGCGGGGTGACCGCCGCCGAGGTGCTGCGCCAGGCGGTCGCCTCGGTGCCGGTGCCGCTGCCGTCGGGCCAACCCGCCCCGGTGCACGGCTGAGCCGTGGGGATCACCGCCCGCGGCGTCGGGCTGCTCGTCGCCGCCGTCGTGCTGCTCGGCGTCGGCTTCCGGTACGCGTACCCGGAGCTGACCGTGCTCGGCGCGGCGGCCGGCGTCGCCGTCGGGTACGCCGCGGTCACCGCCGCCTGGCGGCCGCGGCTGGCGGTCGACCGGGTCGCCGACCCGGACCGGGTGGCCCGGGGCGAGCCGGCCGCCATGACGCTGACGGTCCGCAACACCGGTCGGCTGCGGGCGGCGAACCTGGTTGCCGAGGACCGCTGCGGCGGCCGTCTCGTCCCGGTGCCGCTGCTGCGGCTGCGTCCCGGCCGGGACACCGAGGTCCGCTACGACGTGCCGACCCACCGCCGGGGCGTGGTGCCGGTGGGGCCGCTGCGGGTCACCCGCCGCGACCCGCTGGGCCTGGTCGCGTTGGCCCGCTCGTACGGGGGCATGGTGCCGGTCTGGGTGCACCCGCGGATCCATCCGCTGACGGCGGTGCCGACCGGGGCCGGCCGCAGCCTGGACGGGCGGACCGACAGCGTCCCGCACGGCTCGATCACCTTCGACTCGCTGCGGGAGTACGTGGTCGGCGACGAGTTGCGCCGGGTGCACTGGCGGACCAGCGCCCGGGTGGGCGAGTTGATGGTGCGGGAGAACGTGGACACCAGCCTGCCCCGGATCGTGGTGGTGTTGGACAACCGGGCGGCCGCCCATCCGGAGCGGGTGGACGGGGTCGCCGAGTCGTTCGAGTCGGGGTGCGAGGCGGCCGCGTCGGTGGTGGCCGCCGCGGTCCGGGAGGACCTCCCGGTGAGCCTGCTGCTGGTCGCGCCTGACGACGACTCGACCGGCGGCGGGGCGCTGGACCGGCTCGCCGCGGTGGAGCTGGCCGACCGGGGGGCCGACGCGCTGCGTACCGCGCTGAGCCGGCTGCGGCAGGAACGGCTCGGCGACACCGTCGTCTTCCTCACCGGGCCGGGTGCCCGCAGCGAGCTGGGGTACGTGGGCGCGCTGCGCGGGGCGTACCCGTCGGTGGTGGTGGGGGTGTTCGGCGCGGCCGGGCCGACGCCGGCCGGCGCGGCGGGCCTGGTGGTGGTCGACGCGGCCGACGGCGCGGAGTTCGCCGCCGAGTGGGACGGGATCCGCCGGTGGTGACGGTGTCCTCGGCCCAGGCCCGCGCGGACGGACCGGGCGTGCCGGTGGGAGATGACGCCGGGCCGGGCGGACGGTGGGCCCGGCTGCTGCGGGCGGTGCCGGTGCCGCTGGCGCTGATCACGATGATTGCCCTGGCCGGTGTGGTGCTGGGCCGGGTGTACGCGGGTCCGCTGCTGACCCGGCTGGTGGTCGGCGCGGCGGTCGGCTCGGTGCTGGTGAGTGTGGCCGCCCGGCGGCTGCCGTCGTGGCTGGTGGCGCCCGTGTCGGTGGCCGCCCTGGCCGGGTGGACGGCGCTGTCGTTGCGGCTGGCGGCCGGCCACGCCGGACTGCCGGGCAGCCTCGGCGAGGTGACCGTGGACGCCGCGCGCAACGCGATCCCCCGGCTGCTCACCGCGATGATCCCGGTGGAGCCGGCGCCGGACACCGTGCTGGTGCCGCTGGTCGCCGCCTGGCTGGCCGGGCTGACCGCCGCCGAGGTGGCGCTGCGGACCGGCCGGGTGCTGCTCGGCTACGTGCCACCGGTGCTGCTGTACGCGGGCGCGGTCTACGTGGTCGGGCCGAACGCGGACCCGGCGGTCGGGCCGACGGTGCTGTTCGCCGCGTTCGCCGCGGCCGGTCTGGCGATGCCGTCCGGGCAGCGCACCCCGGCCTCGGCCGATCCGGCGGCCGGCCTGGCCCCGGCGGTACGCGCGGCGGTGCGGCTGCGGCTGCTCGCCGCGAGCGCGGCCGGGGTGGCGGTGGTGGTCGCCCTGGCTGCCCTGCTCGCCCCGGTGGTGGCCGGCCAGGTGGACGACCGCCCGGTCGACCCGCGCCGGTACGTGGAACCGCCGCAGGTGGAGTCGCTGGACGAGAACCCGCTGATCCGGATCTCCGGTTGGGCGCTGAACCCGGACCAGCAGCTGGTGGACGTGCGCACCGAGCAGGGCGCTCCGGAGCAGGGTGCCCGGATCCGGCTCGCGGTGCTCAGCGACTACGACGGGGTGACCTGGCGGGTCGGCGCCAGTTACCGCAACGCCGGGCGGATCCTGCCCGCCACGCCCACCGCCCCGGACACCACCACCGACACGGTGCGCCAGGAGATCACCGTGGCCGACCTGACCGGGCGGCTGCTGCCCGCCGTACCCACCCCGCGTGAGGTGACCGGCGCCCGGGTGGCGTACGACCCGGCGACCGGGACGCTGATCCGGCCGGAAGGCCTGGTCCCGGGGCTGCGCTACACCGTCGCCTCGGTACGCGAGCGCCCGGACGCCAACCTGCTCGCCACGGCGAACGTACCGGCCGGCGACGCGGTGGCCCGGGTGTTGCGGGTGCCCGACGGGGTACCGGAGCAGCTGCGCCGGCTGGCCACCCAGCTCGCCGAGGAGAACGGCGCCCCGTACGCCCGGGCCGCGGCGATCGCGGACTTCCTGGCCGAGCACTACCGGGTGACCGCGGACGCGCCGAGCGGGCACGCGTACCCGAACCTGGCGTTCTTCCTGTTCGGGCCGCGTAACGGCGGCGGGCAGCGGGGCACCTCGGAGCAGTTCGCGGCGGCGTTCGCGGTGCTCGGCCGGCTGGCCGGCCTGCCCACCCGGGTGGTGGTGGGGTTCACGCCCAAGGGCGATGGACCGGTCCGTGCGGCGGACGCGCTCGCCTGGCCGGAGGTGCTTTTCGAGGGCGTCGGCTGGGTGCCGTTCGACCCGATGCCGCGGCCGGACGAGGAGCCGCGCCCGGTGGAGGAGGACTTCCGCCCGCCCCCGGACGACCCGCCCCCGTCGCAGGTGCCCGAGCCGACGGTGGAGCCGACCGCGACGCCTCCGGGCGAGGCCGCACCCGGTCCGGTCGCCGGCCGGCGTGGGCCGGGCCCGGCGGTGCTGGCCGGCGGCGGCACGGGCGCTCTGGTGCTGCTGATCGGGCTGGCGCTGCTGGTGCTGGCCACGCTGCGCCGGAACCTGACCCGGGCCCGGCTGGAACGGGGTGACCCCGGCCGGCGCATCGCCGGCGCATGGCGGGAGCTGACCGAAGCGCTGCGGCTGGCCGGTCACCCGGCCGGCGACGACCTGGCGGCGGCCGAGGTGGCCGCGCAGGCGCGCCGCGCCCTGGCCGAGGCCCGGGCCGCGCAGAGCGGGGCGAGCGAACCGGCCGAGCAGAGGCGGTCGGATGCCGGATTCCCCGCCGCAGGGCCGGTGGCGTCGGGTCCGGCGGGTAGCCACCGGAGTTCCAGCCCCGGCATCGTGCCGGCCGGGGCGCGGACCCGGCAGCCGGGCAGCGACCTGCCCGGTGGCGAGGTCGACGAGCTGGCCGGACTGCTCAACCAGGTGGCGTTCGCCCCGGGCACGGCGACGCCCGCCCAGGCGGACCGGGCGGCGACGCTGGCCACCGGCTACGTCTCGGCGCTGCGCGCGGCCCGCCCGTGGTGGCGGCGGCTGCTGTGGACGGTGCATCCGGGCCCGCTGCGCTGGCGCCGCTGACGCCTTGCCCGCCGGTCCTACCGTCAGGGCATGCCCGCACCGGGACACCTTCGAACGGGGCGCCCCGCCCGGTGACCGCTACTCGGGGGCGATCCTGGAGAACAGCGCCTACGGCGACGCCGCCGGCCACGGCGGGGGTTTCGACGGCGGGGGAAGCGGCGGGGGCGGCTCCGACTAACCTGCGGCGCGCAGCTTGCGGACCAGTTTGCGCAGGCCGGCCTGCCAGCCGTCCGGGTCCTCGGCCCGCCCGCGGGCGTACGTGGCGACCTCCGGGTGCGGGAGGATCAGGAACCGCTCCTCGGCCAGCCCGGCGATGGTGGCCTCGGCGACCTCGTCGGGGCTGAGCACCGCCCCGGAGGCGGCGATCACCCGGGCACCCAGGTGCCCGGCGGCCAGACCGTCGGCGAGCATCGGCGTGTCCACGCCCTGCGGGCAGAGCGCGCTGACCCGGATGCCGGCGTCGCGGTAGGTGACGGACAGCCACTCCGCGAAACCGACCGCCGCGTGCTTCGTCGCGGTGTACGGGGCGTCGCCGACCGCGGTCAGCACCCCCGCCGCCGAGCAGGTGAACAGCAGGTACCCCTGGCCGCGGCGGAGCATCGCGGGCAGCACCGCCCGGGCGGTGTGCACGTGGGCCATGACGTTGACCTGCCAGGCCCGCTCCCAGTCCGAGTCGGGTGCGTCCACTCCCCCGCCGGTGGCCACGCCGGCGTTGGCGCAGAACAGGTCGATCCGCCCGTACCGCTGCTCGATCTCGTCGACCAGCGCGTGGACCTGCGCCTCGTCGGTGACGTCCAGCCCGACGCCGTGCGCGACGGGTCCGATCCCCTCGGCGACGGTGCGGGCCGCGTCGGCGTCCAGGTCGGCGAGGACGACGACGGCGGCGCCCTCGGCGGCGAACCGGCGGCCGAGCGCCGCGCCGATGCCACCCGCGCCCCCGGTGATCACGGCCACCCGATCGGTCAGGTTCATCTCAGGTCACCTCCGTGCCGAGCCGGGGGATCAGCGCAGCCAGCGCCGCCGCGCCACCGGCAGCCAGCTCCGGGGTGGGCAGCAGCGCCAGCACCGGCACGGCCACCCCCTGTTCGGCGTACCGGCGGACCTGCGCGACGCAGTCCTCGGGTGAGCCGTGCAGCACCAGCGCGTCGACCACCTCGTCCGGCACGGCCGCGGCGGCGCCCCGCCGGTCGCCGGCCGCCCACGCCGCCCACATCGGACCGAGCAGCGGATCCCGGCCCAGCCAGCGGTGGAAGGCCGCGTACGCGGGGACGGTGAGGTAGCCGGCGATCAGGCGGCGGCCCAGCGCCCGGGCGTGCGTGGCGTCCTCGGTCGGGCAGACGAAGATCCGGGCGACGACCTCGAAGCCGGGCCGGCGCTCGCCCAACTCGGCGAGGGCGGTCGGCACGTCGTCGGCGGACAGCCAGTTGAGGATCACTCCGTCGGCCTCGGCGGCGGCGAGCCGCAGCATGCCAGGACGCAGCGCGGCCAGCAGCACCGGCGGCGGCACGGCCGGAGGGCGTTCCAGGGCGAACCGGCGGACGGTGAACGTGTCGTACGCCCCGTCGACCGTCTCCCCCCGCAGCGCGGCGCGCAGGAAGCGCAGCATGTCCCGGGTCCGCTGGTACGGCTCCTCGAACCGTCCGGCGTTCCAGTCACGGACGAGCACCGGCGAGGACGCGCCGATGCCGAGGGCGAACCGGCCGGGGGCGGCCTCGGCGAGCGCGGCGGCGCTCATCGCGAGCAGCCCGGGCCCCCGGGTGAAGACCGGGGTGATCGCCGTGCCGAGGCGCAGCCGGGGTTGCCACGCGGCGGCGAGCGCCAGCGGCGTGAACGCGTCGGTCCCGGCGACCTCCGACGACCAGAGGTCGGTGAAGCCGGCCCGGTCGAGGGCGGCGTAGACCGGGGCGTGGTCGGCGAGCGGGATGCCGCTCAGCGGAACCGTCATGCCCCATCTGATCGTCACTGGTCGATCGTGCCCGCTCGCCGTCCCCCTGAGCAAGATCCGGACCGGTCCCGCCCGCTCGAAGAGCACGATAGACGCCACCAGAACCGGAAAGAGTGCTACGACTGCCAGATGGGCTGGAGGCGGCCAAGCCGCCCTTCTGAACCATCGCCCCGCGGCCCTCGCGGGATCGTCCGAACCGGCTGCCGGCGTTACCATCCGCGCGTGACCTTCTCGATCGTGGCGCGCTCCGCCGACGGGCGCCTGCACGGCGTCGCCGTGGCCAGCAAGTTCCTCGCCGCCGGTGCGCTGGTCCCGGCCGCCGAGGCCGAGGTGGGCGCCGTGGCCACCCAGGCGCACGTCAACCTGGCCTACCGGTCGCAGGGGCTCGCGCTGCTGCGGACCGGCGTGGCCCCGGCGGACGTGGTGGCCGGCCTGGTCGCCGCCGACCCGGGCCGGGACGACCGGCAGCTCGGCGTCGTCGGGACGACCGGCAACGGGGCCACCTGGACCGGGCCGCGCTGCCACCCGTGGGCCGGCGGCCAGGCCGGGGACGGCTGGGCCGCGCAGGGCAACATCCTGGCCGGCCCGCAGGTCATCGACGCGATCCGCGACGCCTGGCTGGGCGGAACCGAGCTGCCCTTCCCCCGGCGGCTGCTGGCCGCGCTGCAGGCCGGTGACCGGGCGGGCGGTGACCGGCGCGGCCGGCAGAGCGCCGGCCTGCTGGTGGTGCAGCACCGTGGCGGCTACGCCGGCACCGGCGACGAGCTGGTCGACCTGCGGGTGGACGACCACCCCGACCCGGTCACCGAGCTGGGCCGCCTGCTCGACACGCACACCATGCTCTTCGGCAAGCCCGATCCGGCCACCCTGCGGGACCTCGCCGGCCCGCTCGCCGACGAGGTGGCCGCGCGGCTGGCCGCCGCCGGTCACCCGGTCGGCCCGGCCGGCCTGGACGACGCGCTCGCCTCCTGGGCCGGGGTGGAGAACCTCGAGGAGCGCCTCGTTCCCGGCCGGATCGATCCGATCGTCCTGGACCACCTGCGCCGCACCACCCCGGCCGCCCACTGACCCGCCGGCCAGCGGCGCCGGCCGCCAGGCGAGCGCTGCCGCCTGTCGGCGCCCGGCGCGGCGGCGCCGCCAGGCGGTCAGCCGCCGAAGGAGAGCCAGCGGAACCCGGACCGGTCGACCAGGGTCCGCTCCCGCTCGGTGAGCGGCGCCCGGCCGGTGGCCTTGCGGACCAGGGTCAGCGGGTCCCAGCCGAGCCCGTCCGGCGCCGGCCGGCCGTACGACAACTCCGGCTCGGCGCGTCTGGCGCCGCGCCGCGGCTCGGAGCCGTCGCCGGTCAGCAGGTCCGCCACCACCTGCGCCGCCGTCGGGGTCAGCCAGGGCCGCCGGTCCAGCGCGTCGGCCAGGTCCAGGCCGTGTACCCCGACCTCCACCACCCGGGTACGCAGGAACTCGGTGAGCGTCATCGCGTCGCCGTGCCGGGTGCGGACCAGCCGCCCCGGCGGCTGCGCGGCGACCGCCGCGTCGGCCGCCCGCCAGGCCCGCGCGAAGCCGTCCGCCACCTCGGGTACGCCGGCCAGCTGGCGCGCCTCCCGTCGGGCACTGTCGATCCGGGCGCCGTCCACCTCCGGGGTGAACTTGGCGGCCCCGAAGTAGCCCGCGGCGTCCACCTCCGCCCGCTCGGGTGCCGGGGCGGCGAGCATGGCAACGAGGCGTCCCGCGCCGGTCGACACGTGTGCCAGCAGGTCGCGGACCGGCCAGGGTGGGCAGGGCGTGGGCCGCTCCAGGTCCGCCTCGGTCAGGCCCCGCAGCACCTCCTCCAGCCGCCCGCACTCGTCCCGGAACGCCCCTCGTACGGTCTCCATGCGCCCTCCCCGTCGGCTGCCTGGCCTGCCGGGTCAGCCTGCCACCCGCCGTTTCGTCGCCCACCCGCCGGGTACGCGCGGCGGGACGACGAGGAGGAGGCGCGGAAAGATGGCCGGCATCATGCTGCGGAGCACCGCCTTCAACGACCACGACCTGCTACCGGGACGCTTCGCCCGCGAGGGTGGAAACGTCTCGCCGCCCCTGGAGTGGTCCCAGGTCCCCGACGCGGCCTGCGAGCTCGTGCTGTACGTCGAGGACCCGGACGCGGGGAAGACTCCTTTCCTGCACTGGCTGGTGACCGGGATCTCGCCCCGGTCCGACGGGGTCGCCGAGGGCGGCGTGCCGCTGGGCGGCCGGGAGTGGCCCAACGACTTCGGCAACACCGGGTGGGGCGGCCCGCACCCGCCGGCGCACGAGGACCCGCACCGGTACTTCTTCCGGCTCTACGCCCTCGAGCGGCCGCTGGAACTGCCGGAGACACCCCAGGTCACCGACGTGCAGCGGGCGCTGACCGACAAGGAGATCGCCAGCGGCACCATGGTCGGCACCTACTACCGCTGATCAACCCTTGTGGCGGGGCACCAGGCGGTGCACCAGCGCGAGGACCAGCGCGGCCACCACGGCGATCGTCCCGGCGATGCCGGCCGCGCTGCCCGCGTACCCGATGAAGAGGGGCCGGCGGGTGAGTTCGTCGGCGGGCGTGTCGGAGAGTCGGGCCAGCCAGAGCAGGGCCAGCGCGGACGCGACGAGCGCGAGCGCGCCGCCCAGGCCGAGCACGGCGGCGGCCTTCGGGTGTGCGTCGGCCGGGGAGATCTTCGCCCGTTCCCGCTGGAAGACGAGGAGCACCAGGCCGGCGACCGCCGCCCAGATCCCGACCAGGAGGTACGCGGCGACGGCGTCGCTGGGTCGGTGCCAGCCGGCGGAGAGGGTGGCCACTCCGGCGGCGGCGGCGTAGCCGGCGCCGAGGAACGCGCCCACCGCCCGCACCTTCGGCGGCAGCACCAGGATCAGCGCGACGGCCACCGAGGCGGCCACCGCGGTGTGGCCGCTGGGCAGACTGTTGCCGACGGCTGCCCGCGCCGGATCGATGCCGAAGTCGGGACGGGTCAGGCTGTGCTTGAGCAGTTGGGTGCTGACGTTGGCGCCGGCGATCAGCAGGGTGGCGGTGACGGCGAGGGCCTTGCGGCCGCGGATCAGCGCGATGAAGCCGATCACCGCGGTCGCGGCCAGCAGGGACACCACCGACATGGCGTTGAGGATCCGGTCCACCGGGCCGTCGATGCGGCTGCGGCCGATCTGGTTGCCGGTCAACGCGACCGTGTCGATCCACTGGCCCGACGTGGTGTGCACGGCGACGCGCCACACCACCAGGAACGCGGCGGCCTGTGCCAGGGCCAGTACGACCAACCAGACCGCCGTCCCGCCCCTCGCCGTCGTGCGCACTCGCACAACTTAACGGCCGGCCGCCTCCGGCGCTCGTTGGGCGGCGGTCGCGCCTCTGGTTATGTTGAGGATCGATCGGAGGGGGTGGCGAGTGACCAGCACACCGGAGCGGGAGCGGCCGACCCGGGAGCGCCCGGAGTCGCTGGCGGACCTGCTCGGTGGTCGGCGGGGAGCGCTCGACGCGACCCTGCCGCCGGTGGCGTTCGCGGTGGGCTGGCTGGCGGCCGGGCTGTGGGGTGGTGTGCTGGCGGCGCTGGTGGGCGGGGCGGCGGTGGCCGGCTGGCGGCTGCGGCGCGGGGACCGTCCGCGGTCGGTGTTGATCGGGCTGCTCGCCGTCTGCGTGGCCGCGCTGATCGCGCTGCGCACCGGGCGGGCCAGCGACTTCTTCCTGGTGCAGTTGGTGTCCAACGCGGCCAGCGCGCTGGCCTGGATGGTCAGCGTCGTGGTGCGTTGGCCGCTGCTCGGGGTGGTGGTGGGCGCGGCGCTCGGGCAGCGCGCCCGCTGGCGTCGCGATCCGGCGCTGCTGCGGGCGTACGGCCGGGCCAGCTGGGTGTGGGTGGCCACCTATCTGCTGCGGCTGGTGGTCTTCGTGCCGTTGTGGCTCGGCGGCCAGGTGGTCGTGCTGGTGGTGGCCCGGGTGGCGTTGACCTGGCCGCTGGTCGCGGCGGCGTTGGCGGTGAGCTGGCTGATGATCCGGCGTTCGCTGCCGTCCGGGCATCCGGGGCTGCGGCACCCGGTCATGCCGTCCGATGGGGACGGCGGGCGGGAGCAATAAGAGAGAGGCCGCCACGGGGGGAGCGGCCTCTCCGGTGATGTACGTTACTCCGTCCGGGGCCGTCGTGTGATCCCGTGACGGCTGGATTTTCTCGGGCGTTTTCGCGGCAAGTTCGTCTTTGGGCGTGGTGGTGGGCCGGTCCGTCGGCTGCGTGGGCCGGGCGGCCGGCCCACCCGGCCTGACCGTGGGGTGTCAGGCCGTCCGTCGGCCGGGCGATGTGGTTCCTCCCGGGCCCGGTCGGCCGCCGCCACGGGTGGGCCTGGCCACCCGTGGCGGCGCCGTCACCTCATCCCGCGGGGAAGTAGGTGCCGTAGTCGGCGTACGCCATGGCGACGTCCGCCTGGGCCCAGAACCGGTGGTAGTTGAACGTGGGCGCGGGTCCACCCTTGAGGTACGCGTCGACCTTCGGCCAGTCCGGGTCGTTCTGGTAGAACGAGCGGATGTCCAGGAAGCTCCTGCCCGCGGCGATGGCGTCGCCGTTGGGCATCTTGCCGGTCCAGCCCGGCGGGATGTAGAGGCCCTGGCCGTTGCCGGCGTTGTAGACGTCGTCGAAGCGGTTGTAGTCCTCCCGCGTCTCGGGGCGGGAGACGCCCTTGGCGTCGGCGGCGGCGGACAGCGCGTCGAGCAGACCCTTGGCGGTGTTCTTGGCGGCGGTGTTGCCGGACTTGGCCGCGTAGGCGATCAGGGTCCGGGCGTAGGCGGCGGCGACGCCGACGTCCTGGCCGCCCTTGGTCACCGTGACGTGCAGGTTGGTGTTTGGCAGCGGGTTGGTCGGGTTCCAGGTGTTGGGCTGGCCGGTCCACTGCAGGTCGGACGGGATCGACCAGTTGGCGCCCAGGGTGGTGTTGGCGATCGCCCAGGGGACCCATTTGTCCAGCAGCGCCTTGGCCTTGGTGTTGCCGGTCTGCAGGTACAGCTCGGCGATGCGCTGCATGGACCAGGCCTGCATGCCGAACCACTGGTTGGACGGCGGGTCTCGGTAGACCGGGGCGACGTCGTAAAACATGCCGTAGAAGGTGGGCGTGCCGGCCGGCGGCTGGGAGTAGCTGCCGTCCCAGCTGTTGGTGGCGCCGCCGGCAATGCCGCCTTCGGCCGACTGGAGCCAGGTGTAGAACTCCAGCTGCCGGTCGAAGCTCTTCTGCCAGTCGGCGACCGCGGTCGGCGACTGGGGCTTGAGCTCCGGCACGTTGGTCAGGGCCCAGGCGGCGAGCGGGTTCTGGTAGCCGAAGTGGTTGTGGCTGGAGCCGATGCGCCAGGACCAGTTCTGGCTGGGGTCGTACGCGCCGCCCCAGGCGTAGTACCAGGAGAGCAGGTAGTGCGCCGAGTCGCGGCCGGTGCCGGCGGGGCAGGTGGTCGGGCCGACGCAGTTGCCGATCTTCTTGAAGTACTTGTCGAACAGGGAGTACCGCAGGTAGTCGCCCATCTTGGCGGCCTTGGCCACGGTCGCTGCGACGTCGGCCTGCTTGCCCTGCGCCTTGGCCCAGGTCAGCGCCCAGTAGGCGGCCTGTACGGCGCGGGCGTCGGCGTCCGGGGCGTTGGTGTACTTCCACTGCTTGGCCGGGGCGTTGGCTTCCTTGATGAACAGGTCGAGGTAGCCGTTCGGGCCGCCGTGCTTGAACGTGTCGCAGGTCGGCTGCGGCACGGTCTCCCACACCGACTCCTGCGGGCCGCGCTGGAAGGTGTTGAGGTACGCCGGGCGGGTGGTGCCGTCGCCGCAGCGGCCGTAGCCGTAGGTGTTGTCGACGTCGAGCAGCCAGTGCATGCCGTAGATGTCGCCGGTGCCGTAGGTGGACTGCAGCTCGGAGCGGAGCGGGTCCTGGCCGACCGGCACGTTCGGCTGCAGCTGCGACGGGTACTGGCTGGGTTGGTTGTACTCGGCCGCGTACTGGGGGGTGCCCGGGGCGCCGGCCGTCGGCTGATCTGAATGATTCGGAATTATGTATTTTTCCATCACGGTCCAGGCGCTGTTGAACGGCGCCCAGTTCTGGGTGACCCGGCCGTACTGCGCCTCGAGCCAGAGCCAGAAGCCGAACGCCTCCGAGGTGGTCTCGTGGCCGTGGTCGGGTGCCTCGACGATCAGCGTCTCGATCGAGTGGTACGGCACGCCCTCCGGGCTGAAGTAGCCCGAGTTCTTGATCTTTCCGTACTGGTCGAGGAACTTCTTGATGTAGGCGTTGTCCCCGCCCGGCACGTCGTTGTCGACCTCGGTGACGGTGATCGTCACGGGGGTGTGGCCGGTGGCCGAGGCGGTGATGGTCGCGGTGCCGCTGACGGTGTCGGCGTCCTCCGCCGCCGCGACCGTGACGGTGGCGCCGGTGTTCCAGTTGGCCGGCGTCAGCGTCACCGTGGTCGGCGAGACGGTGATGTCGGGGTCACCGCTGCGGGTCAGCGTCACCGGCACGTTGCCGCTCGGTGCGGTGCTCAGCTTCAGGTTGACCGTGGCGGTGTCGCCCTCGTTCACGCTCAGCGTGGCCGGGGTGGCCACCAGGGCCGGCCCCGTGGCGGGGTTGACCGTGAAGGACTTCTCCGCCACCGCGCTGGCGCCGAGGTTGTCGTACGCCTTGGCCTGCACCGTGTAGCTACCGGCCGGCAGGCTGTCCAGCGTGTACGCGTACGGAGCGGTGGTGTCGGTGTTGACCAGCAGGCCGTTGCGGTAGAACTCGACCTTGCTGATCGTCCCGTCCGGGGCGCTGGCGGTGGCGGTCAGGGGCACGGTCGCCGGCGCCGTGAAGGACCCGGCCGGCACGTCGAGCGAGACCGCGGGTGGCTGGTTGGCGGGGGTGCCGTTGCAGGCCACGCCGTTGAGGGTGAACCCGGTGGGCTTCGGGTTGGCGCCGGAGTAGGAGCCGTTGAAGCCGATGTTGGCGGTGGCGCCGGTGCCGAGGCTGCCGTTCCACGTCTCGTTGGTCGCGGTGACCTCGCTGCCGGTCTGGCTCCACCGGGCCGACCAGCCCTGGGTCACCCGCTGGGTGCTGTTCGGGAAGGTGAACTTGAGCGTCCAGCCGTTGATCGGGTCGCCCAGGTTCTTGACGTCGAGGTTGGCGGTGAAGCCGCCGCCCCAGTCGTTCACGGTGTAGACGACGTCGCAGGCGGGGGCGGCCTGGGCGGCGCCGGCCGGTAGGGCCACCCCGCCGATGGCGAGGGCGGTGGCGGCGAACATCGCCGTGCGGCGACGTCTGGCCATGAGTCTCATGTGCGCGGTGTCTCCTCGGACCAGGCCGGAACCGTACGGCTCCGGCGAGGCGCCTCCACGCGACGGACGTGCGCGGGGGACGGAGGCGCCCGGGAAGGTGGTCGACCCGGCTGTGCCGGGGATCGGGGCGCCGCGCCGGGCGTACCCCGGCTGCCCTCGGCGGCCCACACTCGCGCGAGCTGGCTCCACGTCGCGACTGAGAGTCTGCCATGGAAGCGCTCCCACCACAATGCCGACGAGAGTTGCCCAGCTCGATGTTTCGATCTCGTTCAGGGGCTTTCACAAACCCGTGACGGGCGTTACAGTCGCAAGCATCGTCGATGGGAGCGCTTCCATCGACGGAGCTCCAAGTGCCAGATCGCCGGGACCGTTCCTGCCCGGCGCCTCGACCCAGGAGGCTGACGACGGGCCAGCCCGGACGCCGCCGTCAGCCGTCACCCGCCGACACATCGGAGGGAGGTGGAACCAGAGCCACTCGCGTGGCCCGGCTCCCGCGCGACACGCACGACCGGACGCCAATTCCACTCGCGCGTGTGTGCATCACAGGTGGGGACGGGGGTTGCCCTCCCCCGTCCCCACACTAAACCTCCGTTGTCGACGGGAAAAGAGGCCGACGGGACAGGCGCGAGGCGCTGCCCGGCCGGCCTCCTTCGCTATCCCCCCACCCTCGCCGCTCGCCGCCCCCGAGCGACACCCCGCCCACCGAACTCCCGGCCGCCCGACCGGGGCGCCACCCGCGCGGTCCGCCCTCGGCATGCGGCCGGTCGCGCCTGGCCTATGCTGGGAGCGCTCCCGGCCCGTAGGGCGGCCAGTCATCCCGAGGAGAAACGCCCATGTCGCTACTCACCCGGCGGCGCCTGCTCCGGCGCGCCGCCCTCTCCGCGACCGCCACCGGCGCGGTCCGCACCGGGCTGGCCGGCGCCGCCGCGGCCGGGACCGTCGCATCCGCCGCCGTCGCCGGCTGCGACGACACACCCGACCCCGCCCTGGAGGGGGACGCCTCGTCCGGGGCGCTGCGCTTCCCGCCCGACTTCGGCTGGGGCGCGGCCACCTCGGCCTACCAGATCGAGGGGGCGGCCAAGGAGGACGGCCGGGGTGAGTCGGTCTGGGACACCTTCAGCCGCACTCCGGGACAGACCCGCAACGGCGACACCGGTGATGTCGCGGCCGACCACTACCACCGCTACGCCGAGGACCTGGACCTCATGCGCGACCTCGGGCTGCGCAGCTACCGGTTCTCCATCTCCTGGTCACGCATCCAGGCCGACGGTTCCGGCCGACCCAACCAGCGCGGCCTCGACTTCTACCGGCGGCTGGTGGACGGGCTGCACGAGCGCGGCATCGCCCCGATGGCCACCCTGTTCCACTGGGACCTGCCGCAGGCCCTGCAGGACGCCGGCGGCTGGGAGAACCGGGACACCGCCGAACGCTTCGGCGCGTACGCGGACATCGTCTTCCGCGCCCTCGGCGACCGGGTACCGGCCTGGCTGACGATCAACGAGCCGAAGACCGTGGTGCAGAACGGCTACCTGTCGGGGCACCACGCGCCCGGCCGGCAGGACCCGGCGGCCGCCTATCTGGTCGCCCACCACCTCCAGCTCGCCCACGGCCTCGCCGTACGCGCGCTGCGCGCCGCCGGCGTCGAGGGGCGGATCGGCCCGGCGCTCAACCTGCACCCCTGCTACCCGGCCGACGACACCGCCGAGGCGGCGGCCGCGACCCGGCTCTACGACGGCTACGAGAACCGGCTCTACCTGGACTCGGTGTTCACGGGCGCCTACCCCCAAGACGTGCTGGCCGACCTCCGTGCGGACAGCCGGATGGTGCGCGGGATTCGCGACGGCGACCTCGCGGTGATCGCCAGCCCGGTGGACCTGCTCGCCGTGCAGTACTACACGCCCATCTACGTCACCGGCCAGGGCACGACGGTGCGGAAGTGGCCGACCTCCGAGGCGGAGTGGCAGCAGATCTATCCGGAGGGGATGTACGACATCCTCACCCGGGTCACCCGCGACTACGGCCCGATCCCGCTCACCATCACGGAGAACGGGCTGCCCTGCCCGGACACGCTCGCCCCGGACGGCACGGTCGACGACACCGCCCGGATCGACTTCCTCCGCGACCACTTCGCCGCCGCCCACCGGGCCATCCGCGACGGCGTGCCGCTGGAGAGCTACCACGTCTGGTCGCTGCTGGACAACTTCGAGTGGGCCGAGGGATACGACCAGCGCTGGGGACTGGTCTACGTGGACTACCCGACGCAGCGCCGGGTGCTCAAGCGCAGCGCCCACTGGTACCGCACGGTGATCCGCAACAACGGCCTGTAGCCGGTTCGCGGCCCGGCCGGACGCTCCGCCGGCCGGGCCCGCCCCGCTCAGCGGGGCAGTGCCTGCTGCAGCTCCGCCCGCAGCGCCGGGGTGAGCATCTCACCGGCCTGCTTGGCCAGCCGCGCCATCTCGTAGCCGACCACACCGATGTCGGCGTCCGCGCCGGCCAGGGTGGCCAGGATGGAGCCGTCCCGGATCTGCATGACCAGGAAGTAGCCCCGTCCCATCTCGACCACGGTCTGCTTGACGACGTCCCCGTCGAACATCTGCGCCGCGCCGGCGGTGATGCTCATCAGCCCCGAGGTGACCGCGGCGAGCTTGTCCGCGTGGTCGCGGGGCAGGTGGGCGGAGATCGCCACCAGCAGCCCGTCGGAGGACACCACCACGGCGTGCGCCACCCCCGGGACCCGCTCGGCGAACGCGTTCACCAACCAGCTCAGGTCACGTGCCTCCTGGCTCAACGTCGTCACGGTCGTTGTCCCCCTTCGCTGCGTACGCCGGCGGGCGGCATGTACATCTGGATGGTTTCCTCGGCCTCCGCCCGCCGCACCCCGCCGTAGAAGCGGGACAGCATGCCGCCGACCGCGTCCGGGTCCGGCTCGTGGCGGGGCACCGGCTGCTGCGGGCGGGCGGGCTGGCTGACCGCGCCGAGCTGGGCCATCGGCACGCGTACCGGGAGGCCCCGCGCGTTGATCCCGGCCGTGACCGGGGTCGCGGCCGGCGGCGATGTCACGCCGAGCACCGAGGACGCCGGACCCTGGCGGGTGAACCAGCCGCCGCCGGGCGAGCCGGCCGCCGGGGTCAGCACGTCCTCGGCCCGGACCGGCACCGGGCGGGCCTGCCGCGGCACCGCCGGCGCGGCCGGGGCCGGCGGATCGGGGCGGATCCCCGTCGACGGCATCGCCGGGCGGCCGGCCACCGGCAGCTCGGCCGCGAAGCCGGGGAACCGGCCCGCCACCGGCAGCTCGGGCGCGGGCATCTCCGGCCGGCGTCCCGCCAGCGGCAGGTCGGCCGGCTGGGTGGCGGCGTACAGCCGGGACCGGGCGGCGAGCTGGTGGGTCAGCATCCGCGGCGCGGCGGGCTGGTCCAGCTCGGGCTCGGGCGCCGGGGCCAGCAGGTCGGCGGGGATCCGGACCCGGGCCACCAGTCCCTCGTGGTCGCTGCGCAACTTCACCTCGACGCCGTGCCGGGCGCTGAGGTGGCTGACCACGTACAGGCCCATCCGCTCGGAGGCCGCCACGTCCGCGGCCGGTGGTTCGGCCAGCAGCGCGTTCGCCTCGGCCAACGCGGTCGGGCTCATCCCGAGCCCCTGGTCGACAATCTGCACCACCGCGCCGGTCCCGTCGCTCCAGGCGACGACGTGGACGAAGGTGTCCGGCCGGGAGAAGGCGGTGGCGTTCTCCAGCAGCTCGGCGAAGAGGTGCACCAGGTCCCCGACCGCGTGGCCGACGAGGTGCAGGGCGGCGCTGGACCGGTGGCGGACCCGCTGGTACTGCTCGATCTCGGCGCTCGCCGCGAGCAGCACCGCGCCCAGGCCGACCGGCCGGTTCCACCGCCGGCCGGACTCCATGCCGGCGAGCACCAGCAGGCTCTCGTCGTTACGCCGCATGCGGGCGGCGAGGTGGTCGAGCTTGAACAGGTTCTCCAGCTGCTCCGGGTCGCTCTCCTCGCGTTCCAGCTCGTCGAGGAGTTCCAGCTGCCGCTCCACCAGCACCTGGCTGCGCCGGGCCAGGTTGACGAACATGGCGTTGACGTTGCGCCGCATCATCGCCTGCTCGAGCGCGACGTCGACGGCGCTGCGGTGCACCGCCACGAACGCCTCCGCCAGCTCGCCGATCTCGTCCCGGGAGTGGACCGCCGTGGGTGGCACCTCGATCGTCGCCACCGGACGGTCCACCGCGCGCAGCCGGTGCAGGGTGTGTGGCAGCTCCACCTGCGCGATCCGCAGCGCCTCGCCGCGCAGCAGGCGCATCGACCGGGCGATGGACCGTCCGATCAGCAGGGAGATCAGCACGGCGACCAGCAGCACCGCGACGATGCCGCCCGCCACCAGCAGGGTGTCCCGCAGCTGCTGCGCGCGGGCGCCGTCGGCATGGCGTACCGCGTCGTCGAGGACCTCACCCTCGAGCTGGCGGAGCAGCTCCAGCCGCCGTTCGCTGGCCGCCCACCACTCCGGTGCGGAGAGCACCGCCGGCTCGGCGGTGCCGGTGGGCAGGGTCTGCTCCTCCAGCCGGGCGGCCGCCACGAACGCCGGATTCACCGACACCAGGTCATAACGGCGAACCTGCTCGGTGCTCGCCGCCAGGCGGAACGCGCCCAGGGCGGTGAGCTGCTGGGCCCGCAGGTCGGTCAGGGTGACCTGGTCGTCGACGTCGTACCGGCCGGCCCGGGCGGCCGCGTAGAGCTCGGCCCGGATCCGGGAGGTGAACTCCTTGACCCGGGACAGCTGCACGTACCGCAGCACCGCGTCGGTGAGCGCCTGCTGGCCCTCCCCCGGCGACGGTTCGGCCAGCAGGTTGAGCAGGGCACCGATGGCCCGGTGATAGTTGCTCAGGATGGTGTCGCTGCTGAGCACCGCCGGCGGGATCGCGGCCCGGATGTAGACCACCTGGTCGTACGCCTCCAGGACCTCCGAGAACGCGACCCGCCAGGCGGCGTCGGCGCCGGCGAGCGGCTCAGCCGCCCGGCGCAGCTCGGACAGCGCCTGGTTGGCGGCCTCCTGCAACGGCTTCAGCGCGGCGATGGCCGCGTCCCGGTCAGCGCCGGCACCGGCGCGGCGCAGCGCGACCAGTTCCCCGGCCGCGCGGTCCCGCTCCTGCTGGAGCCGGTCCACCACGGCGGTGATCTGCCGGCCGATGCCGACCTGCTCGGCGAAGGCGGTCAGCGCGCTGGTCTGCCCCACCAGCCCCCGGGTCTGCACGCCGGCCAGCACCAGGAACGCCAACGAGGGGATGACCAGCACCGTCGCGAGCTTGGTGCCGATCCGCCAGTCCCGCAACCGGAACGCCGAGCGCCGCCGGTGGGGCACCAGGCGGTCGCGCCGGCTCCGGCCCGGGTGGGCGGCCGTTCCGCGAGCCGGGTCGGGACCTGCGCCCACGCTTGCCTCCTCGGTCCCTCGACTCCCGTCGCACGGGGAGCGGAGTCCATCCAACCAGGCCGGCGGGCCCTGTCAACGGGATGACCGGCCGCACGACCAGGATGGTCAGTGCGGCCGGGCACCACCTACGGTGTTCGGCGCGGCCCCCTCGTCCGTCCGGCCGATACCGCCGACGCGCGCCGCCGCCGCAACCCGGCCGAGCGCCACCAACGCGGCGCCGGTCGCACCGACCTCCGGATTGTGTTGGAAGCGCACCGTACGCGGGGCCAGGGCATCGGCGAACGTCCCGCGCCACCAGGCGGACGCGGCCATCGCACCACCGCCCAGCACCACCTCGACCGGATGATCCACATCGGACTCGAGCACGGCGAGGTCGTCGGCGACCAGCCGGCACAGGCCGGTCATCAGCCCGGCGAGGACATCGACGGCGGTGGTGCCGAAGCTGAGCCCGTGCAGCTCGCCGGAGCCGGCCGCGGCGACGCCGGGCGGGCGGTCCCCACCGAAGCGGGGATTGGCCCGCACCCGCAGGTCCCGGGTGGACCGGGCCAGCGCCGCCTCCAGCTCGGCGCCCTCGGGCAGCCGCAGCTCCCGGTTGGCCCACGCGTACAGGTTCCCGCCACTGGAGTAGGCGGCCCCGGTCACCACGTGCTCGTGGTCCACCCGGTAGCGCCAGAGCTGGTCGGGCAGCGGCGGCAGCGCCGCGTCGGCGGGGACGACCCGGACGACGCGTACCGCGGCGGAGGTGCCGACGGTCACCGCCGCCCGGGACTCGTCGACGCAGCCGGAGCCGACGTTGGACGCCGCACCGTCGCCGACCGGGGCGGTCCACCGGGCCTCGGCCAGGTCCGGCCAGCGGCGGGCGCACTCGGGGCGGAGCCGCCCGCGCCACCGCTGCGGGGCCAGCGCCGGCAGCTCCGCGGGGCGTACGCCGGCCAGCGCGCACGCCTCGGCGTCCCACGCCATCCGGCCCAGGTCGAGCATCCCGGTGCCGGAAGCCATCGACACCGACATCGGCGCCTCGGTCAGCAACGCGTCGAGGACGTACTCGACCAGCCCGACGAACCGGGCCACCCGGCTGCCGGCCCGCTCCCGCAGCCAGGGCAGCCGCACCGTCCAGTAGCAGCGGTGCCACCATCCGCCGGTGCGCTGGTGGAACGCCGCGGGGTCGGTCGGGCCGGCGCTGCCGGCGACCGGCTCCGGCCGGGTGTCCAGCCAGGTCAGCACCGGGCCGAGCGGCTCCCCGTCGGCGCCCAGCGGCAGCACCGAGTGCCACTGCGCCGAGGCGGCGACCAGCTCGACGTCCCGCAGGTGGCCACCCTCGGCCAGTTCGTCCAGGCACTCCACCAGGCGGGCGAGGTAGCCGGCACCGTCCAGCGTGCCGGTGCCGTCCTCGCCGGTGGTCAGCCGCACCCGCCGCCGGGCCAGCGCGCCGGGACGTGGGACGGCGTCGGCGTCCAGCACCAGCCCGCGTACGGAGGAGGTGCCCAGGTCGAGAGCGAGAATGGTCATCGCGGGACAACCTACCCGCCGGGGACGGCCGCGAAGCCAAGATCCGCGCGGCAGGTCCGCACCGGCGATCGGCTTCCCGGGGGCCGCCCGGGCGCGTAGAGTGATCGCCATGCCCGCGCTCCTGTCCTGCTGGTGGCCCGCCGACCCGGCGGCCCACCCCCGCGCGTAGCTTTCCCACGCGGCCGCCCGACGAGGCGGCCGCCGGTCTCTCCCCGGCATCCCGGGTCGCCCCGCAGGCGGCCACCGGCCCACGAGGAGACCCGATGACCCGCCCGCACGACCCGCTCGCCGCCGTCGCCGCCGGCCTCGACCCCGGCCCGTTCGCGCTCGTCCGCCGCGCGGGCGCTGACCACCTCGACCTGTTCACCGGCACGGTACGCACCGCCGAGCGGCTCGCCGACGTCCCGCTGCCCGACGGCGGTCCCGGGCCGCGCACGCTGGCCCTGGTCCCCTACCGGCAGATCACCGAGCGGGGGTTCGCCTGCGTCGACGACGGGATGCCGCTGGAGTGCCTGGTGATCGGGGAGCACCGGCAGATCCCCCTGGCCGACGCGCTGGCCGCGCTGCCGGACGCCCCGGTGGTCACCACCGACGCCGGCTTCGACAGCTCCGACGCCGAGTACGCGGCCACGGTCGGCCGGGTGCTCGCCGAGGAGATCGGCCGCGGTGAGGGCGCGAACTTCGTCATCCACCGCACCCTGCGGGCCACCGTGCAGGGCGACCCCCGGGCGGCGGCCCTGGCCGCGCTGCGCCGGCTGCTGCTGCGCGAACGCGGCGCGTACTGGACGTTCGTCGTGCACACCGGCACCCGGACCCTGGTCGGGGCGAGCCCGGAACGGCACGTCAGCGTGGACGACGGTCTGGTCATGATGAACCCGATCAGCGGCACGTTCCGGCACGCCGGCGCGGCGGCGGACCGGGACGCCCTGCTGCGTTTCCTCCACGACCCGAAGGAGGTCGAGGAGCTGTACATGGTGCTCGACGAGGAGCTGAAGATGATGGCCACCGTCGCCAAGCACGGCGGGCAGGTGGTCGGGCCGTACCTCAAGGAGATGGCGCACCTGGCACACACGGAGTACCTGCTGGCCGGACGGGGTTCCCGCGACGTCCGGGAGGTGCTGCGGGAGACCATGTTCGCGCCCACGGTCACCGGCAGCCCGATGGAGAACGCGTGCCGGGTGATCGCCCGGCACGAGCGGACCGGCCGCCGCTACTACGCCGGGGTGCTCGCCCTGCTCGGCCGGGACGCCGCGGGCCGGCAGACCCTCGACGCGCCCATCCTGATCCGCACCGCGGAGCTCTCCCCTACCGGCGAGCTGCGGGTGCCGGTCGGGGCGACGCTGGTCCGGCACTCCACCGCCGCCGGTGAGGTGGCGGAGACCCACGCCAAGGCAGCCGGGGTGCTCGCCGCGCTCGGCCTCGGCCCCGACGCGCCGGCGGCCCGTCCGGCTCAGTCCGGCCCGGACGCGCCGGGCCGCGCGCTCGCCGATGACCCCGAGGTACGCGCCGCCCTCGCCGCCCGCAACGCGCCGCTGGCCCGGTTCTGGCTGGACCAGCGGATCCCCGGGGCAACGGTCCTGCCCGGGCTGGCCGGCCGGCGGGCGCTGATCGTGGACGGCGAGGACACCTTCACCGGCATGCTCGCCCACCAGCTCGGGGCCCTCGGCCTGGCCGTGGCGCGCCGCGGCTGGCGGCAACCCGGCCCGGTCGGGGAGTACGACCTGGTGGTGATGGGCCCCGGCCCGGGCGACCCGACCGACCTCGCCGAGCCGAAGATGGCGACGATGCGGGCACTGCTGGCACAGCTGCTGGCGGCCGGCCGACCGACCCTCGCCGTCTGCCTCGGGCACCAGCTGCTGGCCGGGCTGCTCGGGCTGCCGCTGCACCGGCGGGACGCGCCGTACCAGGGGGTGCCGCGGGACGTGCCGGTGTTCGGCGCCACCCGCCGGGTCGGCTTCTACTCCAGCTTCACCGCTCGGGCCGGCGCGGACCGGGTCGCCACCCCGTACGGCCCGGTGGAGCTGTCCCGGGACCCGGCCGACGGAGCGGTGCACGCGCTGCGCGGGCCCGGCTTCGCCGGCGTGCAGTTCCACCCGGAGTCGGTACTCAGCCGCGACGGCATGGTCATCCTCGCCGAACTGCTCGCGCACTTGCTCGACCATCGCGCGCTCGCCGGGCATGCGCCGGCCGACCGGGGGTAGGACTGCGGCGACCGGTGGCCGGACGGGTCCGACCCCCTGCCCGGCCACCGGTCGCCCGTGCTCAGCCGGCCATCCCCCGCTTCAGCGCGGCGCTGATCTGGATCGCCCGCTTCGCGGTCAGCGCGGTGGCCGCCAGCGCGAGGTGGTCCGGCGCGATCTCGCCGTTGTTGCTGGTGTGCGAGGCGCCGTACGGGTTGCCCGCGACGAACTGGCTGGGGTCGGTGTAGCCGGGCGTCACCACCACCCCACCCCAGTGGTAGAACACGTTGAAGAGCGCCAGCAGCGTGGACTCCTGACCGCCGTGCGAGGTGGCCGTGGAGCAGAACGCCGAGTAGACCTTGTTGGCCAGGATGCCCTGGGCCCAGAGCGGGCCGGTGGTGTCGATGAACTGCTTGAGCTGGGCGGCCACCATCCCGTAGCGGGTGGGCGAGCCGAAGATCACCACATCGGCCCAGGAGAGGTCGTCGAGCTGCGCCTCCATCACGTCCTGCGTCTCCAGGTGGTGTGCCTGCCACCCCGAGTTGGAGCGGATCGCCTCGTCGGGCGCCAGCTCACGCACCTTGCGCAGGCGGACCTCGGCACCGGCCTCGCCCGCGGCCTCGACCGCTGACTGCGCCATCTGGTAGGTGATGCCGGTCGCGCTGTAATAGATCACCGCGACGTTGACCTGGCCGTCCATCAGACGTTTCCCTCCTCGGTTCCGGGCGAACTCGGACGACTACCCGTTGGTTGCGGCGTCAAACGACTGCCGTGGCACACTCCGTGGCTTGATTCACCCCTGTCGATCGGTCAGCAAACCTCAATATTTGCGCAAGTTCGGACCGGAACGGCTGCCCGGAATCCGGACTCCGGGGATCCTGTTCGCACCGGTGCCGATCCGCGTCCCACCGCCCGGAGGCACCTGAACGGGGGATCGCGCTCCGCCGGCACGCCGGCTGGCGCAGCGCGATCAGGTGTTCTCCTCCTGCTCCTCCTATTCGTCCCGATTCCCCGGCATGCCGTCCCCGCCGACGGGGATCCTCTCGGTGACCCACGAGAGGGAGGACGAACCATGCGGCTCACCGAACCGCAGATCCGCTCGCTGTACGGGCAGGACGTCCAGGACCGCTCGGGCGCGACGATCGGCACCGTGGGCCAGGTCTGGGCAAACCCCGCAGGCGAGCCCACCTGGGTCAGCGTGCGCACCGCCGGCACGGGTCACCGCGAGTCGATGGCTCCGCTGCACACGGCCCGGTGGCAGGCGGGCCGGCTGCGGGTGCCGTACGACCGGACGACCGTCCGCACCGCCCCCGCCGTGGAGCCCGGCACCGACCAGCCGCTCGGCGCGGACCAGCTGACCCTGCTCCACCGGCACTACCAGCTGCCGCCCGAGGGCGCGGCCGGACGGCCGGAGCGGCCCGGGCCACCGGAGCTGACCCGGTTCGAGGAACAAGCCCGGTTCGACACCGAGACCGCGCCGGCCGGCACGGCCCGGCTCCGCAAGCGCGTGGTGACCGAGAACGTGCACACCACCGTGCCGGTGGCCCACGAGGAGGCGACCCTCGTCCGGGAACCGATCGCGGAGGCGGACCGGGGTACCGTGCCCGCGGGCACCGACACGGAGCAGCGCGAGATGGTGCTGCACGCCGAACGCCCGGTGGTGGTCAAGGAACGCGTCCCGGTCGAACGGGTCCGGCTGGCCACCCACCAGGTCGTCGAGCAGCGGCCCGCCCACGCCCAGGTCCGCCGGGAAGTGGTCGAGGCGGACGTGCCCGAGGAGGCCCGGCCGCAGGAGTGAGGCGAGAGCAACCCGGGCGGGTGGGCCATCCCACCCGCCCGGTCGCGTCCGGCGGAAACGTCGGACCCGCCGCCTATGCTGACCGTCCACCACTGACGGGAGGCCTGCGTGCCCGTACGGCTCACCGGCGCCGAGGCGCTGGCGCTGCGGATGACCAGCCTGCTGCTGCGCCCGCACCCGGTGGCGCGCCCCGACGGGGTCGCCGGCGTGGTCGAGTGGTTCGGCGCGATGCAGGCCCAGGACAACGCCAGCGGCCTGTGGTCGCTCGGCGTACGCCTGCCGGGGCGCACCCTGGCCGACGTGCGGGCGGCGCTGGAGCGGCGGGAGGCGCTGCGGACCTGGCCGATGCGCGGCACCGTCCACCTGGTGCCGTCCCGCGACGCCCACTGGATGCTGGCGGTGACCGGCGTCCGCACGCTGGCCGGCGCCGCCACCCGCCGGGCACAGCTCGGGCTCACCGAGGCCGAGGCGGACCGGGCCGTGGACCTGCTGGGCGCGGCCCTGGCCGGCGGCCGCCGCCTCACCCGTGCGGAGTGCCTGACCACCCTCGGCGCCGCCGGCATCGACACCACCGGGCAGCGGGGCTACCACCTGCTCTGGTACGCCGCCCAGCGCGGCGTCACCTGCATCGCCCCGCACGTCGGCACCGAGCAGACGTTCGCCCTGCTCGACGAGTGGGTGCCCGACCCACACCGGCCGGAGCGCGACGAGGCGCTCGGCATCCTCGCCCTGCGGTACGTGCGCAGCCACGGCCCGGTCACCCCGCACGAGCTGGCCCGGTGGACCGGCCTGACGGTCACCGACGCACGGCGGGGCCTCGCGGTGGCCGGCGACGCCCTGGCCCCGGTAGCGGTGGACGATGTCGAGGCGATGGTCGACGCCGCCCTCCTCGACGCGCCCCGCGAGCCGGTCGACGACGTGCACACGCTGCTCGGCTTCGACGAATACCTGCTCGGCTTCAAGGACCGCACGCTGATGCTCGACCCGGCGCACGCCGCCGCCGTGGTCCCCGGCAACAACGGGGTGTTCCTGCCGACGGTGGTCCGCGACGGCCGGGTGGTCGGCACCTGGAAGCGGACGGTCGGGAAGGCCTCGGTCTCGGTGACCGTGCAGCCGCTGGCACCGTTCGACGCCGCGCTGCGCTCCCGCGTCGAGTCCGCCCTGGCCGACTACGCCCGCTACCTCGGCCTGTCCCTGCGCACCTGAGGAGCGAGCGCGGATCGGCAGAGGTTTGCGAAGCTGCTGGAGACCACCGCACGGCGATCAGGGCAGGGACGGCCCCGGATGCACTCGGGCCAGGTCGGCCGGGGTGTCCACGTCGGCCGCTGACCCGTCGCACGGCACCACGGTCACCAGGTCGGCCCGGGCCCGCAGGAAGTCGCGGGCACCCCGGTCCCCCGTCGCGTACGGCGCGACCAGCGGCCAGGTGGCGCGGCTGAGCAGGACCGGATGGCCGGGCCGGCCGGCGTAGCCGGCGACGGCGACGACGGCGCCGGCCGCGTACGCCGCGCGTACCCGGCGGACCGCGGCCGGGGTCAGCCAGGGCTGGTCGACGAGCACCACCACGACCGCGTCGGCGACGTCCGGCAGTGAGTCCAGGCCGCGCAGCAGCGAGCCGCCGAGGCCGTCGCGCCACCGCGGGTTGACCACCGGGACCGCGCCGGGCAGTGCGGGAAGCCGGCCGGCGCCCGCGCCGACCACCACGTGCACCGGGTCGCAACCGCCGAGGTGCAGCAGCCGGACCGCGCGCCGGAGCAGCGGCTCACCGTCCCAGTCGAGGAGTGCCTTCGGTCGGCCGAGCCGGCGTCCGGCCCCGGCGGCGAGCACCAGCCCGGCCACGGTCACCGCGCCGCGGCCGGGGTCAGGCCGGCCGGGTGGGCGGCGTGGATCGGGCCGGTCAGGCCGGACAGCGGTCGGGCACTGCCGCCGTGGCGCCAGGCCACCACCTCCGCGGCGATCGCCAGCGCCGTCTCGGCCGGGCTGCGCCCGCCGAGGTCCAGCCCGGCCGGTGCGCGCAGCCGGGCCAGCTGGGCCTCGGGTACCCCGTCGGCGCGCAGGCGGGTGAGGCGGGCCTGGTGCGCCGCGCGGCTGCCGAGCACGCCGAGGTAGCCGGCCGGGGTGGACAGCGCCGCGCGCAGCAGCGGGAGCTCGTAGCGAGGGTCGTGACCGAGCAGGCAGAGCACCGTGTCCGGGGTGACCGGGGTGGCGGCCAGCAGGCGGTGCGGCCAGGCCCGGTGCACCTCGTGTGCGTCGGGCAGCCGGGCGACGGTGGCGAACGCGGGTCGCGGGTCGCAGGCGACGACCCGGTAGCCGAGGTCCGCGCCGATCCGGGCGAGCGCCGCGGCGACGGCGGTGGCGCCGAACAGCAGCATCCGCGGTGCGGCCGGCATTGCCTGGAACAGCACCCGCACGCCGGGGCGCTCGCCGTAGCCCAGCACCACGGCGCCGGCCGGCAGCCCGGCGGCCCGGTCGACGGCCCAGTCGTCCAGGTCCACGGTGCCGAGCGTGCCCTCGGTCCGGTCCCGCCGGATCACCAGCTCGGCGGCGAAGGGCGCCCGGCCGCCCACCACGGTTGCCACGGCGACCGGGTCGGGCCCGGCGAGCGCGGCGAGGGAGCATGCCGTGGGGCAGTCGGCGGTCACCCGGCGCAGCAGCACCTCGACGGTCCCGGCGCAGCCGGGCCGGGCCGGCCATGGGCCGTCCCCGCCCACCGGGTAGCGGGCGAGCCGGGTCCGGCCGGTGCGCAGGGTCTCCGCCGTCGCGTCGAGCACCGCCGACTCGACGCAGCCGGCCGGGATGCCGCCGCGCACGTCGCCGGTGGGGTCGACGGCGAGCAGGTCGCCCGGGCCGGTGACGGTGCCCGCGCTGCTGGCCACCACGGTCGCCAGGCCGAAGGGGATCCGTCGCCGCCGCCAGTCGTGGGCCGCGGCCAGGACCTCGCGCATGCCGCTCCACCGATCGCCAGTTTCGGGCTTCTGCCCGTATTTGTCATTGGATGTCGTAGTCAACGGTAGTCTGGCGCGGTGCGCAGCGGGCGGGAGAGCGGGAAACCGGCGGACGACGACCGGTCGTCCCGCATCGCGCTCACCGTCAACGGCGTCGACCACGACCTGACGCTGGACAACCGGACCACCCTGCTGGACGCCCTGCGCGAGCGGCTCGCCCTGATCGGCAGCAAGAAGGGCTGCGACCACGGGCAGTGCGGCTCGTGCACGGTCCTGCTCGACGGCCGGCGGGTGAAGAGCTGCCTGATCCTGGCGGTCACCCTGGACGGCCGGACGGTGGTCACCGTGGAGGGACTCGCCGGCCCGGCGGACCTGTCCCCGCTCCAGGCCGCGTTCGTCGCGCACGACGCCTTCCAGTGTGGCTACTGCACACCCGGGCAGCTCTGTTCCGCCCGCGGGATGCTCGATGAGGTGGCCCGGGACTGGCCCAGCGCGGTGACCGAGGACCTGACCGCACCGGTGGAGCTGACCGACGCGGAGGTACGGGAACGGATGAGCGGCAACCTGTGCCGCTGCGCCGCGTACCCGCACATCGTGGCCGCGATCCGGGACGTGGCGGCGGCGCGGTGAGGCCCTTCCGCTACCACCGGCCGACCGACGTCACGGAGGCGGTCGCGCTGCTCGACGCCGAGCCGGCGGCGGCGTACCTCGGCGGCGGGACCAACCTGGTGGACCTGATGAAACTCGGGGTGCAGCGCCCCGACCTGCTGGTCGACGTCACCGGCCTGCCCCTGGACACGGTGGAGGCCCTACCGGACGGCGGGCTGCGGATCGGGGCGACCGTGCGCAACAGCGACCTCGCCGCGGACCCGATGGTCCGGCGGGACCACCCGTTGCTCTCCCGGGCGCTGCTCGCCGGCGCCTCCGGGCAGCTGCGCAACATGGCCACCACCGCCGGGAACCTGCTGCAACGCACCCGCTGCGTCTACTTCCAGGACACCGGGAAGGCGTGCAACAAGCGGGAGCCCGGCACCGGCTGCGCGGCGCGCCACGGGCAGAACCGGGACCTGGCCATCCTCGGCTGGTCCGAACTGTGCGTGGCCACCCACCCGTCGGACCTGGCGGTCGCCCTGGTCGCCCTCGACGCGGTGGTGGAGGTGTACGACCCGGGCGGCGCGCGGGAGATCCCCCTGGTCGAACTGCACCGGACGCCCGGCGAGCATCCCGAGCGGGAGACCAGGCTCCCCCGCGGCGCGCTGATCACCGGGGTACGGATCCCGCCGCTGCCCTTCGCCCGGCACTGCACCTACCTCAAGGTGCGCGACCGGGCCAGCTTCGCGTTCGCGGTCGGCTCGGTGGCCGCGGCGCTGGA
The DNA here is from genome assembly GCF_042870725.1 of Micromonospora sp. NPDC006431. Lineage (NCBI taxonomy): Bacteria > Bacillati > Actinomycetota > Actinomycetes > Micromonosporales > Micromonosporaceae > Micromonospora > Micromonospora sp. NPDC006431. The sequence continues at coordinate 37,304 of NZ_JBIAHQ010000013.1, forward strand.
CCTGGCCGGGGACACGGTCCGCGACGTCCGGCTGGCGTACGGGGCGGTCGCGCACCGGCCGTGGCGGGCCTACCGGGCGGAGGAGGCGCTGCGCGGCCGCCCGTTCACCGCCGAGCTGGCCGCCCGGGCCGCGGACGCCGAGCTCGCCGCCGCGCGTCCCCTGCCGCACAACGGGTTCAAGGTGCCGCTGATCCGCAACCTCACCATCCGGGCGTTGACCGCGCTGGCCGGGGCGGCACCCCGATGAGCGCGCCACCCGTCGGTGCGGTGGGCCGGGAACACCCCCGCCTGGAAGGCCGGGACAAGGTCACCGGGGCGGCCCGGTACGCGGTGGAATACCCGGTGGACGACGTCACATACGGCTGGGCGGTGCCGGCGGCGGCCACCCGCGGGCGGATCAGCCGGATCGACGCCGCCGCGGCGCTGGCCGTGCCGGGCGTGCTGGACGTGCTGCACCACGGCAACGCGTCCCGGCTGGCGCCCGGCGTGGACGACACGCTGTTCCTGCTGCAGGAGCCGACCGTGCACTACCGGGGGGAGTTCGTCGCCGTGGTGGTGGCGGAGACCCTCGAGGCGGCGCGGGAGGGCGCCCGGCTGGTCCGGATCGACTACGACACCGAGGCGCACAGCACCGTCCTCTCCGCACACCACCCGGGCCTGTACCGCCCGGACAAGGTCAACCCGGGCTACCCGGCGGACACCGCGGAGGGGGACTTCGACGCCGCCTTCGCGGCCGCGGAGGTCCAGCTGGACGCCACCTACCGCACCCCGGCCTACCACAACAACCCGATGGAGCCGCACGCCACCACCGCCCGCTGGCGGGACGGGCGGCTGCTGGTGCACGACTCCACCCAGGGCTCGACGCCGGTGCAGGGCACCCTGGCACAGCTGTTCGGGCTGCCCCCGGAGGCGGTCCGGGTGATCGCCGAGCACGTCGGCGGCGGTTTCGGCAGCAAGGGGGCCCCGAAGGCGCCGGTGGTGCTCGCCGCGCTCGCCGCCCGGCAGGTGGACCGGCCCGTGCGGCTGGCGCTGACCCGGCAGCAGCTCTTCGGCCCGATCGGATACCGCACCCCCACCATCCAACGGGTCCGGCTCGGCGCGGACGCCGACGGGCGGATCGCCGCGGTCTGCCACGACGCGATCAGCCAGACCTCGAAGGTGCACGAGTTCGCCGAGCAGACCGCCGTCTACACCCGCAGCATGTACGCCGGGCGCCACCGGCGCACCACGCACCGGCTGGTCCGGCTGGACGTGCCGACCCCGTTCTGGATGCGCGCCCCCGGCGAGTGCCCGGGCGCGTACGCGCTGGAGTCGGCGCTGGACGAGCTGGCCACCGCGTGCGGCGTCGACCCGGTCGAGCTGCGGGTCCGCAACGACGCGACCGTCGACGCGGACAGCGGGCAACCGTTCAGCAGCCGCAACCTGGTCGCCTGCCTCCGCGAGGGGGCCCGCCGGTTCGACTGGGCCGACCGCGACCCGACGCCGGGGGTCCGGCGACTCGGGCGGTGGCTGATCGGCACCGGGGTGGCCGGCTCCAGCTACCCCGCCCGCTCCCGGGCCGCCGCCGCCACGGCCACCGCCGCACCCGACGGCACCTTCGAGGTACGGATCAACGCGACCGACATCGGCACCGGCGCCCGGACGGCGCTGTGGCAGCTGGCCGCCGACGCCCTGGCGGTACCCGCCGACCGGGTCGCCATCCGAGTGGGCGACAGCGACCTGCCGCCGGCCCCGGTGGCCGGCGGTTCGATGGGCACCGCCTCGTGGGGCTGGGCGGTGATCCGGACCTGCGAGCAGCTGCGGCAGCGGCTCCGCGACACCGCGGTACCCGCCGAGGGGCTGACCGTCGAGGTGAGCACCGCCGACGAGGTCCGCGCCCAACGTCCGCTGGCCCGGTACGCGTACGGCGCCCACTTCGTGCAGGTGCGGGTGGACGCGGACACGGGCGAGGTCCGGGTGGACCGGATGCTCGGCATGTTCGCCGTCGGCCGGGTGGTGAACCCGACCACCGCCCGCAGCCAGCTCATCGGCGGCATGACCATGGGCCTGTCGATGGCGCTGCACGAGGAGGGCCTGCTCGACGAGCGGTACGGCGACTGGGTCAACCACGACCTCGCCACCTACCACATCAGCGGCTGCGCGGACGTCGAGCGGATCGAGGCGTACTGGCTGCCGGAGGAGGACCCTGACCTGAACCCGGCCGGGGTGAAGGGGATCGGCGAGATCGGCATCGTGGGCAGCGCCGCCGCCGTCGCCAACGCGGTGCATCACGCCACCGGCGTACGGGTCCGGGACCTGCCCATCCGGCTGGACAAGCTGCTGGACCGGCTGCCGGCAGGCTGAAGGGCCGGCGGCGTGGCACCGGCCCTTCAGTCTGCGTCCCTCAGTCGGCGAGCGCGCCGGCCGCCCGGCCCTCGTGCAGGGTCAGGTTCCGCCCGGTTGACGGGTCGAACAGGTGGATCTTCTCCAGGTTGAACCAGACCCGACGGTGCTCCCCCTCCCGGGCCGGTGACTCGGCGGACAGCCGGGTGACCAGGCTGGAACCGGTGCCGGTGAAGTCGCCGGTGCCCGCGTCGGCGGCCAACTCCTCCAGCTCGGCGGAGTTGGCCCGCTCCCCCTCGACGGTGAGGTACACGTACTTGTCGGAGCCCATCGACTCGACGATCTCCACCGGCGCCTCGAACTCCAGGCCCCGGCGGCGGGTCTCCTCGTCGAGCAACTCGGCGTCCTCGAAATGCTCCGGCCGGATGCCGAGGATCAGCTCGCGCGGCGCGTCACCGCCCGCCAACTGATGGCGGACCCGGTTGCCGATCGGCACATCACCCAACGCCGTCCGCAGGTGGCCGTCCTCGACGGCGGCGGGCAGGAAGTTCATCGACGGCGAGCCGATGAACCCGGCGACGAAGAGGTTGCGTGGGTGGTCGTAGAGCTCCTGGGGCGGGCCGACCTGCTGCACCGCGCCACCCCGCATGATCACCACGCGGTCGCCGAGGGTCATCGCCTCGGTCTGGTCGTGGGTCACGTAGACGGTGGTGGTGCCGAGCTGCTTCTGCAGCCGGGACACCACCGTGCGCATCTGCACCCGCAGCTTGGCGTCCAGGTTGGACAACGGCTCGTCCATCAGGAACGCCTTGGGCTGCCGGACGATCGCCCGGCCCATCGCCACCCGCTGCCGCTGGCCGCCGGAGAGGTTGGCCGGCTTGCGGTCCAGCAGCGGGGTCAGCTCCAGGACCTTCGCCGCCTCCTCGACCTTGGTGTTGATGCTCTCCCGGTCCAGCTTCGCCAGCCGCAGCGGGAAGGCCATGTTCTCCCGGACCGTCATGTTCGGGTACAGCGCGTACGACTGGAACACCATGGCGATGTCCCGGTCCCGCGGAGCCCGGTCGTTGACCCGCTCCCCCGCGATGCGCAGCTCACCGGAGCTGATGTCCTCCAACCCGGCGATCATGTTGAGCGTGGTCGACTTCCCGCAGCCGGAGGGGCCGACCAGGATCACGAACTCACCGTCGCCGATCTCCAGGTCGACGTCCCGCACCGCCACGGTCCCGTCCGGGAACCGCTTGCTCACCTTGTCCAGCACGATGTCAGCCATGACAACACCACCTATCCCTTGACTGCGCCGGAGGTCAGGCCGGAGACGATGCGGCGCTGGAAGAAGAGCACGAACAGGATGATCGGAATGGTGATCACCACGGCGGCGGCGCAGATCGCCCCGGTGGGATCCTCGAACTGCGACGCGCCGGTGAAGAACGACAGCGCGGCCGGCACCGTGCGGGACCGCTCGGTGGAGGTCAGCGAGATGGCGAACAGGAAGTCGTTCCAGCAGAAGATGAAAACGAGGATGGCCGTGGTGAACAGCCCCGGCGCGGCCAGCGGCGCGATCACCCGCCGGAACGCCTGGCCCTGGGTGGCGCCGTCCATCTTCGCCGCCTTCTCCAGATCCCAGGGGATCTGCTTGAAGAACGCCGACAGCGTGTAGATCGCCAGCGGCAGCGCGAAGGTGATGTACGGCAGGATCAGCCCCGGCCAGGTGTCGAAGATTCCGAGCTGCCGCTCGATCTCGAACAGCGGCGAGACCAGCGACACCTGCGGGAACATCGCGATCAGCAGGGACACCCCGATCAGCAGCCGCTTGCCGGGGAAGTCCAGCCGGGAGACCGCGTACGCGGCCATCGCGCCCAGCACCACCGCGATCAGGGTGGCGATCAGCGCGATGCCGATCGAGTTGACCAGAGCCCGGACGAACTGGTCGGTGGCGAAGATCGTCCGGTAGTTGTCCAGTGTCCACTCCCGCGGGATGAACCTCCCGTCGGTGAGCGTCGCCGGGGTCTTGAACGACAGCGAGGCGATCCAGAGCACCGGGATCAACGCGAAGACGACGACGAGGACGTCCAGCAGACCCCAGCGCAGCCTCGCCCGCATGGTGGTTTCGGTGGCCATGTCAGCGCCTCTCCCCGTCGTCGCTGCCGGGGGCAGCGGTGCCGAACAACTTCACGAAGACGAACGCGATGATCGCCACGGTGATGAAGATCAGCACCGACATCGTCGAGCCGATGCCCAGGTTCAACCCCCGGATCAGGTTGTTGTAGGCGAGCATCGACACCGACGACGTCTCGTTACCGCCCGCGGTCAGGATGAAGATGTTGTCGAAGACCCGGAACGCGTCCAGGGTGCGGAACAGCAGGGCGACCAGGATCGCCGGCTTCATCACCGGCAGCATCACCTTGGTGAACCGCTGCCAGGCCGTCGCACCGTCCGTGGATGCGGCCTTGAGCAGGTCCTCCGGCACCAGCGCCAGGCCGGCCATCAGCAGCAGCGCCATGAACGGCGTGGTCTTCCAGATCTCCGCCAGCATGATGATCGCCAGCGAGCTGGCCCGCTCGGTCAGCGGCGCGCTGCCGTCGAACAGGTTCGCCAGGTAGCCGGTGCCCGGCGTCCAGGCGTACCGCCAGGAGAACGCCGCGACCACCGTGACGATCCCGTACGGGATCAGCGCCGCGGTGCGGACGATGCCCCGGCCGACCAGCGTCCGGTGCATGATCAACGCGAGGCCCATGCCGAGCACCAGTTCCACCGCGACGGTCACCACTGTGATCAGGGCGGTCACCCCGAACGCGGTCCACCAGAACTGGTTGCCCAGCACGGTCACGTAGTTGTCCAGCCCGACGAACTCGCGCTGGTCGGGGAAGCGCAGGTCGAAGCGCTGCAGGGACAACCAGACCGAGTAGACGATCGGGTAGGCGGTGACCAGCAGCATGACCAGCGCGGCCGGCGCGCAGAGCAGCCAGCCGAGGCGCCGCTCGGCCCGCTTGTTCTCGCTCAGCGGGGGCTTCGTCCCTCGGCGGGTCCGCTGCGCCGGCACCGCGGCGTGCCGCCCGGGGCCGCGTTCGGCCTCGGCGGCGACGTCCGCGCCGGTGGGAGTGGCGTTCACACTCATGCCGTCACCTCCGGACGGTCGGCCCGCTGCGGGTGGATCTCGCTCACGGCAGCACCCCCTTCGACTCGAGGGCGTCGGCGATGGCCTTGCGCAACTCGTCGGCGGTCTGCTCGGGACGGATCCCCGACGGCGGCGACAGCATCGCCGACATCACCGTGGAGATGCTCTGGTACGCCGGGGTCAGCGGCCGGACCGCCGGCTCCTTCAGCTCCTCCAGGATGGTCTCCTTCATCGGGTACGCCTTGTCCATCTCCGGGTCGTCGTAGACCTTCTCGATGGTCGGCGGCACGCCGTCGTTGACCGCGGAGAACTTCTGGTGCTCCGGATTGCGGATGCACCTGGCGGCCTCGAAGGACTCCTTCGGGTGCTTCGAGTAGGTGCTGACCGCCATGTTGACGCCGCCGATGGTGACCTTGCTCGGGGTGTTCGCGTCGATGCCCGGCACCCGCGCCCACTTCACCTTCTTCGCCATCTCCGGCGCCGCCTCCTGCATCGCCGGATAGACGAAGGGCCAGTTGACCTCGAAGGCCCCGCCGCCGGACTGGAACTCCAGCCGTACCGGGTCCTCGGTGGCGTTGGTGAACGACGGCGACGTCACCCCCGACGTGGCCAGCTTCCGCAGTTGGTCGAGGGCCTTGACGGCGCCCTCGTCCATCACTGCCCGCTTGCCGTCGTCGCTGAGAATCTTCCCGCCGGCGCTCTCCGCGAGGGTGTTGTAGAGGACGACCAGACCCTCGTACTGGGCGCCCATGGTGAGCACCTGGTACGGCTTGCCCTGCTCCTTCAGCCGCTGCGCGGCGGAGATCATCTCGTCCCACGTCTTCGGCGGCTCCGGCACCAGATCGGTGCGATACCACAGCAGCTGCACGTTGGTGTTCTTCGGCGCCGCGTAGAGCTTGCCCTCGTAGCGGGCGGTGTCCAGCGGGCCGGCCAGGGTGCCCTGCTCCGCCTCCGCCTTGTCCTGGCCGGTCCACTCCCGGATCCAGTGCGCGCTGGCGAACTCCTGGGTCCAGGTGACGTCGAGGCCGAGCACGTCCATCCCGCTGTCCTGCGCGGCCAGCCGGCGCACCATCTGCACCCGCTGGTCGTCGGCCTGCCGCGGCAGCACCCGGTAGACGATCCGGTAACGCCCCTGCGCCTGGGCGTTGCAGTCGTCGACCACCTTCTGCAGGTTCTGCTCCGGCGGGTAGTACAGGTTGATCGTCGGCGTACCGCCGTCACCACCGGAACCGCAGGCGGCCAACGGCGCCACCAACGCCAGCGCGGCGGCTGCCGCAGCCGCACGCCTGCGTGGCCGCCGCCGGTCCGCGGCGTGTGTCGTCATCGCCCTCCCCCTTTCGTCGGCGAAGGCCGGGGAAGTCGCCCGTGCCCCGGCGCACGGCGAGACGGTCGGGGGCGCGGTCGGCGGCAGATCCGCCCCGGCCCCAGGCGTTTCGTGCGCCTGACAGTGCCCGACCCGCAACGGCGCGAAACCTGACCGTCACGCGACGCCCACCACAGGGCCGGGCTGTGGTCCAGTTCACGTCACCGGGCCCCGGTCCACTCCGATGGACGCAAGCCTGGCCATCCGACGCGCACTTCCCGGGAATCGGCGGACCGCCGGAGCACGCGCGGGGCAGCCGGGTGTCGGAGCCGGACGGCATAGTGGGGGCATGATCGCGCGCTTCAAGGACCTCTGCATGGACGCCGTGGACGCCCACCGGCTCGGCGCCTTCTGGGCCGGCGTCCTCGACGCGGACCTGATCGACACCGGCGACGGCGACACCCGAATCGATCCCCGGGCGGCCGCCTCGAAGGCCGAGTCGATCTGGGTCAACACCGTGCCCGAGCCGCGTACCGGCAAGACCCGGGTCCACCTGGACCTGCGCCTCGCCGAGCCGGAGCCGACCGCGCTGCTGGCCGCCGGCGCGCGGCTGGTCCGTGAGCCGGACGCCGAGATCAGCTGGTGGGTGCTGGCCGACCCGGAAGGCAACCAGTTCTCCGCCTTCCGGCCCCGCGAGGGCGCCCGGCCCGGCGTCTTCGAGCTGGTGGTCGACAGCGCCGACCCGGCGGCCCAGGCCGGCTGGTGGGCCGGCGTGGTCGGCGGCCGGGTGGCCACCACCGAGGAGGGCGCCGCCTCGGTGGTGGGCGCGGCCGGCTTCCCCTGGGACCACTGGGTCTTGGACCCGGTGCCCGAGCGCAAGCGGGTGAAGAACCGGGTGCACTGGGACGTCGACCTGACCGGCCCGGACCCCACCGCGCTGATCGCGGCCGGCGCCACCCTGCTGCGCGAGCCCACCGACACCACCCGGTGGTGGGTCCTGGCGGACCCGGAGGGGAACGAGTTCTGTGCCTTCGCCCCGCGTCCCAACCAGTGAGCGGCGAGGCTAACCGATTTGATTATCGATGATCAGTGATCATAGATTGGCCTGTGTGGAACGTTTCGGCTTTCCGAGGCCGGGAAGCGCGTCGGTGTTCACCCCGTGACGCATCACGTTTGGGTTGGCTCGGGGAGGGCTCCGGCAACGTGAGTCGGCGGTGAGAGCCGGTTTTTGTGGATCGGTGTTGAGGCGTTGAGTCGGTGAGCGGGAAGCTGCGGCTGGCCGAGGGCGCGACCTCCCGCACCGCGTGCGCGCGCGCTGTGCTGCGCGCGGGGGTGGATGAGGCAACCGGTGAGGTGCTGTCTCGGGCGGTGCTGGCGCAGCGGGTCGGTTGGTGTACTGATCTGGTGGCGGGCATGGTGGCCGCGCTGGTCGGCGAGCATTGGAACCGCGTGGATGTGGGGGTGTTGGCCGGCGGGGTGGATGCGGGTGGCCGGAGGTTGCCGTCGCACGCGTGGATGGCGCTGCGGCGGCTGGGCTGGGCGGTGACCGCGCCGGTGGGTGTGAGGGTCAATGACCGGGTCGTGCGGATGGCGCAGGAGCAGGCGGGGCGTGCGCTGCGCTCAGTGAAGTGGCGCGCTGACGTGACCGCCGGGGTCCTGGCGGCCTGGCCGGCCGATCCGCGCAAGCGCACCCCCGCCGAGTGGGATCAGGTTCGGGCCGCGATCCCCGGCGGCGAGTATCTGTCGTCGAACATCATCAAGGGCCGCACCCGGCAGGCCGCCACGTTCGCCAAGGCCAATGGTCGCCTGCCGGTGGACGTGTTCGAACTCGAAGGCGTCCCGAGGATTCCGCGGATGCTGCTGCTGGCCGCGTGTGACCGGCAGCAGGCCACCATCGAACGCAGCGACACCGACCCGGCGAGAGCGCTGCTGCGGCTGCAACTGCCCACACGTCCGGACCCGCGAGGGTATCGGGACTGGACGTGGGTCGAGTGTCCGATCACGTTGCCGTCCACGGTTCCCGCCTCGGCGGTGCTGCACCTGCCCACCCTCCGCCTCACCGACGGGTCGGTGCGTGCCGACCTGGCATACACGCACGTCGTGCCGAAAGCTGCCCGCACCGGCCACACCGTGGCGGTCGGTGTGGACTGGGGTCTCAACACGCTCCTCAGCGCGGGCGCCCTACGACTGCACGACACCGGGCGGATTGCGGCGTTGGGGGCTGGTGGGCAGTTCCGGGCCGCCGGCGTCCTGGCCAAGCAGCACCGCCTGCGCCGCCACAGCGAGCGGCTGCACGCGAAGGCCGACCAGTACACGCGGCTGCTCGGCGGCCGCCCCGACGAGCAGCTGAGCGCGAAACACGAGGTGCTGGCCGGCGAGATCCGCCACGTGTCCACCCGCCGCCAAAACCTCAACGACGCGCTCGCCTGGGCCGCCGCCCGCTGGACCGTCGACCAGGCGATCGCCGCCCGGGCGTCCGTCATCTACCTGGAAGACCTGCGGTCGATGGAAGCCAAGGGCATGGGGCACAGCCTGAACACGCGCCTGTCCCAGCAGGTCCGCGGAAGAATCAGCGACCGGATGCGGCACCTCGCCGCCGAGCACGGCATCGCCGTGGTCACCGTCCCCGCCCGCAACACCTCCAAGCACTGCCCGCAATGTTTGACCCCGCTACAGCACCGTAAAGCCCCCGACCGCCCCACCACCCCAGGCTGGAAATGGGCCATCTGCCCCAACCAGTCCTGCCGCTGGCAGGGCGACCGCGACCACGGCGCCTGGCGGCGCATCGCCGCCCGCGGCCTCACCCATCAGACCAAGACCGTCATCGACAAGACCAGCGGGCAGATGGTAACCCGCTCGGTCGTGGACACGCTCGAAGCCGCAGCCGTCGTCACCCCCACCACCTCCAAGACCAGTCGGAGGGACCGATCGAAGACCGGCCCCACCCGGCACAAGCCAACACGCCCCGCGCCCAGGCGACGCAGGGCACCCTCCCCCACCCGGCCCCACGGTCAGGCGGGCAAGCGTCCGGAGGGACACGCACCAACGGACCGGAGGCTGCCCCGCGCAGCCCACCGACACCAGAGCGTGAACACGATCAGCACACCCACCACCACCGGCCACCGGCCACGAGGAGCCGCACTGGGCGCAGGATTCCACCTCCACGCCCATGCAACTCCACCACGGTGGGAAACGATCCCGGAAACCCCATCCGACACAGGATCGCCAAGCTGATCAGAGACGCTACCCAGCGTCCGCCCGGTCGACTAGCCTTCTCATAGTTCCGCAGCCAGCGCGTTCGCCGTCGACGTCGATACGCCTCCGGCCGACCCCAGCCCGCCCTTTCGGTTGGTTCTCGCGCGAACTCGCCTCTGCGGCACCACCGGTTGGGCAGGATCGTCCCAACCGAGGAGGTCCGTCGTGCAGGACACCACCCGCGCTCTCGCCCTGACGTTCGAGGTGAGCGGCCTGCCCCCGGTCAAGACCGAGGCCCTGTCCATCTTCGCCGCCGGGCACCGGCAGGCGGCGAGAGTCCGCGCCCTGCTCCAGGCCGCCTGCGAGGCGGCCCAGCACACCGGTTGGACCCCGCTCGCCGGCCCGATCGAGGTGGACCTGACCCTGCGCTGCCCGCCCGGGCACCGCACCTCCGACGCCAGCACACTGTTGGGCGGAGTCTGCGCGGTGCTGCAGGACAAGAAGCGGGTGGCGAACATCGGCCTGGCCCACCTCGGGGTGCTGGTCGACGTCGCCCTCTACGCCGACGACCGGCAGATCCGCCGGCTGTCGTACGCGGAGGAGCCGGCCGAGGACTTCTCGTACCAGGTCCGGGTGGCCGCCGTACCGGCGGTGGTTTGACCGACGACCGCGGCGGGGTACCGCGGACGCCGACGAAGGGAGCAGCATGTCGGAGCCACACGTCACGCTCGACCCGAGCGGGCTCGATCCGGTGCAGCAGAAGCTGCGTGGCCCGCTGGAGGATCAGCTGACCTCGGCCCTGCAGGCGGCCACCGAGCGGGTCCGCGCCGGCTACGCGGGCGAACCCGTCGAGGAGGTGTGCCGCCGGCTGCTCGACGAGACCCGCGCCGGCCTGCACCCGGACATCGCCGCCGGCTTCCAGCCCGACATGGACGAGTTCTGCCGGGTGGCCGTGGCCATCGTCCGCGGCGCGGCCTGAGGCACCCGTCATCCGACCGGGTCGCCGTCCGGCCCGCGCGGGCGGTGCCGCCCACCGCGGTCAGCTGCGCCGCACGTCCACCGAGACGACGTGGATGCCGTCGGGCCGGGTCGACTCGCCCAGTCGCACCGGCAGCGGCTCGCCCGAGGCCCGCACCCCGAGGCCGAAGCTCAGGTGCCCCTCGAAGTCTCCGGCGCCCGCCCAGCCCCGCAGCGCCGGGTAGCCGATGGCCGGCGGCGGTCAGGTGGTGAGGGCGAGCGACTTCATGACGACCAGCGCGACGAGCAGCACGGCGAGTCCGACGGTCACCGACACCTGCACGATGGTTTGCCGCTTCGCCGGCGCGTACGCCAGCCCGACGGCGGCGACCCCGCCGGCCAGGAGGCCCCCAAGGTGCCCCTCCCAGGAGGTCCAGCCGGCGGAGACCACCATCCAGATCAGGAACGGGATGATCACCCGGTTGGGGTCGATCGGGTGGTGGTGCAGCCGCCGGGTCAGGACGAAGTAGCAGCCGGCCAGCCCGTACACCGCGCCCGAGGCGCCGACGGCGGCCTGGTGCGGGGAGACCAGGAAGCCCAGGACCGATCCGCCGAGCGCGGCGAGCAGGTAGACGGCGAGGAAGCGCACGGCGCCCAGCCGCTCCTCGATGACCCGGCCGAGCACCCAGAGCCAGTACATGTTGAACACGATGTGCAGGATGCCGAGGATGCCCTGGGTGGGCAGCTGGTGCAGGAAGGCGGAGGTGATCAGGCGGTACCACTCGCCGTGTGCGATGCCGATGAGCTGGTATCCGTCGTAGGCGCCGCCGTCGTCGACGTACCGTTGGCCGGCGTCGTCGACCAGCCCGGTGCCCAGGCTGTCGAACTGGTCGAGGATCGCCGGGCGGACCAGCTCGGCCAGGTAGGCCAGCACGTTGAGCCCGATGAGCACGTACGTCACCACGGGTCGGGCGGCCACCCGGCCGCCGAAGACCGTGCGGGCCTGGCGGACGGTGCGGTTCTCGTCGCGTACGCACTCCGGGCAGCGGTGCCCCACCGGCGCCTCGCGCAGGCAGTCGGGGCAGATGGGGCGGTCGCAGCGGGTGCAGCTCAGCAGCGTCTCCCGCTTGGGGTGCCGGTAGCAGGTGGTGGTCGCCTCGCCGCCGGAGGGCTGGCCGGTGCTGATCGTGTCCATGAGCTGGGTGGTCCCCCGGGTGGTTCGTGGGCCGGCGTGCCGCAGAGCCTCCGGCCGGGTGCGGCCGGAGGCTCTGGGTGGACGGTCAGCGTAGCCGTCCGCGGGGCGGTTCAGTAGCGGCTGAGGTTCTGCGCGGGGCAGAGCACGATGCGGGGCATGAGTTCCGGCTTCAGCCAGGTGAGCACGCTCACCAGGTCGCCGTGCGAGAGGCTGACGCAGCCGGCGGTGGGGCCGGACGGTGTCTTGCTGAACTCGTGCAGGAAGATCCCGCTGCCGGCGCCGGGCACCGGCGTGGCGACGTTCGGGGCCATGTTGTACGTGATCACGGCGAAGTGCGTGTAGGCCGGCGTCTCCCGCCAGAGGGCCTCGCTGTAGCCGCCGGGGTTGGTGGCCGTGTGCTGGAAGCTGTTGTAGGCCGGCGAATCCGGGTTCTCGTTCCACCAGTCGTTGGTGACCAGCCGGTGGTAGGGGTAGCTGACGCCCGGGTTGGCCGCGATGCCGTACATGGTCGGGCCGATGGAGTAGACGCCGGTCGGAGTGTTGGGGACGCCCTCGAGGTGGTTGTCGCTGAAGCCGTTGCTGCCGATCCGGGCGGCCAGTGGCGCGGAGATCGGGGTCCAGACGCCGCGGATCCGCTGGAACGTCTCCAACGTGGCGTAAGTGGTGGTGTAGCTGTTCCCCGTGACGATGATGACCTGCTGTGTTGTCGGCGGCAGGGTGGTCAGGCGGGCGGCCTTGTTGTCTGGGGCGACCGGCCACTGGCGCTTGGGACCGGGCACGGCGGTGCCGCTGGTGGCCGTGGCGCCCCTGGGTCGGGCCGCTGCGGGGGTCGCGCCGGCGGCGAGCACGGGTGCCGTCACGCCGGCCGCCGCACCGATGAACAGAGATCTCCGCTTCATTCGGGGGATCATCGCACTTCGTGCTTATCCGCACAGTCCCGGGAAGCGCGACTTTTCGCACAATCTGCTAGCGGGGCGCCGGAGACGGGAGACGCGCGGGGAGAGGCCGGGGTGGGTCAGGACCGGGTCCGCAACTCCCCGGTCCTGACCCCCAGCCGTCCGGCGTGGTAGCGGAATTCGCCGTTGCGAGCGCGGCGGGCGTGGCACGACGCCCACGCCGGGCTCAACACGGCGAGCCGGCCCGCCTGCACTCAGCTCCACGGTGCCCAACTACCGGACTTCGGTGCGTCCCCGACTCACCCCGAAGAGTCGTGAACGCGGGCTCAGGTTAGGCACCTTCTCGCAGGGCGAACAAGGTTCCCCAGCGCCGGGAGAATGTGATTGATGCCAATGTCGAAATACGGCATGTTCGTGTAACAGGGTCAGCTGGGCTGGCGCTGTTTGTCCGCGAGGTGTCCGTCGCGCGTCGCGGGCGGCGGGACCGGACGTAGGCCGCCGGCCGCGGCGGCTCCGGCGATCAACGCGAGCGCCCCCAGGTGCAGCAGCCGCACCCCGGCCGGCGCCGGTACGGCGGCTGCGGGCAGGCCGGGCAGCAGCAGCGCCCCGAGCGCGGCCACCGGCAGCGCGACCGCCCAGAACCGGCCGGGCCGAGCCGGCGGCGCGGGTGGTCGTGCGCCGTCGAAGATCTCCTGCCGGCGGGCGGCACGCACCGCCAGGGCGACCACGACGACGGCGCCCGCCACCGTGCCGAGCACGTCGGAGAACTGCCACCAGTAGAGCCTGGTCAGCGCGTGGAAGTCCACGATGCCCAGCAGCCGCGGCCAGCGGTCACTGTGGGTCATCCGGTCCCAGCCGACGTGGCTGAACGCACCGATCAGCGCCGAGCAGACGGTGACCTGCCAGGGATGCCGGACCCCGCCCAGCGCGGCGTGGTCCCGCCAGGCGAAGAGGCGCTCGCCGGGCAGGTGCACCGCGATGCCGGCGATCACCCGGCGGACGATCCAGGCGTACGCGAGCGCGACCGGCAGGCACCACCACAGCAGCCCGCCGAGGGTGTGCGTACGCTGACCGAGCTCGAACCGCGTGCCGGTGAACAGGTAGCCGACGTCCGGCGCGACGGAGCCGGTGGCCAGGGCGACCCCGTCGAACCAGCGCGGTCGCCACAGCTTCAGCGGCAGCACGGGCGCCAGGTGCGAGGGAAAGGTCAACGGCACAGGCGGGACGTTACCCGCCGATCAGAAGTGCTGGCGCAGGTCGGGGAAAGCGGCCAACCGGATCACCCCATGGTCGCCCGGGTCGAGTTCGTCGTGCTCCAGCACCCAGGTGTTCTCGTTCGGGATGAAGACCGCGTTCATGCCGGCGGCCCGGGCGGGCAGGATGTCCGAACGCGGGGAGTTGCCGATCATCCACGCGCTGGCCGGGTCGAAGCCGTGTTCGCAGGCCAACCAGCGATAGGTGTCCGCGTCCTTCTCCCGCACGATGTGCGCGGCCCGGAAGTGGTGCAGCAGCCCGGAGGCGTCGAGCTTGCGCTGCTGCTCCTCCCGCTCCCCCTTGGTGAGCAGCAGCAACTCGTGCCGGGTGGCCAGGTCGTCCAGGGTCTCCGCCACGCCGGGCATCAGCTCCACCTGGTGGCCCACCAGCGCCGCCGCGAGGCTCTCGATCTCGGCGCGCTCCCGCTCCGTCGCCGGGCGCTCCCGCAGCTTTTCCAGGCACTCGCCCAGGCTGTGCAGGAAGACCTTGCTGCCGTAGCCGTGCGCGACGGCGTTGGCCCGCTCGATGTCGTCGAGGACGGCCCGGATCTCCGCCCGGTCCAGCGTCGGGTGGTCCAGCCAGGTGAGGAAGTCGTGGATCACCCGCTCGAAGAGGACGTTGTTCTCCCAGAGCGTGTCGTCGGCGTCGAAGACGAGCACCTTGGCTTCCCGGCGCTGTCGCATCGCGTACCCCTTCCCGTAACGGACCGGGACACGCTACTGCGCCGGGACAGCCGCGACATCCGGGTTTCCGACCGCGCCGGCACGTCAGCGGCGCAGGGTGAGGATCAGGTCGGCGACCAGCGCGGTCCACCCGGTCTGGTGCCACGCCCCGAGCCCGGCGCCGTTGTCGCCGTGGAAGTACTCCGGGAAGGCGATCAGGTCCCGCCAGTCGGGGTGGGTCTGGAAGAGCTGGCAGGCGCCGTAGATCGGCCGTCGGCCCCAGCCGTCCCGGGTGAACAGCGCGATCAGCCGGGCGGAGAGATCATCGGCGATCTCGTCCAGGGTCCGCTTCTGCCCGGAGCGGGTCGGGTACTCCACCTGCAGGTCGTCGCCGAAGAAGGCGGCGTAGTCCCGCAGCGCGCTGATCAGCAGGAAGTTGGTCGGCATCCAGATCGGGCCGCGCCAGTTGGAGTTGCCGCCGAACAGGCCGCTGGTCGACTCGGCCGGCTCGTAACCGACGCTGAACTCCTGCCCGCCGAGGGTGACGGTGAACGGCTTGTCCAGGTGGGCGCGGGACAGCGTCCGCAGGCCGTACTCGGAGAGGAACTCGTCGGTGTCGAGCATCCGGGCGAGCAGCCGGACCATCTGGTCGGGACCGACCATGGACAGCAGCCGCTGCTGCCGCCCGTCGGGGCCGAGCCGGCGGGCGCCGACCACGTCGGCGAACTCGGGACGGTTGGTGAGGAACCAGCGCAGCCGGGCACCCAGCTCGGGCAGCCGGCGCAGGGTACGCGCGGTGAGCCGGGTGACCGCCGCGAGCGGCAGCAACCCCACCACCGAGCGGACCTTCAGCGGCACCTGACTGCCGTCGGCCAGCCGCAGCACGTCGTAGAAGAAGGCGTCCTCGTCGTCCCAGAGCCCCTGCTGGTACGCCGCCGCCGCGATGTACGCGAAGTGCTCGAAGAACTTGGTCGCGGTGTCCACGTACGCCCGGTCGTGCTCCGCCAGCACGATGGCCATGTCGAGCAGGTTGAGCGCGTACATGGCCATCCAGCCGGTGCCGTCGGACTGTTCGAGGACCCCGGCCACCGGCAGCGCGGCCGACCGGTCGAACGGGCCGACGTTGTCCAGCCCGAGGAAGCCGCCCTCGAACACGTTGTTGCCGCCGGTGTCCTTGCGGTTGACCCACCACGTGAAGTTGAGCAGCAGCTTGTGCATCACCCGGGCGAGGAACTCGTGGTCCCGGGAGCCGTCGATCTCGAAGACCTTCAGCGCCGCCCAGGCGTGCACCGGCGGGTTCACGTCCCCGAACGCCCACTCGTACGCCGGGATCTGCCCGTTGGGGTGCAGGTACCACTCGCGGAGCAGGAGCAGCAGCTGCTCCTTGGCGAAGCCGGGGTCGACCCGGGCGATGGTGATGCAGTGGAAGGCCAGGTCCCAGGCCGCGTACCAGGGGTACTCCCACGGATCGGGCATGGAGATCACGTCGAAGCTGTTCATGTGCCACCAGGCGCTGTTGCGCCCGTGCCGACGCCCGGCCGGGGGTGGCGCCGAGCCCGGATCGCCCTCCAGCCACCGCTTCACGTCGAAGTGGTAGAACTGCTTGCCCCACATCAGCCCGGCGATGGCCTGCCGCGCCACCAGCGCCTCGTCGGCGGTCGCCGCGACGGGGATGACCCCGGCGAAGAAGCGGTTGGCCTCGGCGCGCCGCGCCCACACCACGCTGTCGAAGTCGTCCCCGAGATCCGCCGGGGGCGGCGGCGGGCTCGCCGGCGGCGGGGCGGTCCGGGTCAGCCGCAACCGGATCTGCCGCTGCCCACCGGCCGGCACGTCGAGCACGTAGTGCAGGGCGCCCTTGGTGCCCTCCCGGTCCGGGTTGACGGTGGCCGCGCCGGCCACCACGTGGTCGTTGATCCCGTCCTTCGGGTACGGCGACCGCCCGGGCAGCCCCCAGAGCCGCTCGGCGTTGGTGTCGTTGTCGCAGAGCAGCGGGACGGGCGTGCCGTCGCCCTCCAGCCGGATCTGCCCGAGCACCCAGTGCTCACCGACCAGCCGGGCCCCGGCCGCCGGGCCCGGCCCCGCGCCGGCTTCGAAGCCGACCATCCGCGGCACCCGGTCGCCACCGGGAAGTCCCCACCCCCAGGTGTTGCGGAACCACAGGGTGGGCAGCACGTGCAGGGTGTCGTCCCGGTCCCCCCGGTTGGCGATCGTCACCAGGACGCACATGTCGGTCGGGGACGCCTTGGCGTAGTCGACGGTCACCGCCCAGTACCGGTCCTCGTCGAAGATCCCCGTGTCGACCAGCTCGTACTCGGTGTCGTCCCGGCCGCGCAGCGCGTTCACCGCGACCAGCTCGTCGTACGGGAAGGCGGCCTGCGGGTAGTGGTAGCGCCAGCGCATCCAGGAGTGGGTGGGGGTGGAGTCCTCGTACCACCAGTACTCCTTGACGTCCTCCCCGTGGTTGCCGCCGTCGCCGCCCAGGCCGAACATCCGCTCCTTGAGGATCGGGTCCCGACCGTTCCACAGTGCCAGCGCGAAGCAGAAGGTCTGCCGGTCGTCGCACACGCCCGCCATCCCGTCCTCGTTCCACCGGTAGGCTCGGGAGCGCGCATGATCGTGGGGGAAGTAGTCCCACGCCGTGCCGTGTTCGCTGTAGTCCTCCCGAACCGTCCCCCACGCCCGCTCGGACAGATAGGGACCCCATGCGCGCCAGTCCTGCGCCCCGGCGTCGGTCTGGGCGAGCCGGTGCCGCTCGGGGTCGGGGGTCGCGGAGGTCGGGCGGTCGGTGAGCATTTGCACATCTTCGACGCCGCCTGGGTACTTCACCACAGCGGCCATTGTCGTCGTGGCGTGTAGCACCTCGCCGCCGGTGGAGGAAAGTTGATCGAGATTCGCTTCGGCCCGCAGGTCTGCGGGGACCTCGCCGCCGGGTCGGCCCGGGAGTGGCTGGTCACCGACGGCCGGGGCGGCTACGCCATGGGCACGGTCAGCGGGCTGCGCACCCGCCGCTACCACGGGCTGCTGGTGGTGGCCGGGGAAACCCCCGCCTCCCGGAAGGTGGGCCTGGTCAGCCTGGACCCGGCGGTGACCCTGCCCTCCGGGCAGCGGGTCCGGCTGGGCGCCCACGAGTGGTCCTCCGGGGTGGTCGACCCGCGCGGCTACGAACTGCTCGAGCGGTTCGACCTGGTCGACGGGGTGCCGCGCTGGCGGTGGCGGATCGGCGACGTGGTGATCGAGCGGGAGATCGCCATGGCCTACGGACGGCCCTGCGTGGCGGTGGTGCACCGGCTGGTCTCCGGCGGCCCGGTGCGGCTGGACCTGGCGGCGGCCTGCACCTGGCGGGACGCGCACGGGGAGCGCCGGGCGGACGGGCCGGCCCCGAGCCTGGAGCCGGCGGCCGGCGGGGCGGTGGTCGAGGGCGCCTTCCGGCTGGCCGGGCCGGACTGGGTGCCCGAGGGGCAGTGGTGGCTCGGCGTACGCCACCGGGAGGAGGCGGCCCGCGGCCTCAACCCGGACGAGGACCTCTGGTACGCGGGCCGCTTCTCCGGCACCCTGGACTCCCCCGGCGACACGGTCCCGGTGCTGGCCTGGGCGGACGACCTGGCCGAGGAGCCGCCGCCGGCGACCGCGCTGGTCGAGGCGGCGCGACGGCGCAACCGGGCGGTGGTGGCCGCGGCGAAACCGGACGACCCGGTGGCGGCGACCCTGGCCCTGGCGGCGGACGCGTTCGTGGTCAGCACCGGCACCGGCCCCGACGTGGTGGCCGGCTACCCGTGGTTCGGCGCCTGGTCACGGGACACCATGACCTCCTACGAGGGCCTGTTCCTGGCCACCAACCGGGCGGACGAGGGGCGGGCACTGCTGCGCGCCTACGCGGCGACCCTGTCGGAGGGGATGCTGTCCAACACCGCCGACACGGGGCGGGTGGAGTACAACACGGTCGACGCGACGCTGTGGTTCCTGCACGCGGTGACCCGGCACGTCACCGTCACCGGCGACACCGACCTCGGCGACGAGCTGCTGCCCGCGCTGCACGCGGTGGTGCAGGCGCACCTGGCCGGCACCCGCTACGGCATCCGGGCCGACCCGACGGACGGACTGATCACCCAGGGCGGCACCCCCGGCACCGCGCTGACCTGGATGGATGCCCGGGTGCACGGAGCGCCGGTGACGCCGCGCACCGGCAAGCCGGTGGAGGTCAACGCGCTCTGGGTCAACGGACTGGCCGGGGTCGCCGAGCTGACCGAGCTGGTCGGGCGGGACGCCACCGCGCTGTGGGGACTGCACACCCGGGCGTCGGCCGCGTTCCGGGCGCGGTTCCCCGCTCCGTTGGGCTGGCTGCACGACGCGGTGGACGCGCCCGCCCCGGCGTACCCCCTCGGTGGGGCGGCGCACCACGACGACGACCTGCTCCGCCCCAACCAGCTGCTCGCCTGGTCGCTGCCGTACGCCCCCCTCGAACCGGACCCGGCGGCGCTGCGCCGCATCGCCGAGGCGCTGCTCACCCCGCTCGGCCCGCGCAGCCTCGCCCCCGACTCCCCCGGCTATGTGGGCCGGCATCGGGGCGGGCCGGCGGAGCGGGACGCCGCCTACCACCAGGGGACCGTCTGGCCGTGGCTGATCGGGCCGTTCGCCGACGCGTACCGCCGGGCGGGGCTGCCCACCGACGACCTGTTCGTGGGTCTTGACGGGCATCTGACGGAGTTCGGCCTGGGCTCGGTGAGCGAGACCGCCGACGGCGACCCGCCGCACACCGCCACCGGCTGCCCGTTCCAGGCCTGGTCGGTCGCGGAGTTGCTCCGCGTCCGCCGGCGCTGACCACGCGTTACATCCCGGCAATCAGCGCGTCTCCGCCGGTTATCGACCGCTCGGCAGGATGGGCTGCGACCCCGGGCGCGGACGGCGGCCCCCGGTGCGGTGGGCGGCCGTGGCGTGGTGCGGGAGACACAACTCAAGGGGGCCGCATGTCCGCTGACGCCGAAGTGATCGACCTCCAGCCCGCCCGGCACCTGCGGGTGCTGATGCTCTCCTGGGAATATCCGCCCGTGCTGGTCGGCGGCCTCGGCCGCCACGTGCACGCCCTCTCCGTCGCGCTGGCCGCCGCCGGCCACGAGGTCACCGTCGTCACCCGGCACGCCGAGGGCGCACCCCTGGAGGAGTACGCCGACGGGGTGCGGATCCTGCGGGCGGCCGAGGACCCGGTCCGGTTCCCGCTCGCCACCGACTCGCTGCTGGCCTGGACCATGGCGTTCAACCACACCCTCACCCGGGCCGCGCTGCGCGCCGCCGCGACCGGCGGGTACGACGTCATCCACGCCCACGACTGGCTGGTCGCGCACACCGC
This sequence comes from Micromonospora sp. NPDC006431, assembly GCF_042870725.1. Lineage (NCBI taxonomy): Bacteria > Bacillati > Actinomycetota > Actinomycetes > Micromonosporales > Micromonosporaceae > Micromonospora > Micromonospora sp. NPDC006431. The sequence continues at coordinate 57,547 of NZ_JBIAHQ010000013.1, forward strand.
GGTCACCCTGGCCGAGCACCTCGATCTACCCCTGGTCACCACGATCCACGCCACCGAGGCCGGCCGGCACCAGGGCTGGCTGCCCGAGGAGATGAACCGCACCATCCACGGCGTCGAGCACTGGCTGGCCGCCGAGTCGGGCCGGGTGATCGCCTGCTCCGGCTACATGCGCGACCAGGTGACGCGGCTGTTCGACGTGCCGATCGGGTCGATCGACGTGGTACCCAATGGGGTCGACGACCGGGCCTGGCGGGCCCGCCCCCGGGCGGTCGCCTCCGCCCGCGCCCGCTTCGCCGGCACCGGTCCCCTGGTCGGGTACGCGGGCCGGTTGGTCTACGAGAAGGGCGTGCAGCACCTGGTGCACGCGGTGCCGTATCTGCGGGACCGGCACCCGGGGCTGCGCGTGGTGATCGCCGGCGACGGGCCGTACCGGGAGGACCTGGTCGACCAGGCGCGACAGCTGCACCTCGGGGAGACCGTCCGGTTCGCCGGCTTCATGGACACCACCCAACTGCCCGCGGTGCTCGCCGCCACCGACGCCACCGTCGTCCCGAGCCTCTACGAGCCGTTCGGCATGGTCGCCCTGGAGGCGGCCGCCGCCGGGGCGCCGCTCGCGGTGGCGCGCACCGGCGGGCTCGCCGAGATCGTCGAGCCCGGCATCACCGGGCTCACCTTCCCGCACAGCGACCCGGACGCCCTGGCCGGCGCGGTCGACCGGCTCCTCGGCGACGAGGTCTTCGCCCGCCGGGTGGCCCGCCGCGCCCGCACCATGGTCGCCGAGCGGTACGGCTGGGCCACCGTCGCCGCCCGGACCGCCGGCAGCTACGCCGCCGCCCGCCGGGAGCACGACGCGTTCCAGGCCGGCCGGGCGGCCGCGCTGCTGACCGGCGGCCGAGCCGCCATCACCATCCCGGACGGAAACCTGCTGGCCGAGGCCGCGAGCTGACGCGCGTCGCATCGCCGACAGTTCCGCCCGGCCCGCGGCGACATACTGCCTGGTGATCCGGCTGGTCCGCGGGACCGGTCCCGCACCTCTCCTCAGTGGACCGTCCGGGTGATGCCCCTCACCAGGCGGCGAAACTACAGTGACGTAGTTTTGTCGATCAAGACCTCCGGGGAAGGGCGAACCGAGATGATGGGACCGTCCCACGCGCTGTCCGGCGCGGCGGTGTGGCTGACCGGCTCCTGGGCGCTGGACCAGTTCGCCGACTACCACCAGACACCGCTGGCGCTGGCGGTGGGCACGGCGGTCTGCGCGGGCGGGGCACTCTTCCCCGACCTCGACCTCTCCGGCAAGGTGACCCGCAACCAGGGCGGCGCCACCGTGGCCCGCACCTTCGGCGTGGTCAGCCTGTTCATCGCCGAGGTGGTGGAGAAACTCTCGCTGGGCGTCTACTACGCCACGAAGCTCAGCAAGGATCCGAAGCGGAACAACGGGCACCGCACGTTGACCCACACCATTCCGTTCACCGTGCTGGTCGGCTGGGGCACCACCGCGCTCTGCGCCCACTACGGCAAGTGGGCGGTGGTCAGCATCCTCTTCTTCATGATCGGGCTGGCGCTGCGCGGCCTCTTCGACGGGTGGGCCGAGCGGGCCGGCTGGGTGATCGTCACCCTCGTGTCGGCCGGGGCAGCCTGGTTCACCTTCGCCAACCTCCCCGGCGACCGGGGCTATCCGCTCATCGGCACGGCGGTCGGCGTGGGCTGCTTCGTCCACATCCTCGGCGACATGATCACCCGGGCCGGGGTGCCGATCCTCTGGCCGATCCCGATCAAGCGGCGGATGTGGACGATGATCGGCCTGCCCAACAGCATCGCGCTGCGGACCGGGAGCAAGGCCGAGACCATCGTGCTGCGGGCGGCGATGACCATCCTCGCGGTGCTCGCCGCGGTGGGGCTGGTCGCCCCGTCGGTGCTGCAACGGTTCAACATCCAGGTGTGACCTCATTCGACGGGCCGGCCGCCGCGTCGCCGGCGACGGCCGGGCCGGCGGACCACGCCGGCCCGCCGGGTGAGGACGCCGCAGTGCCGGCGTTCTGGCGGCGGCTGGGCCTGCCCGGGCTCGCCGACGTGCACACCCACTTCCTGCCGCCCCGGCTGCTGCGCAAGGTGTGGGCGTACTTCGACGCGGCCGGCCCGCTGGTCGGCACCGAGTGGCCGATCCGGTACCGGTGGAGCGACGCCGAGCGGGTGGCCCACCTGCGCCGGCTCGGCGTGCGGGCGTTCACCGCGCTGGCGTACGCGCACCGGCCCGGGATGGCGCAGTCGCTGAACCGGTGGACGCTCGACTTCGCCGCCCGCACCCCCGGCTGCCTCCCCTCGGCCACCGTCTTCCCGGAACCCGGCGCGGTCCGCTACGTCGCAGAGGCGCTGCACGCCGGAGCGCGGGTGTTCAAGGTGCACATCCAGGTAGGCGCGTTCCGGCCGACCGACCCGGCACTCGATCCCGTATGGGGATTGCTGGCCGAGGCCGGGGTGCCGGTGGTGGTGCACGCCGGGCACGCGCCGGTCGGCACCGCCCACACCGGACCGGAACCGTTCGCGGCGGTGCTCGCCCGGCATCCCCGGCTGGCCGCGATCGTGGCGCACCTGGGTGCGCCGGACTACGCCGACTTCCTGGATCTCGCGGAGCAGTATGAGCGGGTCTGCCTGGACACCACCATGGCGTTCACCTCGTTCTTCGACCGCTTCGAGCCGTTCCCGGCGGCGGACCTGCCCCGGCTGCGTGAGCTGGGGCTGGCCGGCAAGGTGCTGCTGGGCAGCGACTTCCCGAACATTCCGTACCCGTACGCGGAGCAGCTCGCCGGGCTGGAACGCCTCGACCTCGGGGACGACTGGCTGCGCGCGGTCTGCTGGGGCAACGCCGCCGCCCTGTTCGCGCTGGGCTGGCCTCCGCGTTAGCCCTGCTTGAGGGCGGAGAAGCCGACCCACCGTCCCGCGTACGGACCCGAGGCCAACCGGAGGTGCTCCACGCCGTTGAGCACCGCCCGCATGTCGTAGCTGACCGGCTCACCGGCATGGTGGTCGGTGACGACCGATGTCATCATTCCGTTCGGGTCGATGGTGTAGGCCGTCAGCGACGCGGGGACGACCGTGGCCACCCGGGGCATGAGGTACGCCATGGCGGCGTTGGATCCGACCGCGTACCGCGCTCCCCGGGTCTCCAGCACGTGGTAGCCGGAGAAGCTGCCCGCGTTGATCAGATACCAGATGCCGGTCCGGTTCCGGATCTTCTGCCGCTCCACACAGGGCGCGCTGCTGGCGCGGCTGAGCTTGAGGGTGCGGCTGGCCAGGACGGTGCCGGTGCTGGAGAACCGGTAGCCGGTGTGCGTACCGGCCGTCAGGCGCACGTTGGCACGCACCGAGTGTGGCGGGAAGTCCGAGTAGAACAGGTCGGCGATGCGGGCGAAGTACTCGTCGCCGGTGATGGCGAAGAGTTGCGCGTGCTGGATGCTGTGCGTCGCGTGGTACAGGTTCGAGTCCTTGCCGTGGAGCAGGCAGTACTGGCTGCGCCAGCCCCGGGTGCGAATGGCCGCATATGCGTCGCGGGCGGTGGTCAGGGCACCCTGGAGCAGCAGCTTGGCGTTTGAATCCCGGGTCAGGATCCAGTAGTCCCACAGCCCGTACGCGGAGAACATGTGCCCGTTGTAGGTGCGGTCGCCCCGCACCTGGAGCGGGTGCGGGTACTCGTCCAGCCAGAGCAGCCCGTCCTGGACGTGGACCCCCCAGGGCTTCCCGGCGACCGGCGGCAGCAGGAACGAGGCGAAGGTGGCGTCGGCGGCGGTCCGCCAGGAGGAGTTGCCGGTCACCTCGTACAGCCGGGTGAAGAGGCTGAGCGCCTGCCCCTGCGCCATCATCGAATACCACGGCGGCCGGAACAGGTCGTAGGTGGCGTGCAGCATGTAGTCGAAGCCGTGCGGGAAGAACCAGGCCCCATCGCGCAGCACCCGCCGGTCCGCGAGCCGCTGCGCCTGCTTGATCGCCCGGTTCAGATACTCCAGCGTGCCGGTGAGCCGGTGGCTCTCCAGCAGCGCCAGGCCGTACTGCGCCTGACCGACCGGGAAATCGTGCAGCTTGCCTCCGGTGAGGATCATCCGCACGCCCTGCGCGTCGTGCGTCCCGGTGTCGACCAGCGGCATCGGGGTGCTGCGGTAGTACGGCCGCAGCTCGACCGGCAGCTCCCGGATCTCGAAGTCGTCGTACCGGAACTGGAACGGGAGGGCCGCGGTCGCCGCGAGCGTCCGCCCATCGCCTGGCTCGGACGACCGGCCGGTCGGGGCCAGCTTGCGCAGGTCGGCGGCCTTCACGCGGGGCGACCTGCCGATCATGTCGCCCGGCAGGGGTAGGCTCAGCTCGGCGGAGGGGTCGATCAGGTCCGGGATCGCCCCGGCCGGTGTCACCCACTGTGGACCCGGGTCTGCCGCCTCGACCGGACCGCCCAGCAGCGGCAGGGTGCCCGCGGCCAGACCCGCGCCGAGGAGGGTACGGCGGGACCAGGCCGGCGACCGGCGGAAGAAATCGGTGGGCTCGTGCGCCATGTTTTGCCCTCCCCGTGGTGATGCCGCGCCTGTCGGCTGGCCCTGTATACCAGGAGCGACGGCTTCGGGACGGCCCCGGTCACACCAGGTAGGGGAGCACTGACTGTCCGTCCGACAGAACCGACGGATCGGCGGCCACGGCTTGGCCACCGGGACGGGCAGCTTGCCCGAACGGGTGCCGGGCGGCGTTCCACCGGCCGGTCTCCGACTCAGACGCCGACCCGCTGTTCCGGGATGCTGAGGCCGTAGAGGGCCATCAGTTCGGGGCTGTCGATCCGGCTGCCGTCGGCCACCGAGTCGCAGGCGATGTCGACGATCTGGTCCTTGTGCGCCAGCAGGTACGGCCGGGCCCCGACGTCGGCGCTGGCCAGGGTCGCGATCCCGGACCAGTGCCGGCGACCGAACACCATCGGGTAGCCGCGCAGTCCGTCGTAGGTGGCGCAGACCAGCACGTCCGGGTACGGCAGGGCGGCCACCCGGCGGACCGCGCCGGTGGTGAGCCCGGGCATGTCCACCGGCACCACCACCACCGCCTCGATCCCCTCGTCGGTCAGCGCGGCCAGCCCGGCCCGGATCGAGGAGCCCACCCCGGTCCCCCAGGCCCGGTTGACCACCACGGTGGCCGCGGTCAGGTCCGCCGTCTCGCGGACCTGGTCGGCCGCCGCGCCCAGCACGACCACGACCTGCTCGCAGCCCGCCTCGCGCATCGTGTCGACCAGCTGGCTCAGCAGGGGCTTCTCCCCCTGGTGCAGCAACGCCTCGGGTCCGCCGATTCGACGGCCCCCACCAGCGGCGATGATCATTCCTGCGATCCGGTTCAGCGGTGCCCCCTCGACCAGGGGGACGGACCGGGGGCAGCCGCGCCCGGTCCGTCCCGTCGTACGCACACCGGACCAACGAGCGCCACCGGGAGCGGGTAGCGGGGCAAAACGGAAATTTGTGGTGACTATGCCGCGTCGGCGTAGCAGTCGACGATGGACAGGTCGAGCGGAAACCGGACCGGGGTGTCTCCGAAGAGCAGCCCGGCGGCCCGGGCGCCCGCGGCGGTGACCGCCGCCGCCACCGTCTCGGCCTGCTCGGCCGGGCAGTGCACCATCACCTCGTCGTGCTGGAAGAACACCAGCTCCGCCCCGGTGCCGGCCAGCGCGGTGCGCAGGGTGGCCAGCAACGTGGCCGCCCACTCGGCGGCGGTGGCCTGGATGACGAAGTTGCGGGTGAACCGGCCCCGGGACCGGGCCGCCCGGGCCCGGGGACCCTGCGGGTCCGCCCCGGTGTCCGGGTCCGCCTCCTCCCCGTCGCCGAAGCCCACCGAGCCGGGCGGGCAGGTACGCCCCAACCACGACCGCACCAGCCCGCCCGCCTCACCGGTGCGGGCGGCCGCCTCGACGTATCCGAACGCCGTCGGGTAGTTGCGCTTGAGCACCGCGAGGGCGGGCACCGCCGCGCCACCGGTCTGTCCGTACATGGCGCCGAGCAGGGCCACCTTGGCGCGGGCCCGGTCACCGGCGAAGGCGTCCCGGGCCAGGGCGGCGTAGAGGTCCCCGGCGCCACCGGCGGCGGCCAGCCGGTCGTCCCCGGAGACCGCGGCGAGCACCCGGGGTTCGAGCTGCCCCGCGTCGGCCACCACGAACGCCCAGCCCGGGTCGGCCACCACCGCACGCCGGATCACCTTCGGGATCTGCAACGCGCCGCCGCCCCGGGTGGCCCAGCGGCCGGAGACCACCCCGCCGGGCACGTACTCGGGATGGAACCGGCCGCCGGAGACCCAGGCGTCCCGCCACGCCCAGCCGTGCGCCGTCCAGATCCGGTAGAGCTCCTTGTATTCGAGCACCAGCGGCACCGCCCGGTGCTCCACCCCGCGCAGCACCCAGGCCCGGGTGTTCGGCAGCTCCACGCCGGCCCGGGCGAACGCCTTCAGCAGCTCGGCCGGGGAGTCGGCGTGCAACTGGCGGACGCCGAACGCGTCGGCGATCCGGGCGGCCAGCTCGGCCAGCCGGCGGGGCGGCCCACCGACCGGCGACGCCTCGCCGAGCAGGTCGGCGAGGATCGCGTCGTGCACGTCGGCGCGCCACGGCAGGCCGGCCGCCCCCATCTCGGCGGCGATCAGCGCACCGGCCGACTCGGCGGCGACCAGCAGCCGGAACCGGCCGGGCTGCGCGGTCGCCGCGATCCGGTCGAGCTGGTCCGCGTACACCCGGGTCAACGCCTCGATGCCCGGGCCGGGCGGGCCGGACGGCGGGTCGAAGAGTGCGCCCTGGCCGTGACCGGGGGGTTCCGCCGGGCGGGGCGCCGGGTCGGGCGGCACCGGCGCGCCGGTGAGCCGGGCCCAGGCGGCGGCGAGCGACCGGGGCTCGCCCCAGCGGCCCGCGTACCCGAGCAGCAGCGCCTCGGTGAGCTCGACGTCGTGGCAGCGGTCCAGCCGTACGCCGGCGCGCAGCAGCGCCGGGTAGAGCGGGGCGCCGGTGGCCCAGACCCAGCGGGGGCGGCCGGCGGCCTCCCCGGCGGCCACCGCGGCGGCGAGGTCGGCGACCGGCTCGGCCGGGCCGACGGGTCGGCCGGCGGGGTCGAGGGGCTGCAGCACTCCCCCGCCCCGCTCGTCCGACACCACCGCCACCAGCACGGACGCGATTCTGCCTCGCCCCTCCGACACTCGCCGCGCCCCGCTCCGCCCGGCGAGGGGGCGGGGGCTTACTTGCCGACGCCGGCGGTGAGGCCGGACTGGACCTGGCGCTGGAAGACGATGTACACGATCAGGACCGGCAGCATGGCCATGGTGACGCCGGCGAAGAGGCCGGACCAGTCGGACTTGTAGCCCTGGTTGACGGAGAGTTCGATCAGTCCCTGGGAGAGCACCTGATGCTTCGGTTCGCCGGCCACCGACTGCATGAGCAGGGTCGGCAGGTACCACTGGTTCCACTGGCCGAGCACGTTGAAGATGCCGATGCTGATCAGGCCCGGCTTGGCCATCGGCAGCATCACGCTGAAGAAGGCCCGGGTGTGCGAGGCCCCGTCGACCATGGCCGCCTCGGCGATCGAGTCGGGCAGCGTCCGGAAGAACGAGTGCATGAAGAAGATCGTGAACGACAGCGACCAGGCGACGTAGACCACGATCAGCATGAGGTGCTTGTTCGGGCCGAGCAGCGGGAAGGTGATTCCCATGTTGTAGACGCCCTTGAACAGCGGCACCGCGGCCAGGTAGATCGGCAGGGTCAGGCCGGAGAGGAACATGTAGTAGATCAACCGGTTGCCGCGGAACTCGTAGCGCGCCAGGGCGTACGCGGCCATCGAGCCGAGCAGCATGGTCAGCGTGACGCTGCCGGCCAGCACCAGCACCGTGTTGAGGAAGAACGACCCGAGGTGCCCCTCGGTCCAGGCCCGGGCGAAGTTGTCCCAGTGCAGCTTGCTCGGGATCAGGGACAGCGGCTCGCGGATGACCTCGGAGTCGCTCTTGAGCGCCGACATCACCACCCACACCAACGGGTAGACCACCATCACGGCCCAGACCACCAGGAACAGGTGGGAGAAGCCGTTGAAGATCCGGGCACCCACTCCGGCCCGGCGGGCGTCCGCCCGCCGTACGGGTGCCGGGCGGGACGGGCTGGCCTGGTCGGCCCGGCCGAGACCGTGCGTCGCCGTGCTCATCGTCGCGCCTCCTTCAGTACTCGATACGGTCACGACGGGTGATCCTCAACTGCGCCGCGGCCAGCAGGATCGTGAAGATGGCCAGCGCGACACCCATCGCGCAGGCGTAGCCGTACTGGCCCTTCTGGAACGCGGTGAAGTTGAGCACCGACGCGAAGATCTCGCTGGCGTGGTTCGGGCCGCCCTGGCTCGGGGTCATGACGAAGACCAGGGCGTACATGTCCAGCGCGATGAAGCCCAGGTAGACCCAGGCGACCGAGATGGTGTCCCGCAGCAGCGGCAGGGTGACCCGGAAGAAGGTGTGGAACCGGTTCGCGCCGTCCAGGATCGCCGCCTCAAAGATGTCCTTCGGGATCGACTGCATCGCCGCGGAGAAGAGCACCATGTAGAAACCGGCCCCGCTCCACACCGCGATGAGCAGCAGCCACCACAGCACCGCCGGTACGCCGAGGAAGGGCTCCGGATCGGCGGTGAACGCGATCGGGTTGTCCGCGTCGACCAGCCCGATCTTGATGAGCATCCCGTTGATCAGGCCCTGACCGTCGGTCCGGTAGATCTGCTGCCACATGACGGCGATGACCACCAGCGACAGCACCTGCGGGAAGAAGAAGATGATTTTGTAGAGGCCGGAGCCGAACACCCCGCGGATGCCGGCCCTGTCCTCGCGTCCGCCCACATTGAGCAGGAACGCGAGGACCAGGGCCAGCGCGATGGTGAACAGCGGCACGGTGACCAGGAAGAACACGTTGTGCCAGAAAGCCTTCCGGATCAGCTCGTCGGAGAGCAGCCGGACGTAGTTGTCCAGCCCGACGAAGTTCTGGGAGCCCGAGAACCCACCCCAGTCGGTCAGCGAGTATCCCGCCGCCTGCACGAACGGCCACACCACGTAGAACAGGTACAGCGCGACAGGCAGGGCCAGGAAGCCCGTGACGAAACGCGCGACTCCGTGCCGCATTGGACTGCCTCTCTCGAACGGATCAGGCGGTGCGGGTCTGCTTCTTGATCGACGAGTCCTTGGCGACCTTGTCGGCGGCCGTCTGCATCTTGTCGATGAACTGCTGCGCGGTGAGCCGGCCGGCCATCAGCTCTTCGGAGAGGTTCTGGCTCTCCTTGTCCAGGTCGGCGTAGAAGTCCTGGAACTTGACCGAGATGAGCTCGCTGCCGCCGTTCTTCATCAGGGCGTTCGCGCTGGACAGTGCCGAATCCTGCACGTTGTCGCCGGAGCCCTTGGTGGAGGCCAGCGACTTGGTCAGCTCGGCGAACTTGGCCGAGCCCTCCTTCGACAGGATCGCCCGCAGGAACTCCTTGGCGGCGGCCTTGTTGGGGGCCTTGCTCGGCACGACGAAGCCCTCGCCGGAGGCGGCGAACACGTCCTTCGGCGCCTTGTCGCCCGGGTTGGACCAGTAGTCGGAGATCGTGAGCTCGAAGCCCGGCGGGATGGTCGCCGACATCTCGTTCTTCAGCCAGGTGCCGACCTGGATGAACGCCGCCTTGCCGTCGAGCCAGGCCTGCTGCGACTGGGTGTGGTCGAGCTTGCCCGGCAGCAGCAGCTTGTCCTTGACGAGCTTCTCCCACGGCTCCAGCGCCTTGAGCACGCCATCGGCCTTCCAGGCGTTGTCCTTGAGGTTGTCGATGTCGACGATCACCTGCTTGCCCGCGGTCTTCCAGATGCTCGCCATGAGCGCCCAGCGGGGGTAGTAGCCGTGCACCGCGTCGTGGACGTACGGTGCCATGCCCTTGGCCTTGATCTTCGGAGCGAGCGCGAAGAACTCGTCCCAGGTCGTGGGCGGCTGCCAACCCTCCTTCTTGAACAGGGCGGCGTTGTACCAGTTGCCCCAGACCGTGAACGCGACGTTGACGACGTAGAACTTGCCGTTCTGCGTGCCGTCGGACACCGTGCCGGGCAGCAGGGTGTCGGCGACGGTGCCCTCGCCGTCCCACGCGGGGGCGGTGAGCAGGTCGTCGAGCGGCTCGATGGCACCCTCGTTGATCAGCGTGCTGCGGTCCATCATGTCCGCACCCGAGTTCATCACCAGGTCACTCGGCTGCGTCGCCATCTTCGGCTGCTCTTCGGTCTTGATCTTCTGAGTCGAGCTCATGTTGACCGTGACATTGGCGTGCTTGGCGTTGAAGACGACCTTGTCTTCCTTCGCCCACTGGTCACCGAGGCCACCGTTGAAGATGACCACCTTGACCGCGCTGCCGTCCTTGACGCCGAACGGGTTGTCCTTGCTCTTCGCGCCACCGGCGTCGTCGGACTTGCTCGGCTCGCTGCCGGCGCAGGCGCTGAGCAGGCCCATCGCCGGGGTGGCGAGCAAGCCGGCCGCGGCGGCCCGCCGCAGCAGCGCCCGCCGGCTGAGGTCGCCGAGGTTCTCGGGAGTAACCGACATCTTCGTCTCTCCTTGTGGTGTCGGGTCAGGCGGTGCGCCGGAGGCGCCCGGCGTACCGCGACTCGAGGGCGAGGTTGTGCTCGTCCCCACCGGGGACGTTGGCGGAGAGGTAGATAGGGGGTACCTCCCCGGCCTGGTGGAACCGTCGTACGACCTCGGCGGTCAGCAGCTGCGCCAGCAGCGCCGCGGTGACCGACGAGACCGCACAGACCGCGCCGCCGCCCTCGAGCGGCAGCAGTGCGTCGCCGTACGGCGCGCCGTTGTCCAGCACGACGTCGGCGAGGTCGGCGAGCCGGTGCCCGGACGGGTGCCGCGGGGCGACCCGTGCCGTGTGCTCGACCGAGGTGACCGCGATCAACGGGTGGCCGTGCGCCCGGACCAGCGCCGCCAGCTCGACCACCGAGCCGTTGATGCCGGACTGGGAGGCGACCACGAACACGTCCTCGGGCTGCGGCGCGGCGAGGGCGTAGAGCTGGTGCGCCACGGCCGGGTCGCGTTCCAGCTTGGGGTCGGCGAGCACGTCGCGGGGCGCGTCACCGTGCAGCACGAGGTCGTGCAGGGAGAGTCGGTTGGTGGGCACCAGCCCGCCGGCCCGGGCCACCAGCTCGGCGGCGAACGCCTCGGAGTGGCCGGCGCCGAAGGCCTGGAGCACCCCGCCGGCGCGCAGCCCGGCGGCGATCAGGTCGACGGCTCGGTCCACCGCCGCCGCCTGCGTGTCGACCAGCCGGTCGAGCACCGGCCGGACGGCGTCCGCGTACCGCTGGGCGCTGATCATGAAGTGCCCCCCTTCGCGGCCTTGTGCCCGTCGACGGCCTGGGCGGTACGCCGGAAGGCCGCGTGGGCGCGGTCGTGGGTGCGCTGCGCCACGGCGATGTAGAGCAGGTCGAGCACGACAAGCTGAGGATGCCGGGCGGAGAGCGCGTCGGGCCGGAAGGTGGTGGCCTGGCTGGCGGTGACCAGCACGATGTCGGCAAGCTCGGCCAGCGGCGAGCGGGGGAAGCCGGTCAGCGCGACCGTGGTGGCCCCCCGGCTGCCCGCCTCCGCGAGCAACTCGATGGTCTCCCGGGTCTGCCCGGTGTGCGAGATGCCCAGCGCCACGTCGCCGACACCGAGCAGGGCGGCGCTGGCCAGCCCCTCGTGCACGTCGCTCCAGGCCCAGGCGGCCACCCCGATGCGGTGCAGGCTGAACTGCATCTCCTCGCCCACCAGCGCGCTGCCGCTGGCGCCGAAGATGTTCACCCGGCTCGCGCCGGCGATGGCCACCGCCGCCTTCTCCACCTCGGCGAGGTCGAGCAGCGCGGCGGTGTCGTGCATGGCGCGGGTGTCGGCGGCCATGATCTGGTCGAGGACCCGGGACAGCGGGTCACTGGGCTGGATCTCCCGGCCGATGTCGACGGTCCAGCCCGCCGAGCGCGCCCGGCCCGTCTCCGCGGCGATGCCGAGCCGCAGGTCGGCGTAGCCCTCGAAGCCCATCGCCCGGCAGAACCGGGTGATGGTCGCCGGTGAGGTGCCGCTGCGCTCGGCCAGTTCCACGATGGTGGCCCGGGCCGCCGCCTCCGGGTCGCTGAGCACGTGCTCGGCGACCCGGCGCAACGCCCCCGTCAGCTCCCCGACGCCGGCCCGGACCCTGGCCAGCACTCCGTCGGAGGAGACCGACACCGCACCCCGCCGGTCGACCGCGTCGGCGTCGACCACCGCGGTCCCCGCGGGAGTGTCCACCTCGTGATCAACCATGGGACGCCTTTCGGAAAAGAGTGTTTACTGTTAGTGGTAAAAGTTCTTACTGACGCCCCCTCTGTGTCAAGGCCGTGGGCGAAGTTTTCAAACTGTTACCTGGCGCACAGCCGCCGACCGGGCCGTGGATCTTGCCTCGGCGTTCCGGGCGGACCAGCATGAAGAGCCACTACGCCCGAGCGCAGGGAGGCCAAGCGGATGTCCGACACCGTCGTGGTCGGCCTCGACGTCGGGGGTACGTCCACCCGCGCCGCCGCCGTCAGCATCGACGGCGTACGACTCGGCACGGGCCGGGCCGGCGGCGGCAACCCGACCAGCCACGGCGCCGAGCGGGCCGCCGCCGAACTGCTCGCCGCGCTGCGCGCCGCGCTCGCCGACGTCGACCCGACCCGGGTACGCGCCGGCGTGATCGGGCTGGCCGGGGCCGGCCGGCTCCTCGCCGACCCGCAGGGGCGGGCCGCCTTCGACCAGACCTGGTCCGACGCGGGTCTGCGCTGCCCGTACGCGGTGCACGGCGACGCCCTGGTGGCGTACGCCTCGGGCACCGCGGCCCCGGACGGCACCGTGCTCATCGCGGGCACCGGCGCGATCGCCGCTCAGGTGCGCGACCTGCGCCTGGACCGCACGGCGGACGGGCACGGCTGGCTGCTCGGCGACGCCGGCTCGGGGTTCTGGCTCGGCCGGGAGGCGGTCCGCCGGCTGCTGTCCGACCTGGACCGCGCCGACCCGCCCGGCGAGCTGGCCGGCCGGGTGCTCGCCGAGCTGACCGGCTCGGCCGAGGTGGCGGCCCGGCCGCGGGCGACCGCCGAGGCGGTCGTGCAGGCGGTGACCCGGCGACCGCCGGTGGAACTGGCCCGGCTCGCGCCCCTGGTGGTGACCGCGGCCCGCGCGGGCGAGCCGACCGCCCGGGCGCTCATCGGCGAGGCCGCCGTGCTGCTCGCGGAGAACGCGGCCCGGATCCGGCCGCCCGGCGCGGCCGACCCGGTGGTGCTCGGCGGCGGGCTGCTCACCGGGGACACCCCGCTCGGCGCCGCGGTCCGTGCCGAGCTCGCCCGCCGGTGGCCGGACGCGCCGCTGCACACGGCCGGCGACGGAGCCGTAGCGGCTGCCTGGCTCGCCGCCCGCGACCTGCCCGAGGTCACCGACCCGGCAGCCCTGCACGCCCTCCTGGTTTCGACGACCACCTGACCCCCGCGCCCCGCGCTGCCCCTGCGCCCGACGG
>NZ_JBIAHQ010000013.1:71167-121576 GCF_042870725.1 Micromonospora sp. NPDC006431
GACGGGCGACGGGCGACGGGCGACGGGCGACGGGCGACGGGCGACGGGCGACGGGCGACGGGCGACGGGCGACGGGCGACGGGCGACGGGCGACGGGCGACGGCGGACCATAACCCCACTCCGCCTTTGGACCTGACATCACCACCGACTCACGACGGATGCCGACCCCGGATCCCGCTGTCGCTCCCTTGAGTCGTTGGAGCCGTCAGCTCCAAAGCACCTCGAGAAACCATCACCGTCAGGAACGGCGAGGTGTGGCCCCACCTGCGAACTTGATGACGCAGCCGACTCAGCGTGGAGTCCGCCCCGCGCGGCACCGCCGACCCGGGGCCTGAACCGTTCACGGCATCAAGTTCGTAGCGTGCGAAGCGATACCGCCCTCGGCGCCGCGGAGGCCTGGGGCGCGGGAAGGCCCGGAGGGCGGGAAGGTGCGGAGGTCGGAAGGTGCGGAGGGCGGGAACGCGCGGAGTCAGGGCAGGGCGGTGAGGGTCTGCTCGAGGCGGCGCCAGACGTGACTGCGCCAGCCGCCGTCAAGGAGCGTGAACGTGCGCCGCTGCACCGGGTCGTCCGGGTCGAAGCCGGAGTGCTCCAGGAACAGCCGGGTGCCCCGCCCCTCGGGCACCAGCGTCCAGCTGACCACGGTGTCCAGGCGGCCGCCCCGCCAGGCCCAGCGCAACCGGCGCGGCTCGTCCAGCTCCAGCACCTCGCAGTGGACCACGCCGTCGAAGCCCTGACCGGGTCGCGGGGTGGTGCGGAAGCTGAACCGGTGCCCCGGGACGGGCCGGAAGTCGTTCGGCATGAGCCAGCGGGCCAGCAGATCAGAATCGGTCAGCGCCCGCCAGACCTTGGCCGGCGGGTGCGGCAGGAACTGGTCGAGGGCGATCGCCGTCGACTCAGTCATCGGGCAGGCCGTCCAGCACCTCGCGCAGGTCGGCCAGGCGGGCCCGCCAGAACTGCTCGTACGGGCCGAGCCAGTCGGCCACCTGGCGCAACGGCTCGGGCCGCAGTGCGTAGAACCGCTGCCGGCCGACCGGCTGTTCGGTCACCAGCCCGGCGTCCTTGAGCACCCGCAGGTGCTCGGAGAGGCTGGGCCGGCGCATCTCGAAGTGGTCGGCGAGCCGCTGCACCGGCTGTTCACCCCGTTCGAGCAGCAGCCGGAGCACCTCCCGCCGGGTGGGGTTGGCCAGCGCCGCGAAGACGTCCCCCTCAGACACGGGTGGCCTGGAGCACGATGCCGTTGCCGTCCGGGTCGTCGAAGGTGACGTACCGGCCCCAGGGGGCGGTCTGGATGCCGTCGTCGGCGAAGACCACGCCCCGCTCGCGCAGCCGGGCCACGTCGGCGTCGAGGTCGTCGGTCTCCAGCACCAGGCCCTTGAGCGAGCCGGGTGGCATGGTGGGGAACCAGGTGACCAGGGTCAGCGCCGTCGCGGCGCCCTTCGGGGCGACCTGGACCCAGCGACCGCCGGGCCCCATCGGGTTGTCCCAGACGAGGTCGAAGCCGAGGACGTCGACGTAGAAGTCGCGGGCCCGGTCCTGGTCGCTGACGGGCACGGAGAGGAGTTGCACGTGGGTCACGGTCATGCCACCACAATAGGTAGGAGATTTCCTACCAGTCAAGCCGGGCTCCAAACCGCCCGGCGCCTCACTTGAGCTGGCCCGCGGTGAGGCCGGCCTGGATCTGCCGCTGGAACGTCACGTACACCACCAGCACCGGCAGCGTGGCGATGGTCAGACCGGCGAACAGTCCGCTGAAGTCACCCTGGTAGCCCTGGCTCACCGCGAGCGCCGTGAGGCCCTGGGCCAGCACGTACTTCGAGTCGTCGCCCTGCATGAGCACCTGCGGCAGGATGAACTGGTTCCAGTGGCTCAGGAAGTTGAAGATCGCCACACTGATCAGTCCCGGACGCGCCATCGGCAGCATCACCCGGAAGAAGAGCCGGAAGTGACCACACCCGTCGATCAGGGCGGCCTCCGCGACCGCGGTCGGCAGGGTGCGGAAGAACGCGGTCAGGAAGAACACCGTGAACGGCAGGGAGTACGCCGCGTACACCAGGATGAGGCCGGTCCAGGTGCCGAGCAGGCCGGCGTTGCGGACCACGAAGAAGAGCGGCACGAGGGCCAGGAAGACCGGGAACATCATGCCGCCGACGAACAGGTAGTAGGCCAGCTGACGGCCGCGGAAGTCGTAGCGCGCGAAGACGTACGCCGCGGTCGCGCCGAGCAGCATCGTCAGCGTGAGCGAACCGGCCACCACGATGGCGCTGTTCAGGAAGTACCGGCCGATGTGCGCCTCGGTCCAGGCCCGGGTCCAGTTCTCCAGGCGCAGCGCGCCGGGCAGGCCCCACGGGTCGGAGAGGATCTCACCGTCGCTCTTGAACGAGCTGAGGAACATCCACAGCAGCGGTAGCACGGTCAGCGCGCCCCAGACCAGCAGGAAGCCGTGCGACGCGACCTTCACCACGCCCCGCTCGCGGCGGGGCGGCCCGGGGTCGCGGCGGGTCGGGCCCGGCTCGGCGCCCGTCGTGGCGGGCCTGTCCAGGGTGGTCACGAATATTCGATCCTCTCGCGCCGGGCGGCCCGCAGCGCCAGCACCGCCACCGTGAGGGTCAGGAAGAACATCACCACGCCGATCGCCGAGGCGTACCCGAACTTGCTCTCGCTGCCGAACGCGGTCTCGTACATCCGCAGCCCGATCACGTCGGAGGAGAAGTTCGGTCCCCCGTTCGTCATCTGCTGCACCAGGATGAAGCCGTCCAGCGCGGCGATGGCCAGGTAGATCCAGGCGACCTGCACGGTGTCCCAGAGCAGCGGCACGGTGATCCGGCGCAGCGTGACCCAGCGGGACGCGCCGTCGAGCAGCACCGCCTCGTAGATGTCCCGCGGGATGGCCGACATCGCGGCACCGAAGAGCACCACGTAGAAGCCCACGTTGCTCCAGACCATCACCGCCAGCACGCACCAGAAGGCGGTGCGCGGATCGCCGAGCCAGGTCGGGGTGGGCAGGCCGACGGCGCGCAGCGCGCCGTTGAGCAGGCCGTTGTTCGGGTGGTAGATCTCCCGCCAGAGCAGCGCGATGATGACCACCGAGAGCACCTGCGGGAAGAAGTAGACCAGCCGGTAGACGGCGGCGCCGCGGACCCCGGTCACCCCGGCCCGGTCGCCGCGACCACCCATCGACAGCATGGTGGCGAAGAACAGGCCGAGTCCGATGGTCAGCACCGGCACCACGGCGAGCAGGATGGCGTTGTTGCTGACCGCGTTCCACACCCGGCCGTCGTGCAGCATGGCGCGGAAGTTGGCCAGGCCGACCGGGTCGGCCTGGGCCGAGTAGCCCAGCCAGCTCGTCGTCGAGATCTGGAACGCCTGCAGGTACGGCGAGATCACGAACAGGACGTAGAGCGCCAGCGGCGGCACCAGGAACGCGATGATCAGCGGGTACTTGCCATGTCGCACGAGGGGGATCCTCCTCCAACCGGCCGGGGCGGTGGGGGCGGGCCGAGGCCCACCCCCACCTGACGGCTACGCGGCCCGCTTGTACTTCTTGATCGAGCTGTCCTGGGCGATCGAGTCGGCGCCCTTCTGGCACTGGTCGAGGAACTCGGCCGGGCCGATCCGCCCGCTGAAGAACTCGCCGCAGGCGGCGTCAACGAGCTCCCGCTCCAGCTTGCGGTAGTAGTTGTTGTAGACCCAGTTGAAGCCGTTCGAGCCGGACGCGTCCAACGCCTTCGCCACGGTGCTCAGGCCGAACGGCAGCTCGACGCCCTCGGTCGCGCCGGCGACCACGGGCAGGCTGGAGACCTTCTTGGTGAAGTCCTGGGAGCCCTTCTTGGACAGCATCACCCGCATGTACTCCAGGCCGCCGGCGAGGTTCTTGGCCTTGGCCGGGACGATGAACGGCTCGCCCGCGGTGCCCCGGATCGCCTCGAACGGCAGCTTGTCGCCGGTGCCCAGGCTGGGCGTGGGCACGACGGTCATGTTGAAGCCGGCCGGGGTGACCTTCGCCTGCTCGTTCTCCAGCCAGGAGCCGCAGGAGATGAAAGCGGCCTTGCCCTGGCACCAGGCCGTCTGGGACTGGATGTGGTCCAGGCCCGGCGAACCGTCCAGGATGTACTTGTCCTTCACGATCTGGTGCCACGCGTCGGCGGCCGCCTTCATCGCGTCGGACTTCCACGCGTTCGGCTCGAGGTTGTCGATCGCCATCGCCACCGACGGTCCGCCGAGCTTGATCGCGGTGGAGATCAGCGGCCAGCTCATGTAGCGGGGGTGCTTGCCCGCGTACGTCCACGGCGCGATGCCGGCGGCCTTGATCTGCTTGCAGAGCGCGATGTGCTCGTCCCAGGTCTTCGCGTACTGCCAGTTGCGCTCCGTGAAGAGCTTGGTGGAGTACCAGATGCCGTACGCGGTGTAGGTGTAGTTGAGGACGAGGAACTTGCCGTCGTACGAGCCGACCTCGACGGTGCCGGGAAGCAGGGTGTCGCGCACCTTCTTGCCGGGGATGTCGAGGCTCGGGGCGTCGAGCAGTTCGCTCAGGTCGGCGACGGCGTTCTGGCTGACCAGGCCGTTGAAGTCGATCTGGCCGGCGCCGGAGTTGTTCACCACGTCCGGCGGGTTGCCGTCGACGAAGCGCGGCTGCAGGGTCTTGTTGATCTCCTGCGTGGCGGAGTGCTTGATCTCCGCCTTGGGGTACTTCTCCTTGTACAGGGCCTCGTGGGCCTTGGCGTACTCCTCGCCGAAGCCGCCGTTGAAGATCACCACCTCGAGCGGGGCGTCCTCCTTGACGCCGAGCGGGTTCTGCTCGCTCTTGGTGCCCTTGTAGGTGTCGGTGTCCTTCTTGTCGCCGCCGCCGGAGGTGGCGCAGCCGGCGAGCAGGCCGGCGGCGGGGGTGGCCAGCAGGCTGGCGGCGGCGGTGCGCCGCAGGATCTCACGCCTGTTCATCGCTTCTCCTCGGTTCGGGTACGGGGCGGCCCGCCGAGGGTGGGGGTACGGCGGCCGCGACGTCGAGGCACGGTGGGGTTACGCGTTGCTTGTCTTCAGTTCATTCTGTATTGCTGAAGAATTTCTACGACAGGAGGGCGCGGACCACAAGACCCGACGACCGAACCGTTATCACCACGGACAAACATCCGCTGGCATAGCCTGGCGCCATGCGCCGCCTGCGGCAGCTCGCCGAGCGCACACCGCCCAGCCGGGAGCGCTACGCCGACCTGCTCCGGGCGCTCGCCATCACCCTGGTCGTCCTCGGCCACTGGATCATCAGCGTGATCGGGCGTGACCAGGCCGGCCACCCCACCGGGCACTCCGCGCTGGGCGACCTCCCCTGGGCCTGGCCGCTGACCTGGGGGGTCCAGGTGATGCCGGTCTTCTTCCTGGTCGGGGGTTACGCCAACGCCGCCGCGCTGACATCCTGGCGATCCCGAGGTGGGGACGCCACCGGCTGGCTGATCGACCGCAGCAGCCGGTTGATCCGTCCCACCACCGCGCTGCTGGTGGTGCTGGCGGCCGGCTCGGCGGTGGCCCGGCTGCGCGGCGTCGACGCCGCCGAGATCCGCACGGTGGTCTGGTTCGCCACCATCCCGCTCTGGTTCCTCGTCGCCTACCTGGTGGTGGCCCCGCTGACCCCCGTCATGTACGCGCTGCACCGCCGCGCCGGCCTGGTCGTACCGCTGGTGCTGGTCGGGCTGGTCGCGCTCGGCGACCTGGGCCGGATCCTCGGCCCGGACAGGCTGGCCACCGGGAACTACCTCTTCGGCTGGCTGGCCGTCCACCAGCTCGGCTTCGCCTGGTACGACGCCCGGCGCGCGAGCCAGGCATCGGGCCGGGGTGACGGTGACCGGCCCGGACTGCGCCGGCGACGGCTGCCCACCTCGCGGCACGCCGGGGCGGTGCTGCTGCTCGTGGGGCTGGTCGCGCTGGTGCTGTTGACCCGCGTCGGGCCGTACCCGGTGGCGATGCTGAACGTGCCGGGCGAGCGCCTGGACAACACCGCCCCGCCCAGCCTGGCGCTGCTCGCGGCGGCCACCGCGCAGCTCGGGCTCATCCTGCTGCTGCAGAATCCGGCGCGGCGGTGGCTGCATCGCCGCGGCCCCTGGCAGGCGGTGATCGCGGTGAACGCGGTGGTGCTGACCGTCTTCCTCTGGCACCTGACCGCCGCCGTCCTGCTGGTCGGCCTGCTGGACGCCCTGGGGACGCTGCCCACCCCGCAGGGTGCCACGGCGGCCTGGTGGGCCTGGCGGGTGCCCTGGCTGCTCGCCCTGGCCGTGGTGCTGGCCGCGCTGGTCGCCGTGTTCGGCCCGATCGAGGCCCGCACCCGCCGGCACGCTCCGGCGAGCACCGCCGGCCCGGTCCGGACCGCACTGGTCGCGATCGGCTACGCGGGCCCGGTCGCCGGGCTGCTGATGAACAGCCTCACCGGCAAGACCGCGCCGGAGCCGCTGGGGCTGCCCGCCCCGGCGCTGGTGGCGTACCTGGCCGGGGCGGGGGTGCTGCGACTGCTCAGGTCTGGGTGGGGAAGCCGAGGTTGACCCCGCCGTGCCGGGGATCGAGCCAGCGACTGGTGACCACCTTGCCCCGGGTGAAGAAGGCCACCCCCTCGGCGCCGTGCGCGTGCAGGTCGCCGAAGAGCGACGCCTTCCAGCCACCGAACGAGTAGTACGCCATCGGCACCGGGATCGGCACGTTGATGCCGACCATGCCGACCTCCACCTCGTGCTGGTACCGCCGGGCGGCCCCGCCGTCGTTGGTGAAGATCGCCGTGCCGTTGCCGTACGGGTTCGCGTTCACGAGGTCGACCGCCTCGTCGTACGAGCCGACCCGCACGACGCTGAGCACCGGACCGAAGATCTCGTCGGTGTAGATCGACATCTCCGGGGTGACGTGGTCGAAGAGGGTCGGGCCGAGCCAGAACCCCCCGCCGTCCCCGTCCGGGGCGACGTCCCGCCCGTCCACCACCGGCACCGCGCCGGCCGCGATCCCGGACTCCACGTAGCTGCGGACCCGCTCGGCGTGCGCGGCGGTGACCAGCGGACCCATGTCACAGCCCCGCCGGCCGTCCCCGGTGCGCAGCCGGGCCATCCGCTCGGCGATCTTCGCGACCAGGGCGTCGGCGACGGGCTCCACCGCGACCAGCGCGGAGATCGCCATGCACCGCTCCCCCGCCGAGCCGAAGCCGGCGTTGACCGCCGCGTCGGCGGCCAGGTCGAGGTCGGCATCGGGGAGCACCACCATGTGGTTCTTCGCCCCGCCCAGCGCCTGCACCCGCTTGCCGGTCAGCGCGGCGCGCTGGTGCACGTACCGGGCGACCGGGGTGGACCCGACGAACGACACCGCCTTGACCCCGGGGTGGTCGAGCAGGGCGTCGACCGCCTCCTTGTCGCCGTTGACCACGTTGAGCACACCGTCCGGCAGGCCCGCCTCGCTGAACCACTCGGCCAGCAGCAGCGCCGCGCTCGGGTCCTTCTCGCTGGGCTTGAGCACCACCGCGTTGCCGCAGGCGACGGCGACCGGCACGAACCAGAGCGGCACCATCGCCGGGAAGTTGAACGGCGAGATCACCGCCACCACGCCCAGCGGCTGGCGCAGGCTGTACGAGTCGACCTCGGTGGAGACGTTCTCGCTGAAGCCGCCGCGCAGGGCGGACGAGATGCCGCAGGCGTACTCGATCACCTCCAGGCCCCGCTGCACCTCGCCGGCGGCGTCCGCGAGCACCTTGCCGTGCTCGGCGGTGATCGCCTCGGCGAGCCGGTCACGCCGGGCGTGGACCAGCTCGCGGAAGGCGAACAGCACCGCCGTCCGCTTGGCCAGCGACGCGTCCCGCCAGGCCCGCGCGGCCCGCTCGGCGGCCTCCACCGCGCCCGCCACGTCCGAGGCGGAAGCCAACGCCACCAGCCTGGTACGCCGGCCGGTGGCCGGGTCGAAGACGTCCCCGCGCCGCTCCGAGTCGCCGACCACCCGCTTGCCGTCGACGAAGTGCCCGATGACCGTCGTGCTCATGCCGCCACCTCCGCCGCCGCGCAGCTACGGATCGCGTCGACCAGGATGGCCAGGCCCTCCCGGGCCTCGTCCTCGGTCAGCGTCAGCGGCGGGCCCATCCGCACCACGTTGCCGTAGAGGCCGCCCTTGCCGACCAGCAGACCGCCGGCCCGGCACGCCTCGAAGACCCGGGCGGTGAGCGCCGGGTCGGGCTCGCTGGTGCCCGGCCGGACGAACTCGACGCCGAGCATCAGGCCCTTGCCGCGGACCTCGGCGACGCAGTCGAGGTCGGCCAGCGCGGCCCGCAGGCCGTCACCGAGGATCGCGCCCACCCGCTCGGCGTTCGCCTGCAGGTCGTGCTCGAGCAGGTAGTCGAGGACCGCGTTGCCGGCCGCCGTGGAGATCGGGTTGCCGCCGAAGGTGGAGAAGCTGATCGCCGGCACCGCCTCCAGCACGTCGGCCCGGCCGACCACGCCGGCCAGGGCGAAGCCGTTGCCGATGCCCTTGGCGAAGGTGAGCAGGTCCGGGGTGACGCCGTGCGCCTGGTAGCCCCAGAAGTGCTCGCCGGTCCGTCCCCAGCCGGTCTGCACCTCGTCGCTGATCAGCAGGATGCCGTGCTCGTCGAGCACCTTCTTCCAGCCCGCGAAGAGCCCGTCCGGGCCGTGCACGAACCCGCCGACGCCCTGGATCGGCTCGGCGATCAGGCAGGCCACATCGCCGGCGGTCTGGGTGGCGAGCACCTCGCGCAGGTCCTCCACCGCCGCGTCGATCCGGTCCGCCTCGTCCAGCCGGGCCAACAGGCCGCGCAGCCGCTCGCCGGAGTGCAGCCAGGCCACCTGGAGCGGGTTGAGCCCGCTCGCCGACCAGCTGCGGTTGCCGGTCACGCCCATCGCCGCGTACGACCGGCCGTGGTAGCTGTTGCGCACCGCGAGGATCTGGTGCGAGCGGCGGTAGTTGGTGGCCACCAGCAGTGCCGCCTCGTTCGCCTCCGTACCGGAGTTGGTGAAGAAGACCCGCGCGTCGGGGATGCCGGAGACCCGGGCGATCTTCTCGGCCAGCTCCACCTGCTGCCGGATCAGGTAGAGGGTGGAGCTGTGCACGATGCCGGTGCGCAACTGCCGCTCCACCGCGTCCCGGATCTCCGGGATGTCGTAACCGATCATGTTGGTCAGCACGCCGCCGAAGAAGTCCAGGTAGCTGCGGCCCTGGGCGTCGGTCACCCGGCGGCCCGAGCCGGCGACCAGCTCGATCGGTTCGGCGTAGTAGAGCGGCATCCAGGACGGGAGCACGGCCCGGTGCCGGGCCAGCAGATCGTCGGAGGTCATCGTCGCACCCTTCAGCGGCGGTTGGTCCTCGCACGCTCTCACCACCCGGTGAGGGGGACAACTGTCACTGTGTAGCGCAGCGAGCCCGTCCGCCTGACACCGCGTCAACCCACACTGCTGCGGTTTCCGGAGCCGAACCTGCCCGGCGCCCACCTTTCCGCTGGCCGTCGGACCGGCCGGCCACTCGATCCGCAGCACCGGACGGCGGGCACCCACGGGGTAGCGACGATCCACAACGACCGGTGCCCGCGTACGGACGGGCGGTAGCATCCGCCGGGTGCGGACGACGGAGGTGGCGCTGCCGGCCGGCGCGACGGGAACGACCGACGGGGAACTCGCGGCGGGCGTACGGGCCTGGGTGGACTCGCCGCCGCTGCGCGCCCTGGTGGGGCACTTCGGCGGTGACTGGCCGGCCGGCGACCTGCCGGCGGTGCTGGCCGGGCTGGACGACTTCTCCGCCCGGCACTGGGACTTCCGGCAGGGCCGGGAACGACCCGAGGCCCGGGAGCCCGCCTTCGACCCGGCCACCGCCCGGCTGGTGCTCGACGCCGCGGCGGCGCTGGGCCTGGTCCGGCCCGTCCCGCCGGCCCTGCCCGGGTACGCCCACCTGCTGGTGCTCGGCGGGCTGGCGCACGCCTGCCTGCGGCGCACCGCGTACGCCGCGCACCTGGCACGCACGGTCGCCGGGATCTCCGGCGAAGTGGCGGCGCTGGGCAGTTGCCGGGCGCTCTCCCCGGCCGAGTCGCGGACGCTCGCCGATGCCGGGATCACCGGCTGCGTGACCGAGGTGGACGCCCTCGACGCGGGCGTACGCGCCGCGTTCGGGGTGACGACGCCGAGCGAGGAGACCGGCGAGGGGGCGGACCACCCGCACCGGGCCTGGTCCTCGCGCACCTACCGCCCGGCCGGGCTGCCCCCGGTGCGGGTGCTTGCCGCCCCGTCGAGCGAGCCGGACCGGCGCCGGGCGCACACCGCCGACACCCAGCGGTTCTGGGCGGAACACGTCCGGCTGCGGGCCGGCGACCCGGTGCTCATGGTGACCGCGCCGATCTACGTGCCGTTCCAGCACTGCGACGCGCTGCGCACCCTCGCCGTGCCGTACCGGTGCGGGATCGACACGGTCGGGGTGGACCCGAGGCTGGCGGCAGTGACCGGGCTGCCGGAGCCCACGCTGACCCCGGGCCGGTACCTGCAGGAGATCCGGTCCGCGATCCGGTCGATGCGCGCCCTGCAGGCGGTGCTGCCGCCCGGCTGACAGTGCGGCGGCACCCGCCGGGCGCCCGGCACCGCCGGACGCCGGTCCCGCGGGGACGGCCTGACTCGGGCTCAGCGGGCGGTGTCGGTGACCGCCTGCGCGAAGACCTCGGAGCGGTGCTCGAAGTTGCGGAACTGCCCGTAGCTCGGCGCGGCCGGGGAGAGCAGCACCACCCCGCCGGCCGGGGTGAGCTTGCGGGACAGTCCCACCGCGGCGACCAGGTCCTCGGCGAGCTCGGTCCGCACCGCCGGCAGCCCGGCGAGCGCCTCGACGATCCGGGGGCCGCTGTCCGGGATGCCGATGACGGTGATCTCCCGCTCGGCCAGGTGGTCGCGCAGCGGGGTGTAGTCGAGGCCCCGGTCCGTCCCGCCGACGATCACGGTGAGCGGCCGCCCCTCGTACGCGTCGATCGCGTGCATGGCCGCGTACGGGCTGGTGGCCAGGGTGTCGTCGACGAAGGTGAGGCCGGACGGGTCGGGGATCTCGGTGAGCCGGTGGGCCAGGCCCTGGAACTCGGCGACCGCCACCGCGAGGGTGTCCTTGGCGGCCACCACGTCCACGCCGAGCGCGTCCAGCACGGCGAGGGCGACGCAGAGGTTGCCCTCGTTGTGCCGGCCGACCAGCGGCAGCACCGCGCGCGGGAAGAGCGGCTGGTCCCGCAGGTGGAACCAGGGGGCGCCGTCCGGACCGGAGGCGACGTGGGCGGCGTCGGGCAACCCGGCCCGCACCGCGGCCCGGTCCCCCAACTCCAGCGCGAGCCGCGGGTCCGCGCCGTTGACCACCACGGCGTGCGGGCCGTGCGCGAGCAGGTTCAGCTTGTCCCGGTAGTACTCCCGCTCGCCGCCGTGCGCGTCGAGGTGCTCGGGGAACAGCGCGGTGACCACGGCCACCCGAGGGGAGTCGCTCAGGTCGGCGCACTGGTAGCTGGACAGCTCCAGCACGTACAGCTCGGCCTCGGGCAGGTCGAGCAGCGGCACGCCGATGTTGCCGCCGAAGACGTTGGGCCGGCCCGCCGCGGTCAGCAGGTGGCTGATCAGGCTGGACGTGGTGCTCTTGCCCTTGCTGCCGGTGACCCCCACCGTCCGGTCCGCGTGGTCGGCCATCCAGAGCGCGCTGCCCTGGGTGATCGGGACGTCCCGGTGCCGCAGCTCGACCAGCCACGGGTGGGTGTTCGGCACGCCGGGCGAGCGGACCACCACGTCGGCCGCGACCAGCCGCTCGAAGCCCGCCTCCCCGGTGACCAGCGGCGCGGCCTCCGCCAGCGCCCCCTCCCAGGGCAGCGTGAGGAAGTTCGCACTGTCGTCGACCACGACCAGCTCGGCCGGGCCGTGCGCGGCGATAGCGGTCACCGCGGCCCGGCCCTCCCGGCCGGCTCCCCAGACGGCGACATGACGTCCGCGCAGATCAGACAGGCGCACAGGCTCTCCTCGGGGGTCGCGACGGCGGTCGGCGGGCGCGGTCCGACGCAGCCGGACACGGCCGGACGAACCAGGGCCTAGTATGGCGTGTGCCCAACGAGCAGCTCCGGCGGATGGACGCCTTCACCTTCCCGTCCTACTCGATCGACTTCGCCACCGGCGAGGCGTTGTTCGACTACGCTCTCACCGGCCCGGAGGGCGAGCAGCGATTCACCGAGGTGATCACCTTCCCGCTGCCGGCCGAGCCGGTGTCGGACGAGACCGCAGCCACCGTCAACCGGGTCCTGGACCTGCTGCACATCGTCGCCGGGGTCAGCTACTACAAGGCCGCCGCGCCGCACCGGCTGGTGCTGCCGGCGCCGCTGGGCGCGGCCGCCGTCAAGCTGGTCACCGCCGTCTACACCAAGGGCCTCGCCGAGTACGCGTACCGCAACCAGCTCCCGCACGTGCTGGAGCTGCGCCCGGGGGTGCCGGCCGGCGAGGTCACCCCACCTCGGGTGTACGACGACTCGGACCGGCGCCCGCTGTGCGCGGTCGGCGGCGGCAAGGACTCGATCGTCAGCCTGGAGGCGCTGCGCCGGGCCGGCTTCGACCCGGTGCCCTTCTCGGTCAACCCCAACCACGTCATCGTCTCGGTCAATGAGGCGTCCGATCTGGTGCCGCTGGCCGCCCGGCGGCGGATCGACCCGGTGCTGTTCGACCTCAACGCGGCTGGCGCGCGCAACGGGCACATTCCGGTCACCGCGATCAACTCGCTGATCGCGGTCGCCACCGCCGTGCTGCACGGCCTCGGCCCGGTGGTGATGTCCAACGAGCGCTCGGCGTCCGACCCGAACCTGGTCTGGCAGGGGCACGAGATCAACCACCAGTGGTCCAAGGGCGTCGAGGCGGAGGGATTGCTGCGGGCGGCCCTCGCCGAGTACGCCGGGCTCACCGAGCCGTACTTCTCGCTGCTGCGGTCGCTGTCGGAGCTGCACATCGCCCGGCTCTTCGCCGAGATCGACCGGTACGACGCCGTGGTGACCAGCTGCAACGCGGCGTTCAAGCTGCGCGACGCGAGCGAACGCTGGTGCCGGAACTGCCCGAAGTGCCGGTTCGTCTTCCTGGCCATGGCGCCGTTCATGCCCCGGGAGCGGCTGACGAGGATCTTCGGCGGCGACCTGCTCGCCGACGAGGCGCAGATCCCCGGCTACCGCGAGCTGCTCGGCGTGGACGGGCACAAGCCGTTCGAGTGCGTCGGCGAGGTCGAGGAGTCGGTGGTGGCGCTCAGCCTGCTCGCCGAGCAGGACCACTGGCGCGACGCCCCGGTGGTGCGGGCCCTGGTGGCGGCGGTGCCCGAGACCGCCTGGTCGGCCGCGGCCACCTCGGACGTCTTCACCCCGGCCGGCCCCACCTTCGTCCCCCCCGCCTACGCCAAGGCCCTGACCACCCTCGCCTGACCCCGACCTCACCCGCGCGCCGCCCGTCGGCGTTGATCATGAGGTTGGCTGAACGATTTGTCCGATCCGCCGCCGCCAACCTCATGATCAACGTCACCTGGGGGCAGGGGTTAGGGGGTGCGGACGGCGTCTAGGGCCAGCAGGGCGACGTGGAGGGAGAGGCACGCCTCGACCGAGTCGAGGTCGACGTCGAGGATCCGGCCGATCCGGGCCAGCCGCTCGTAGAACGCCGGCCGGGACAGGTGCGCCGCGGCGGCCGCCGCCGACTTGTTCCGGCCCTGCTCCAGGTACGCCCGCAGGGTGCCGAGCAACTGCTCCCGGGGATGCCGGGCGTCGTACGCCAGCAGCGCGCCGAGTTCCCGTTCCACGAAGGTCTGCAGGCGCGGCTCATCCCGCAGCAGGTGCAGCAGGCCGGCCAGGCCGACGTGCGGCAGCCGGAAGATCGGCAGGTCCCGCCGGTCGCGCCGGGCCGCGTCGGCGATCTGCCGCCCCTCGACCAGCGAGCGTCCCGCCTCCCGCAGGCTGGCCACGCCCGAACCGGCGGCGATGATCACGGGTGCCGGACCGGCCACCCGCGGCGGGACCGGGGTCGAACGGGGCGAGCCGTCGCTACCGCGGGACGCGCCGACGGCGACGGGACGGGCGGCCGCGTCCACCGGGCGCGGGGCGGGTCGGGGGCCCGGCGGGCGGGCCGGGGTGGCGTCGAGGCGTACCCGGCGGAGCGCGGCGGCGAACGCGGCGAGCGCCTTCTCCTCGGCGGCCGGGTCGGCGAGGGCGAGCAGCACGCCCACCGCCTGGTCGTCGACGGCGCTGGTCAGGGCGGTGAGTTTGGCCTCCCGGAGGGCCTGGCCGACCGACTCGGCGAGGTCGCGCAGCCGGGCCAGGCCGGCGTCCGGGCCCGGCTCCCCGACCTCCGCCGCGTCGTCGGCCCGGTACCGCACCACGACGCCGATCAGGTGGCGGCGGTCCAGCGTCACGCCGAGCGCCTTGGCCCGTAGCGCAACCTCGTCGACCGGACGGGAGTGGTCGATCAACGCGGTGAGCAGGGTCCGGTGGATCTGCCGTTCCAGCCCCTCGGCGTCACGCCGGATCAGCCGGCCGAGGGCGAGCGTGGAGGCGGCCCGCTCGACGAGGATGGTGAGCCGGGTGGGCGGGGTCCCCGGCCCGACCGGGGCGACGTCCCGGCCCGGCGGTGCGGGCCACCCCGCCACCGGTGTGGCACCGGACCCGGGGATCACGTCGGCGGGCGTCGGGTTAGTCCCGGGCGTGTCCTCGCGCTGCGGGCCGTCCGGCCGCCCGGCGTCGGTCCCGTCGACCGGCGGCGCGTCGTCGGTCGCCACCGGCCGGTCGGGGCCGCCGGTGGTCAGCTCGCCGCCGGCCGGCCAGCGCAGCAGCAGCCGCCCCCAGTCCTCGCCCCGGGCCCCCACGGTGGTGACCAGCCACCCGCTGTCCGGGTCGTACGCGGTCCGCCCGGCGGGACGGATCCGCCGCGAGTGCTGCTCCCAGCCGTCGAGCAGCAGTTCGGCGCTCTCCCCCGCCGGGTCGTACGCGAGCACCCGCCGGGAGAGGTTCTCCAGCACCACCGGGCACCCAGACAGCTCGGCGGCCTGGCGCACCACCTCCTCCGGGCCGGCGCCCTCCACCGAAAGTTCGGTGAACCGCTGATGGATCTCCTCGGTGGCCCGCAGCTCGGTGAGCTGGGCGTCCACGATCAGCGCGTGCACCGCCTCGGTGATCCGGACGAACGGGGTGGCCCGGCGCAGCTCGACCAGGGGCAGCCCGCGCCGCTCGGCGGCGGCCGCCATCACCCGGGGCACCCCGCTGATGTAGCGGCGACCGAGCTCGACCACGAGCCCGGAGACCCCGACGTCGGCCAGATCACCGATGAACGCGCGCAGTCCCGCGTCGTCCGCGGGCAGCCCGATGCCGGTGGTGAGCACGAGTTCCCCACCACCGAGCAGGGTGGCGATGTCCGGCACCTCGGCCACGTGCACCCAGCGGACCGGCCGGTCCAGGCCCGTGTCGCCCGCGACCAGGCGCGGGGCGCCGTGGCGTACCGGCACCAGGGCGAGGACTTCACGGACGGTAGGGAACACGGGCGACACGCTACCCTGCGTCACCGCCGATCTCGACTACCGGCTGTCTGCCCGGCCGCCGGCCGTGTCGCGGGGCCCAGGGCGACCATGACCAGCCGAAAAGGGCAGGTCGCCCGGGGGCGTCACCCGCCGGCCCCGGGTCACAGCGGGTCATCACGGCCCAGCTCCCAGCAGGCCACCGCGGTGGCTGCGGCGACGTTGAGCGAGTCCACCCCGCGCCGCATCGGGATCACCACCCGCACGTCGCTGACGGCCATGGCGGCCCGGGTCAGCCCGGCGCCCTCGGCGCCCATCAGCAACGCCGCCCGGGCCCGTTGGCCGGCGTCCAGCCGCTGGATCGGCACCGCGTCCGGCGCGGGCGTCATCGCCAGCACCGTGAAACCCGCCGCCCGGACCTGGGCGAGGCCGTCCGGCCAGGGCTCCAGCTTCGCGTACGGGATGGCGAAGACCTCACCCATGCTGACCCGGACGCTGCGCCGGTAGAGCGGGTCGGCGCAGGTCGGAGAGAGCAGCACGGCGTCCACGCCGAGCGCGGCCACGGCCCGGAAGATCGCCCCGAGGTTGGTGTGGTTGTTGACGTCCTCCAGGATCACCACCCGGCGGGCGTCGGCCAGCACCTCGGCGGCGGCGGGCAGCGGCTTGCGGTGGAACGAGGCGAGCACCCCCCGGTGCACGTGGAAGCCGGTGGCGCGCTGCAGCACCTCCGGGGTGGCCGCGTAGACGGGGGTGTCGCCGGTGTCGAGGTCGGCGAGCTGGTCGACCCGCTTGGCGTCGACCAGATACGACCGGGCCGGGTAGCCGGCCCGCAGCGCCCGCCGCAGCACCAGCTCCCCCTCGGCGATGAACAGGCCGTGCGGCGGCTCCCAGCGGGTCCGCAGCTCCACGTCGGTCAGCGCGCGGTAGTCGGCGATCCGGTCGTCGTCGGGGTCGGTGATCTCGTGGACGGGCACCGGACGATTGTGCCTGGCCGGTGCGCGGGCCCCGGGTACCGGGCAGCTGCCGCCGGCCATCCTCGGGTGGTGGGCGGCCCGGGCCGCCCCACCCACCTCACGCCCGCACGTAGCGCAGCAGCACCGACCGGCCGTCGAAGCCCCGGGTCTCCACCAGCCGCAGGTCGAGCCGGTCCTTGTCGGGGAAGACCGGGGTGCCGCCGCCGAGCACCACCGGGTGCACGACCACCTGATACTCGTCGATGAGGCCCAGGCCGGTCAGCGCTGCCGCGGCACCGGATCCGCCGGTGAGCAGCAGATCCTTGCCGGGTTGGGCCTTCAGCTCGGCGATCTCGGTGGCGAGGTCGCGGCCGATCACCCGGGCGTCATACTCGGCGCTCTCCAGGCTCCGCGAGATGACGATCTTCGGGGTGCGCCGCCAGATTGGGGCGAACCGCAGGTTGTGCGGATCCTGGGAAATCTGCTCCGCGCGCGGCCAGTACCACGACATCAACCCCCACACCTTGCGGCCGTAGAGGAAGGCGTCGGCCCGGTCGCACAGCTCGATGGAGTACGCCGAGAGGTCCGGCCCCATAACCGGCCAGTCGAATTCGCCGTTCGGTCCCTCGATGAAGCCGTCGACGGACTGGTGCACCCAGTAGACGAGCTTGCGCATGGTGTCCTCCTGCTCGGTGGCGCCCGGCGGGCGCGCTCACCGGTGGGTCGGAGCCGCCGGACGGGATCCGACGCCCTGCGCGGATTTTTTTCCGACCGAAGTTGCGCCCGGCGGCTACCGTGCCGACCCGTGGCCCGTTCCGTGATGATCGCCCTGGTCGGGGTCGACGGCTCCGGCAAGAGCACCCAGGCCCGAGCGCTCGCCCGCCGGCTGACCGCCGGAGGCGTGCCGGCGGCCTACTTCGAGAACGCGGGCGGGCGGCCGCTGTGGAACCGGCTCGCCCGGGCGCTGGGCCGCCCGGACGGGGTGGCGCTGTTCGGCCGTACCCTCTATCCGGCGCTGGAGGCGGCGGTCCGCGCGGTCGCGATGGCCCGCACGGTGCTGGTCAGCCGGCTGACCGGGCGGACGGCGGTGCTGGACCGGTGGACCTGGTGCCAGTACGTGATCATGACGGCCCGCGGCGACCGGGGGCGGCGGGCGGTCCGGGCGGTGTACCGGATCTTTCCGCGACCGACGGTGGTCTGCTTCCTGGCGACCGCGCCGGAGGTCGCCCGGCGGCGGGTCCTGGCCCGTGGCATCGACACCGAGGAGCTGGCCCACCTGCGCGCGCTGGACGCCGCCTACCGGGCACTGCCCGAGTTCGGGTCGTTCGTGGTGGTCGACGGCGACGGCGACCCGGACCAGGTCGCGGCGGCGTTGGACCGGATGGTGTCGCCCCTGCTCCGGTGCTGACCGGGATAGATTCCGAAGGTGGAGTACCACCTGGTCGACCGGCTGCCCACGGTGGAGGAGTTCGTCGCCGTCACCACCGCCGTCGGCTGGACCGAGGCGTACGACCCGGCGGCCATCCCGGCCTCGCTGGCGGCCTCGCTGCACGGGGTGGTGGCGGTCGAGGGCGACCGGGTGATCGGGATCGGCCGGCTGATCGGCGACGGCGCGATCTACTACTACCTGCAGGACCTCGCCGTGGTGCCGGAATGGCAGCGGCGCGGGGTGGGCGCGGCGATCCTCGACCGGTTGGAGGAGTGGATCGCCGGCCGGGCCTCGTCCCGCACCTTCGTCGGCCTGTTCGCCACCGGGGAGTCGGTCAGCCTCTACCGCCGCTTCGGCTACGCCGTCCACGACGAGATGACCGGCATGTTCCGCGTCGGCCCCGCCGTGCGGGCTGAGCGGTAAGGAGGGGCTCCCGGCCAACGCCTCCGGTAGAGAGCCGGGGCCCGGTCCTGACCACTCAGCCGCGGCCGCGGCCCTGGAGCCAGCGCAGGAGGTCCTGCGGGATGCCCTGGTCCTGCTGCTGTCGCTGCTGCGGGCTCGGCTGCGGCCGGGGGCGCTGCGGGTCGCCGGCCAGTTCCTGGCTCGGTGCGGTGAAGTCCAACACCTGCTTGCCGTTCACCGCGGTCCGGATCACCCGGGCGACCGCGTCGATCACCTTCGCCTGGACCGCCGAGCCGACCAGGTCGGTCGAGTCGTCGGGGTTGGCCGCGATGCCCGCGACGGCCACCTGCGGGGTGAACCCGACGAAGGTCTCGGTGGCGTTCTGCTCGGAGCTACCGGTCTTTCCGGCGACCGGCCGGCCGACGATCCCGTCCACCGAGGTGGCGGTGCCGCCGTTGCACTGCCCGTACGCGGACTGCTGGCCGACCGGGCAGCGGGCCGCGTCGGTGGCGGCCCGGGCGATGTCGGTGTCCAGGACCTTCCGGCAGGACGGCTGGCCGACGTCGACCTTCTCGCCGTTGGCCGCGGTCACCGAGACGACCGGCAGCGGAGAGCAGTACGTCCCCTCGGCGGCCACGGTGGCGTACGCGTTGGCCAGGTCGAGCGGGGTGGTGGCGGCGACGCCCAGGGTGAACGCTCCCCAGTTGGCCGCGTTGTCCCTGGCGAAGGCGGCGTCGGACGCGGCCCGGAAGGTGATGCCGAGCCGCTGCGCCATCTCCACCACCTTGTCCTCGCCGACCTGCTCGGCCAGCCAGACGAAGTACGTGTTCACGGAGCGGCCGAAGCCGTCCCACATCATCCGGTAGCCGTCCATCCACTGCGGGTTGGCGTTGGCCGGGCACCATTTGCCGTCGCAGTTGCCCTCCGCGTCCGAGGCGTAGCGGGTGGGCAGCTTGGCCGGCGCGTCGAAGCCGGTGGCGAGCGACTTGCCGGCCTCCAGCGCGGCGAGCATGGTGAACAGCTTGAACGTCGACCCCGCCTGGTAGCCGTCGACGCTGGCGCCGCCGGAGATCAGCGGGTTGACGGTGTTCGGGTGGTTGGCCTGCCCGGCCGGGTTGTCGGCGAGGCTGTAGTGCCGGTTGACCGCCATGGCGAGCACCCGGCCGGTGCCGGGCTCGACCGCCGCGATCGGCAGGGCACGCTTGTTGTCGTACCCGTAGACGGCGGTGGCCCGCTGCTGCGCGGTCGCCTGGATCTTCGGGTCGAGCGTGGTGATGACGGTGTAGCCGCCGCGGCGCAGCGCCTGCTCGCGCTCCTTGACGGTGTTGCCGAAGGCCGGTTGGGTCAGCCACCACTGGCGGAGGTAGTCGCAGAAGAAGCCCCAGTCGTCGTGGCCCTGGGCGACCGCGGTGCATCCGTTGGGCTGGGCGGTCGGGTGCAGGGCGAGTGGCTCCGCCTTGGCCGTGGCGGCCTGCTGCGCGGTGATCGCGTGGGTCGCCACCATCGAGTCGAGCACGTACGCCCGGCGCTGGAGCGCCTTGTCCTTGTTCCCGTCGATCGGGCTGTACTCGTCGGGCGACTGGACCAGGCCGGCGAGCAGGGCCGCCTCGCCCAAGGTCAGGTCGGCGGGCGCCTTGCCGAAGTAGCGCTGGCTGGCCGCGGCGACGCCGTACGCGCCGGAGCCGAAGTAGGCGATGTTGAGGTAGCGGTTGAGGATCTCGTCCTTGCTGAGGGTCTTCTCCAGCGCCGACGCGTACCGGATCTCCTGGATCTTGCGCCCGACGGTCTGCTCGGTGGCCGCCTGCCGCTCCTCGGCCGTGCGGGTGGGGTCGGTCTTGAGCACGTTGCGGACGTACTGCATGGTCAGCGTGGAGCCGCCCTGCTCGGTGCCGCCGCCCTTCACGTTGGCGACCAGGGCGCGGAGCATGCCGCGCAGATCGGCGCCGCCGTGCTGATAGAAGCGCCGGTCCTCGGCGGCCACGATCGCCTGGCGCATCACCGGAGCGATCTCCGCCAGCGGCACATCCGTCCGGTTGACGTCGTAGAACGTGGTGATCAGCGTCTTGCCGTCGTTGGCGTAGAGGTAGGAGCGCTGCGGCTGCGCGGGGGTACGCAGCGCGTCGGGCAGCTGCGCGTACGCGCCCAGCACCGACTTGGTGACCAACCCGCCAATCAAATTGCCGGGCAGGGCGGCGACCGCGAGGACGAGCCCGGCGAGGACGCCGGCGAGCAGCACGGTGAACAGGCGCGACAGCGGCGACCGGGGAGACGGCATGGCCACCAGGATTGCCGCAAACACCGCTATCCGACCACCCCGCCAGGCAACTGTCAGTTACCTCACGGCGACCTCCCAGCCACCCCCGGTCGCGTTGATCATGAGGTTGCCGGCGATGTCGATCTCCCTGGCCGCCGCCAACCTCATGATCGGCGACGGGTGGGCCGGGGCGGTCAGGTGGGGAGGGGGCCTTCGGGGGTGGTGGGGGTGGTGGGGTTGGTGGGGGCGGTCACGACGCTGGCGGCGACGGCGTCGCGGGCGATGGCGGCGGGCACCAGCCGCCCGGAGCGGTAACCGATACCGATACCGGAGACCAGCACGAAGATCGCGCCGAAGGTCTGCAACGAGCCGATCAGCGCGCCGGCCAGGCCGAGCAGCGGGGCGGCGATCATCAGCATGATCCCGTCGCCGTAGGAGAACATCCCGGACCGGGCGACCGACCATCCGGTCAGGAACCAGCCCAGGCTGTAGCAGGTGGCGCCGAACAGGACGAGGGTGCGTGCGGTGGTGCCGAAGACGGGCGCCTCCTGGGCCATCCCGGCGAAGGGCAGCATCAGCACCGTGCCGGCGATGCTCACCAGCAGCCCGGCCGCGGCGATCCGCCGGCACCGGGTGGCGGCGAGCAGGCCGGTGAGCGCCAGCAGCGCGAGCAGCCCGAGCCAGACCGCGGCCACCCAGCCGACCAGGTAGAGCGGATTGCCGTCGGCCGGGTACGGGTCGTTGCCCACCCCGCCGTCGCTGGCCATCGCCACCAGGCCGTAGAGGATCGCGTACGCGGGCAGCAGCCAGACCGCCGCGCGGGCGAACCGGCGTACCGACCAGGCCCAGCTCGCGTTGGTGGCGGGGGCGGCCGGGCCCGGCTCGGAGACGAACGGCAGCACCCCGAACCCGCCCCCGGTACGCCGGCTGCCGAGCGGTCCGGCGGGATCGTGCGCGCCGGGGAACTGGTCCTTGGAGAACAGCTCCTTGGAGAAGAGGTCCTTGGAGAACAGCCTGTTCGCCGGATCCTTCATGCCTCACCTCGTTCCGCCCGCGGGCGGCGCGGAACGCGTACGGCGCCCCGGTTCCTGGTCACCACCCGTCCTCAGACCGATCGTGGCAGGCACCGGGGCGCCGTATGAGGCTTTCTCGCTTTTGCCGTCCGGGCTCGGACAGCAGTCCGGCTCAGCCCCGTTCGCGCTGATCCGAGGGGTCGTTGAGCAGGCTCTCCGGGGAGACCGGCTCGGGGGCCGGCAGCCCCTGCGGGCCCTTGCCACCGGTGGCCTGCGCCTCGGCGACGCGTACCTCGTCGTGGATCTCCTGCGCGGCGGTGGCAGCGGCCTGCGCGGCCTCGGCGGCCTCCCGCTCCACGTCGCCGGCGCCCCGGCTGGCCTCCGGCGACGGCACGTCGCCGACCATGTTGGCCAGGCCGCCCAGCGCGCCGCCCATCCCCTCCAGCGCCTTGGTCAACTCGGCCGGGACGATCCAGACCTTGTTGGCCGAACCGTTGGCGATCTGCGGCAGCGCCTGCAGGTACTGGTAGGCGAGCACCTTCTGGCTCGGGTTGGCCTGGTGGATCGCGTCGAAGACGGTACGGATCGCCTTGGCCTGGCCCTCCGCCTGGAGGATCCGGGCCTGCCGGTCACCGTCTGCGCGCAGCACCGCGGCCTGCTTCTCACCCTCGGCGGTGAGGATCTGCGACTGCTTGAGACCCTCGGCGTTGAGGATCGCGGCGCGGCGGTCCCGCTCGGCGCGCATCTGCTTCTCCATCGAGTCACGGATGCTCGGCGGCGGCTCGATCGCCTTGATCTCGACCCGGGTGACCTTGATGCCCCACCGGCCGGTGGTCTCGTCGAGCACGCCGGACAGGTGCCGGTTGATCTCCTCCCGGCTGGTCAGCGCCCGCTCGAGGTCCAGCGAACCGATCACGTTGCGCAGCGTGGTGACGGTGAGCTGCTCGATGGCCTGGAGGAAGTTCGAGATCTCGTAGGTGGCGCGGACCGAGTCGACCACCTTGAAGTAGAGCACGGTGTCGATCGAGACGACGAGGTTGTCCGAGGTGATCACCGGCTGCGGCGGGAAGCTGACCACCTGCTCCCGCATGTCGACCTTGGTACGCACGGCGTCGATGTACGGCACCAGCAGGTTCAGGCCCGGGTTCAAGGTCCGCTTGTACCTGCCCAGGCGTTCCACCACGTCCTGGCGCTGCTGCGGCACGATCCGCACCGCCTTGATCAGCGTGACCACGACGATCACGGCAACCGCGATCAACACGATCGCTGCAAACTCCATACCGCTCACCTTTTCGCTTCGGGCAGCCCGCCCGGGGTGGAAATGTCGTCCTGCCAGACCAGGGCGATGGCGCCCCGGACCTTTATCACCTGCACCCGCTCACCCGCGGCGTAGCTACGCGTCGCGTCGTACGCCCGGGCGCTCCACAGCTCACCGTCAATCTTGACGAGACCCCGCTCGGCGTCCACCGGCTCCAGCACCAGCGCCGTGGCCCCCTCGAGCGCCTCGACGCCGAACGACTGCCCGCCGCTCTCCACCGAGGGGCGGGCGTGCCGCCGGATCACCGGCCGGACCACCGCCACGCAGAGCGCGGAGACCACGGCGAAGACCAGCGCCTGGACCGCGACCGGGGCACCGAGCGCGGCAGCCCCGGCGGCGGCGAACGCCCCGGCCGCGAACATGATCAGGAACAGCGTCGTCGTGAAAATCTCGGCGACCGCCAGCAACACACCCAACACGATCCACACCACGGCGTCCACCCCACGATCGTGACACGTCCACGCACGCGGCAGCGAACCGAGATGATCTCCTAAGCTCGGGACCGCGCCGACCGCGACGAGGAGGACCACCATGGCTCTGCTGCCCGAGACCGCCCGACAGGTGGACGCGCTGGTCGCGCGGGCCCAGGCGGAGGGGCGCGGACCCTCACTCGCCCTCGGGGTGATCCGGGACGGCGCGCTCGCCCACCTCGCGGTCGCCGGCGAGCACCCCCGCCCGGACGAGGACCTGCAGTACCGGATCGGCTCGATCAGCAAGACCATGACGGCCGTGCTGGTCATGCAGCAGCGCGACGCCGGCCGGCTGGCCCTGGACGACCCGCTGGAGCGGCACCTGCCCGGCACCCCGGTGGGCGCGCTCACCCTGCGCCAACTGCTCGGGCACGCCAGCGGCCTGCAACGCGAGCCGGACGGGCAGTGGTGGGAGCGGACCGCGGGCGCCGACCTGGCCACCCTGCTCGCCGGACTGACCCCGGAGAAGATCACCCACCCGCCACACCGCGTCTACCACTACTCCAACCTGGCGTACGGGCTGCTCGGCGGGGTGCTCGAGCGGATCACCGGGACCCCCTGGGCCGAGTTGCTCCGCGAGCGGATCCTCGAACCGCTGGCGATGCGGCGCACCACGTACCACCCGACCGAGCCGTACGCCCGGGGCTACGTGGTCCACCCCTGGCACGACACCCTGCGCGAGGAGCCCCGCACCGACACCGGCGCGATGGCCCCGGCCGGCCAGCTCTGGTCGACGGTGGCGGACCTGGGCCGGTGGGCGGCGTTCCTGGCCGACCCGGCCCCGGACGTGCTCGCGCCGGACACGCTCACCGAGATGTGCGCGCCCGTGGTGATCAGCGACCTGGACTCGTGGACCGGCGGCCACGGTCTCGGCCTGGAGCTCTACCGGGTCGGCGACCGGGTGTACGTGGGGCACGGCGGCTCGATGCCCGGGTACGTCGCCGGCCTCGCCGTGCACCGGCCCGGCCGGGCCGCCGTCGTCGACTTCGCCAACGCGTACGGCCTCAGCCGGGGCCACCACGTCGTCGGCCTGGCCCGCGAGGTGCTCACCCTGGTGCTGGACGCCGAGCCGGCCCCGCCCGCCCCGTGGCGGCCGGCCGCGGCGCCCGCGGCGGGCCTGGCCGAGCTGACCGGCCGCTGGTGGTGGATGGGCCTCGAGTACGAGCTGCGCCCCGACCCGGCCGGCGACCTGCTGGCCGGCCCGGTCGGGCGGCCGATCCTCCGGTTCACCGCGGAGGGCCCGGACCGCTGGCGGGGCCGCTCCGGTCCGCAGGACGGCGAGATCCTCACCGTGATCCGCGACGAGGCCGGCCGCCCGGTCGCCCTCGACCTCGCCACCTTCGTCTTCACCCGCACTCCCGACCAGCAACCCTGACCCACGGCCCACCCCGCGTGTTGCCGCAGGCCAGCCCGGTCACGTCGTCAAGTTCGTAGCACCACTGAGGTCACCATCTCCCGACCACCGGCACTGAACCGCGTAGCCGGCCCGCGACGGGGCCGGGGCCACCGTGACCGGCGGAGGGATCAAGCCTGACCGCCCGGAGCCGGGCACGGTGGCCCCGGCCCTCAAGCGCAACCACTACACAGGTTCGGTGACGAAATCGATCAACCGCTCCATCGCGTTGATCAACGGCGTCTCCACGTCCGCGAAGCTGTCCACCCGGGACAGGATGTGCCGCCACATGTCCGCCGGCTCGGCCACCCCGAGGGCTGCGCAGACCCCCTCCTTCCAGGGCCGTCCGGGCGGCACCACCGGCCAGGCCGGGATGCCCAGCGCCGTCGGCTTCACCGCCTGCCACACGTCCACGTACGGGTGGCCGGTGACCAGCACGTGCGGCGAGGTCACCGCCGCCACGATCCGGCTCTCCTTGGAGCCCGGCACGAGGTGGTCGACGAGCACGCCGAGCCGGCGGCCCGGGCCGGGGTCGAAGGCGCGTACCTCGGCGGCCAGGGCGTCGATGCCGTCCAGGGGCTCCACCACCACGCCCTCGATCCGCAGGTCGTCGCCCCAGATCCGCTCGACCAGCGCCGCGTCGTGCACCCCCTCGACCCAGATCCGGCTGGCCTTGGCGACCTGCGCCCGCACGTTGTCGAGCGCGATCGAGCCGGAGGCGGTCCGCCGCCGGGCGGCGGGCACCGGGGCGCGTACCGGGCGGCGCAGGGTGACGGGCTGGCCGTCAAGCAGGAACGCGGCCGGGAGCAGTGGGAAGTTGCGTCGCCGGCCGTGCCGGTCCTCCAGCACCACCGCGCCGGACTCGAAGCCGACGACCGCGCCGCAGAACCCCGAGTCGGCGTCCTCGACGACCAGGTCCGGTTCGGCGTCCACCTCCGGGGTGACCTTCCGCCGCCGCCAGTCCCCCGCCAGCACGTCCTCGCCGTATCGCCCCGCCATGTCGATCACGCTAATCGGCAGCCCGGCGTGTCGCCCGCCGACGCGCCGCCGCGGCCGCTGGTCGACGGCCGGCGCCGGCCAAGAACCGGGCGAAGCGGGCAGTTGGGGGCAGGTCACGCCGCCGGAGCGGCAGCCGAGACAGGGGCGGCGGGGAACACGTACCCTTTCGGCATGTCCTCCCCCGCAACGGGCGCGGCCACCCTGGCTCCGCGCCGGTCGAGCCGGTTGGTTGCCTGGGTACGCGCCTGGCGCGCCGGTCTGGTGCCGTTCGACGAGGTCGCCGAGGCGATCGCCGGAGACGAGGAGCACCTGGTCGCCGACGCCCCCGGCACCTGGACCGACGTGTCCCTGCGGGAGGCACTGCCCAGCCTGGCGAAGCTCTCCCCGGACGAGATCCGCCTGGTGCTGCCCGCCCCGGGCGACCCGCGCGGGCTGCCCGGCCCGGGCGACTTCGCCGGTGCGGCGCTGCTCGCCGGCGAGGCGGTGGTGGCCAGCGGGCTCGGGCTGGTCCCGGAGGTACGCAGCCACACCTCCGGTTCCGGGATGACCTGGGAGACGGTGCTGTGGCGGGTGTACCCGCTGCCGGCGGACGCGCCGAAGGCGTCCCTCGCGGTGCCCGGCGCGGCCGAGGCCGAGGCCGAGCTGGCGATCGCGCTCGCCGAGACGACCGCCGCGCTCACCCGGCTGGACGTGGCCCAGTGGCGGCCCGAGCTGGCCGGTGCCCTCGCGGCGCTGCGCCGCCCCGACGGTACGACCGACCTGCCCCCCGGGTTCGACCCGCGGGCCCGTCGGCTGTTCGCCCGCGCCGCGGTGCTGGACCGGGTGCTGGCCCTGGCCGGGGAGAGCGCCCCGGGCGGAGCGGTCAACACCTACGAGGCGCAGCAGCGGGACGCCGCGCTGCGTCCGCTGACCACCGCCTGCCGGCAGGCGCTGGTGGCCGCCTGCAACGCCCCGCTGCGTCCCTGACCGCGGGCCGGGTGCCCGGCGGCCCTCCGCCGTCTAGACCTCGTCGATCAGGTCGGCGATCGAGTCGACGATCCGGGACGGCCGGTACGGGTAGCGTTCCGCCTCGGCCCGGGAGCTGATCCCGGTGAGCACCAGGATCGTCTCCAGCCCCGCCTCCAGGCCGCAGAGGACGTCGGTGTCCATCCGGTCGCCGATCATCGCGGTGCTCTCCGAGTGCGCGTCGATGGTGTTCAACGCCGAGCGCATCATCATCGGGTTGGGCTTGCCGACGAAGTACGGCTCCACCCCGGTCGCCTTGGAGATCATCGCGGCCACCGAGCCGGCGGCCGGCAGCGCGCCCTCGACCGACGGGCCGGTCGCGTCCGGGTTGGTGCAGATGAACCGGGCCCCGTCGTTGATCAGCCGGATCGCCTTGGTGATCGCCTCGAAGCTGTAGGTGCGGGTCTCCCCGAGCACCACGTAGTCCGGGGCGAAGTCGCTGAGCACGTACCCCACGG
This sequence comes from Micromonospora sp. NPDC006431, assembly GCF_042870725.1. Taxonomy (NCBI): domain Bacteria; kingdom Bacillati; phylum Actinomycetota; class Actinomycetes; order Micromonosporales; family Micromonosporaceae; genus Micromonospora; species Micromonospora sp. NPDC006431. The sequence goes on from NZ_JBIAHQ010000013.1 coordinate 98,339, forward strand.
CGTGCAGGGCCGTGGTCAGCCCGGCCTCGCCGATCACGTACGCGGTGCCGCCCGGGCGCTGGTCGGCCAGGAACTGGGCGGTGGCCAGGGCGGACGACCAGATCGCCTCCTCCGGCACGTCGAGCCCCATCCGGGCCAGCCGGGCCTGCAGGTCCCGTGGGGTGTAGATCGAGTTGTTGGTCAGCACCAGGAACGGCTTGCCGGAGGCACGCAGCTTCTTGATGAACTCGGGCGCACCGGGCACCGGCTGGCCCTCGTGCACCAGCACGCCGTCCATGTCGGTGAGCCAGCTCTGCACCGGCTTGCGGTCATGCATGTGTCGTCCCAGGGGTGTCGGAGGTTGGTCGGGCTCAGGGGCGGCGGGCCGGGGGCACGCAGCACAACGCCGGGCAGGTGTCCCACATGGGCAGCTCGCCGAGGCGCCGGACGAGCCGTTCGCGCTCCGGGGCGGTCCGTTCCAGCACCAGCTCGCGGACCATCGCCACGAAGCGCGGGTCGGTGCCCGGGGTGCCGGCCCGGACGAAGTCCAGGCCGAGCTGCTTGGCCGTCTCCAGCGCCTCGGTGTCCAGGTCCCAGACCACCTCCAGGTGGTCGGAGACGAACCCGATCGGGCTGACCACCACGCCGGTCACGCCCTGCTCGGCGAGGGCGGCCAGGTGGTCGTTGATGTCCGGCTCCAGCCACGGCACCTGCGGCGGCCCGGAGCGGCTCTGCCAGACCAGGTCGTACGGCAGGTCCGGCGCCGCGGCGGCGTGCACCAGCCGGGCGGTCTCCGCGAGCTGGGCGGTGTACCGGCCGCCGTGCGGGCCGGCGGTGGCGGCCGCCGAGACCGGGATGGAGTGCGCGGTGAACACCACTCGGGTGCTGTCCCGCTTGGCCGGGTCGAGCTGCGCCAGCGCCGCCCGCACCGCGTCGGCGTGCGGCTCGACGAAGCCGGGGTGGTCCCAGAACTGGCGCAGCTTCTCGATCAGCGGGGCGTCCGGGCCGACCGCGGCCCGGGCCGCGGCGATGTCCTCCTGGTACTGCCGGCACGAGGAGTAGCCGCCGTAGGCGCTGGTGACGAAGGCCAGGGCCCGCTTGACCCCGTCGTCGCGCATCCGCGCCACGGTGTCGGCGAGCATCGGGTCCCAGTTGCGGTTGCCCCAGTAGACCGGCAGGTCGACGCCGTTGGCGGCGAAGTCCGCGCGGATCGCCGCGAGCAGGTCCCGGCACTGCTGGTTGATCGGGGAGACCCCGCCGAAGTGCAGGTAGTGCTCGGCGACCTCGGCGAGCCGCTCCGGCGGCACGCCCCGCCCCCGGGTGACGTTCTGCAGGAAGGGCAGCACGTCCTCGGGCCGCTCGGGGCCGCCGAAGGAAACCAGCACCAACGCGTCGTACGCCATGGGCTCATTCTCTCCCGCCCAGGATGACGGGGATGCGACGCCCCCGGGGTGCGGATGTTGAGAGGGGCCCCTGCTGCGCCGGAGGCGTCAGCAAGGGGGCCCCTCCGGCGGCTCAGGAGCCGATCGCGTGGTAGCCCCCGTCGACGTGGACGATCTCGCCGGTGGTGGCCGGGAACCAGTCCGACAGCAGCGCCAGGCAGGCCCGGGCGGCCGGCTCCTGGTCGGTGAGGTTCCAGCCCAGCGGCGCGCGCTCGGCCCAGGCGTCCTCGAACTGCTCGAAGCCGGGGATGGACTTGGCGGCGATAGTGCGCAGCGGGCCGGCGGCGACCAGGTTGCTGCGGATGCCCCGCTTGCCCAGGTGCAGCGCCAGGTAGCGGGAGGCGGACTCGAGCCCGGCCTTGGCCACGCCCATCCAGTCGTACACCGGCCAGGCCTTGGTGGCGTCGAAGGTGAGCCCGACCACCGCGCCGCCCGCCGACATCAGCGGCAGCGCCGCCATGGCGAGAGACTTGTACGAGTAGGTCGAGACGTGCACGGCGGTGGCCACGTCCTCCCACGGCGCGTCGAGGAAACCGCCGCCGAGGCAGCTCTGCGGGGCGAAGCCGATCGAGTGCACCACCCCGTCCAGGCCGTCGACGTGCTCGCGCACCTGGTCCGCGAGGCCGGCCAGGTGCTCGACGTTGGTCACGTCCAGCTCGATCACCGGGGCCGGTTCGGGCAGCCGCCGGGCGATCCGCTCGACCAGGGAGAGCCGGCCGTAGCCGGTGAGCACGACCTGGGCGCCGTTCTCCTGGGCGAGCTTCGCCACCGAGAAGGCGATCGAGGCGTCGGTGATGACGCCGGTGACCAGCAGCCGCTTACCGGCCAGAAGTCCGGACATTGATTTCCTCCGTGCTCTGCTCAGTGACCCATGCCCAGGCCGCCGTCGACCGGGATGACGGCGCCGGAGATGTACCCGGCCGCGTCCGAGGCGAGCCAGGTGACCACGCCGGCGACCTCGTCCGGCTCGGCGAAGCGGCCGGCCGGGATGGCCTTGCGGTACTCGGTGCGCCGCTCCTCGGGCAGCGCCGCGGTCATGTCGGTGTCGATGAAGCCGGGCGCCACCACGTTCGCGGTGATGTTGCGGCTGCCCAGCTCGCGGGTGATCGAGCGGGCCACGCCGACCAGGCCGGCCTTGCTGGCCGCGTAGTTGACCTGCCCGACGCCGCCGTACAGGCCGACCACGGAGGAGATGAAGATCATCCGACCCCACTTGGCCCGGAGCATCTTCGTCGAGGCCCGCTTGGCGCAGCGGAACGCGCCGGTCAGGTTGGTGTCGAGCACCCGGGTGAACTGCTCCTCGGACATCCGCATGATCAGCGTGTCGTCGGTGATGCCGGCGTTGGCGACCAGCACCTCGACCGGCCCGAGCTCGGCCTCGACGGCGGTGAACGCGGCGTTCACCGACTCGGCGTCGGTGACGTCGCACTTCACGCCGAACAGGCCCGCGGGGGCGTCCCCGCTGCGGTGGGTCACCGCCACCCGGTCGCCCTGCTTGGCGAAGGCCTGCGCGATAGCCAGGCCGATCCCCCGGTTTCCGCCGGTCACCAGCACGGTACGGGCCACCGTTCCCCCTCTGCTCAACTGATCTCTCAACCGCTGGCGAGCCTAGGGGTTACCGGCAGGTAAGCGCTAACGCGGCCAGGTCACCCCGGGGTACGACGCGGCAGCTCACCCCCTGGTGGGACGACGGTGACCGGGGCTGCCCGTACGCTGCCGCTGATGGAGAAGCACCCTGTCCGGGCCGCCTGGCAGGCGCTGCGGCGGACCGTCGCGGGCCCGGACTTCCCGCCCGCCCGGCCGCCGCTGGAGCGCTGGCCCCGGCTGTCCCGGTACGTGCGACCCGTCGGCCTGCTCGCGGTGGTGGTCCTGTTCGCCGCCACCCTGGCCGAGGAGACCGGCCGGCACCTGCCCGGGGTGGTGGCGATCCTGTTCGCGGGGCTGACCGTCGCCCCGCTGCTCGCGTTGCCCCGGCGTCCGCTGTTCGCCTGGCGGCTCACCATCGTGGCGCTGCTCACCTGCACGTTCAACGCGCCGCCGGGCCAGGCCTGGCCGTGGAACCCGGTCCTGGTGCTCGGGTCGCTGCTCGTGCTGGCGGTGGTGGCGGCCCGGGTCGACCGGCCGGTGCTGCTCTGGGTCGGCGTTATCACGATGGTGCCGGTGGTTACGCTGGTCGGCTCCAACAACTGGGCTGGCGTACTGCTGCTGGTCCTGACCCTGCTGGTGCTCGGCCACCTCGTCCGCGGCAACCGGCTGTCCCGCCGAGCCCTCGCCGCGCAGACCGAGCTCAGCGAACGGGAGAAGGAGCGCCGGGCGGTGCTGGAGGAGCGCACCCGGATCGCCCGGGAGCTGCACGACGTGGTGGCCCACCACATGTCGATGATCGCCGTGCAGGCGGAGACCGCACCCTACCGCCTCGGCGAACTGCCGGAGCCGGCCCGGGCCGAGTTCGCCGCCGTCGCCGGGTCGGCCCGGGAGGCGCTCACCGACATGCGCCGGCTGCTGGGGGTGCTGCGCAGCGAGGCCGCGGGCCCGGAGACCACGCCCCAGCCTGACCTGGCGGACCTGCCGGCCATGGTGGAGGCCGCCCGGCGGGCCGGCCTCGCGGCCACCCTGGACGCTCCCGCGCCGGCCGCCGGGACGCCCACGCCGGTCGGGCTGGCCGCGTACCGGATCGTGCAGGAGGGGCTGGCGAACGCCGCCCGGCACGCCGCCGGCGCCGCGGTGCGGGTCACCGTCCGCCCCGGTCCCCGCGCCCTGGCGGTACGCGTCGAGAACACCGCCGGCACGGGCGCGCCGACCCGGGTCGAGCGGGGCGCCGGGCACGGGCTGACCGGGATGCGGGAACGGGCCCTCGCGCTGGGCGGTACGTTCGCCGCCGGGCCGGTCGACGGCGGCGGCTACGCCGTGGCCGCGCAGCTGCCCTACGACGGGGAGGACGGTGCCGGATGATCCGGGTGCTGATCGCGGACGACCAGGCGATGGTCCGGCAGGGCTTCGGCGCGCTGCTGGCCGCCCAGCCGGACCTGCTCGTCGTCGGGGACGCCGCGGACGGCGCGGCGGCCGTCGAGGCGTCCCGCCGGCTGGACCCGGACGTGGTGCTGATGGACGTGCGGATGCCGGTGCTGGACGGGCTCGCCGCCACCCGCCAACTCCTCGGCGACCGCCGGACCGACCGCCCCCGGGTGCTCATCCTGACCACCTTCGACCTGGACGACTACGTCTACGAGGCGCTGCGCGCCGGGGCGAGCGGCTTCCTGCTCAAGGACGCCCCCGCCGCCGACCTGGTGCACGCCGTCCGGGTGGTGGCGGCCGGCGACGCGCTGCTCGCCCCGTCGGTGACCCGCCGGCTGATCGCCGAGTTCGCCGCCCGCCCCGGCCGGCGCCGGCCCCGCCCCACCGACCTGGCCGCGCTGACCCCCCGGGAGACCGACGTGCTCCGGCTGATCGCCCGGGGCCGCTCCAACACGGAGATCGCCGCGGACCTGGTGGTCGCCGAGCAGACCGTGAAGACCCACGTCGGGCGGATCCTGGCGAAGCTCCAGCTCCGCGACCGCGCCCAGGCCGTGGTCCTCGCCTACGAGACGGGTCTGGTGGCCGCCGGCGAATAGCTCCCGGGTAGCACGCCGGGAACCAGCCCGCAGGGTGACGATCTCCGCCCCGTCCGCACCGCACGCTTCCGCCGGACCACTTCCGGAGGGAGCACCACGATGCACTGGACCCGACCCGCGCGGGTGGCGGCGACCGCGCTGCTCGGCCTCGGCCTGCTGGCACCGGGCCGCCCCGGCCCGACCGCACCGGCGGCGTACGTCGAGGCGTACCCGACGGTGGCCGCGCAGTTGCGCGCGGGCGGCCCGCCGTACGACCGGTGGGCCGCGGACGGCCGGCGGTTCCTGGTCTTCGATCCCCGCGGCGACGGCCTCGCCGTGGAGGTGCTCGGCGACCTGGCCACCGCCGACCGGATCGCGGTGCTGGTGCCCGGGGTGGGCAGCACGCTGCGGGACTTCGACCGCGGGCTCGGCGGGGTGGCCCGGCGCGCCCCGGCCCGGCAGGCCCGCGACCTGTACCGGGAGCTGCGGGCGGACGACCCGCCGGCCCGGGTCGCGGTGCTGGCCTGGCTGGGCTACGACGCGCCGGACGGCATTCTCACGGCGGCCGGGACCGCCAGCGCCGACCGCGGCGCGGCGGCGCTGCTCGGCACGCTGCGCACCCTGGCCGCCCGCCGGCCGGACGCGGCGATCACCCTGATCGGGCACAGTTACGGGTCGCTGGTGGTCGGGCGGGCCGCGCGGCGCGCCCCGGCGCAGGTCACCGGCCTGGTGACGCTCGGCGGCATCGGCACCGGCGTGGACCGGGCGGGCCGGCTCGGTGGCGTCCGGGTGTGGGCGGCCGAGGCGCCGACCGACTGGATCCGCCGGGTGCCGCAGGTACGGCTGCCCGGCCTCGGGCACGGCATCCGGCCCGGTGACCCTGCCTTCGGCGCCCGGCCGCTGCCGGTCGACGGCGTCGCCGGGCACGACGGCTACCTGATGCCCGGCACGGCGACGCTGCCGGCGGTCGCCGCGGTGGTGCTGGGTGGCGAGGTCCGGGCGGGGGTCGCGCGATGAGGGACCGCGTCGTGGACGCGCTGCGGGCGTACGCCATCGGCGCGGTGGTGCTGGGGCACTGGCTGGTCACCGCCCTGGTGCTGGCGCCCGACGGGACGGTGCACCAGGCCAGCCCGCTGGTCACCATGCCGGCGCTGGCCCCGGCCAGCTGGCTGTTCCAGACGCTGGGCCTGTTCTTCTTCGCCGCCGGTCACGCCGCCGGCCGCTCGCTGGCCGGCTCGCCTGCCAGCCCCGCGCGATGGCTGCTCCGCCGGCTGGGCCGCCTGGTCCGGCCCGCCCTGGCCCTGCTCGGCGTGGGCGCGGCCGGGCTGCTGGTCGCGATCGTGTTGGGCACCCCGGACGACGTCCTCAGCGTCGCGGTGACGCTGACCGCCAGTCCACTGTGGTTCCTGCTCCCCCTGGCCGCCCTCTCGGCGCTCACCGCGCCACTGGCCGCCGCCGTACGGCGGTGGGGACCGGTGCGCTGCGCGGTACCCGCCGTCGCCGTGGTCGCCGGCGCGGATCTCGCCGTACGCCTGCCGGCGGCGCGCCCCTGGCTGCTGCCGGTCGCCGTGCTCGCCGCGTGGTCGGTGCCCTACCTGCTCGGGCTGGCACACGCCGAGGGGCGGCTCGCGGGGCGCCGCGCGGCCGGGACGCTGGTCGTCGTCGGGGCCGCCGCGCTGGCCGCGCTGCTCGCCCTCGGCTACCCGGTCAGCGCGGTCGGGGTGCCCGGCGCCGGCCGGTCGAACCTGAGCCCGCCCTCGCTGCTCGCCGTCGCCCTGGCCGCGGCGCAGGTCGGCGCCGGACTGCTGGCCCGACCGGCGCTGCGCCGGCTGCTCGACCGGCCCGCGCCGGCGCGCCTGGTCCGCGGGGTGAACCGGCACGCCATGCGCGTCTACCTCTGCCACCAGCCGGTCCTGGTCGGGGTCAGCGTGCTGGCCGCCCGGTTCGCCGGTCCGCTGCCCGGGCTGCACACCCCGCCCGACGGTCCCGGCTGGCTGGCCGCACGGCTGTGCTGGCTGCCGCTGCTCGCGCTGGTCCTGGCGGTGCTGGTGCGGTCCGGCCGAGGGCACACTCGTCGGCCCGCGACGGCGCTCATCGACCGGGCGGCGCGGGTGGACCGGTCGGCCGAGTGCGGGGCGCTGGGCCGCCGGGTGTACGATGATCCTCGTTTGCGGGCGGGATCGCCCGTGACCTTCGTGCCCCGCCGACCGGAGGAGGTGATCGCTGTGCGAGATGGCGATCCTTCCAGTCGTGGCCGGGCCGACCGTCAGCCCCGCTGAGCCGCGACTCAGTCGGCGTAGCTGACCCAGCTTCCCGCCCCGGTGCACCGTCCGTCTCCTCGGCCTTCGGCCGGGGGTGATCCTGCCGCGTGGCCCGTCGGGCCCGCCGGTGGCGGAGCAACCCGGTCACGACTTCGTGTGCGTACGTCCTGAGCCACCCCTGCGGTCCGGACCCTGCCGCCCGGACCGTCCCGTCGCCACGGAGCAGTCCCATGAGCCGTTACGTCGCCCCGCTGGGCTTCACCCTCGCCGCCGTCTGGGTGGCCGTCCTCTTCGTCCTGGCCGGCGGCCGCTGACCGCGCCGGCCGGGGCGCACCCCGGCCGGCCACCGCTGCCGTCCCGCCGGCCGTCGCTGTCGTCCCGCCGGCCGTCGCTGTCGTCCCGCCGGCCGTCGCGCCTCAGATCAGGCGGGACGACCAGAGCAGGCTCAGCGCACCCGCGCAGAGGGCGAGGAGCAGCGCGATCCCCGCGTACCACTGGGTGATCTCCCGCGGCTCGGTGCGGAACCCGATCGAGCTGCCCATGTCCTGGTAGACCTGCTTCAACTCGCTCACCGAGGCGGCCTCGTAGAAGTAGCCCTGGGTGGTCTCCGCGAGCTGCGACAGCGCCGCCCGGTCCACCGGCACCCGCTGCAGCTGGCCACCGATGTCCACCTGGCCAGAGTCGGTGCCGAACGCGATGGTGGAGACCGGCACGTTGGCCGCCTGCGCCGCCGCGGCCGCCTCCTCCACCGACCGGCCCGAGGTGCGGTAACCGTCGGAGAGCAGCACGATCCGGGCCGGCGGGATGCCGGCCGCGCCGTCGGCGGGCACCGAGCGGATCGCCTCCAGGCAGGTGAAGACGGCCTCGCCGGTGGCGGTCGCCTCGGCCAGCACCAGCCCGTCGATGGCGGTGGTCACCGCGGCCCGGTCCTTGGTCGGCGGGACCAGCACGTTCGCCGACTTGGCGAAGGAGACCAGCCCGAGGTTGTAGCTCTCCGGCAGCTCCCCGACGAACTGCTTGGCCGCCTCCTGGGCGGCCTCCAGCCGGTTCGGGGCGACGTCGTCGGCCTGCATGGACAGCGACACGTCGATGGCCAGCATCACGGTGGCCCGCTCCAGCGGCTCCTTCGTGTCGATGGCGGGCCGGGCCAGCGCGGTGGACAGCACCAGCAGGCAGAGCAGGAAGGCGGTGGCCGCCACGTGCCGCCGCCAGCCCAGCCCCTTGGGCGCGAGGGTACGCAGCAGGTCGACGTTGGTGAACCGCATCGCGTACGCCCGGCGGTGCAGCTGCCGCCAGACGTACGCCGCGGCCAGGGCGAGCACCGGCAGCACGGCCAGCAGCCACCACGGTTGCAGAAAACGGATCATCGGGTCGTCCCTCGGGTCCGGGCGTGCCGCTGGGCGGCCACGAACCGCACCATGTCCAGCAGCCAGTCTCGGTCGGTACGCAGTCGCAGGTGGGCCGCGCCGGCGGCGCGCAGCTCGGTGGCGACGGCCCCGCGCTGGGCGGCCGCCGCGTCGGCGTACCGGCGGCGCAGGCCCGGGTCGGCGGTCTGCACCTCGTGCAGCTCCCCCGTCTCCGGGTCGACCACCGGCAGCACCCCCACGTCGGGCAGCTCCAGCTCGCGCGGGTCGACCACCTCGATCGCCAGCACGTCGTGCCGGACCCGCAGCTTACGGAGCGGCCGGCCCCAATGCTGCGGCGGTGCGAGGAAGTCGGAGATGACCACCGCCACACCCCGCCGCCGGGGCGGCCGGTTGAGCATGTCGACCAGCGCGCCGAGGTCGCTGCGCCCCGGCCGGATCTCCGTCCCGGCGATGGCCCGGAGCAGCCCCTGCGCCTCCTTGCGGCCGGCCCGGGCGGGCAGCCGCCGCAGGGTGCCGGGTCCGGTGGCCGGCGGACCGCCCCGCCACCGGCCGGTCTGCGCGGGCAGTGCGGCTCCGGTGCCGACCACCGCACCGATCCGGTTGCCGCCACGCACGGTCAGGTGGACCAGGGCGGCCGCGGCGGCCACCACCACGTCCCGCTTGAGCCACTGCCCTGTGCCGAAATCCAGGCTGGCCGAGAGGTCCACCGCCAGCCAGGTCTCCAGCTCCCGGTCGGCCACCGTACGCCGGACGTGCGGCGTCGTGGTCCGCGCGGTGACCGGCCAGTCCATCCGGCGTACGTCGTCGCCGGGGCGGTACTCGCGGGACTCCCCCGCCTCGCTGCCCGGTCCGGGCAGCAGCCCGGCGTAGTCGCCCTGGAGCAGCCCGTCGAGCTTTCGGGTGACCATCAACTGCAGCCGGGCGAGGACGGCGCCGGAGCGGTCGCCGGTGGCCGGCAGCCGGGTGGGTGGCGTCACGGCCGCTGCCCGGGCCAGCCGGCGCCGGGCGGCGCGGCTGGTGGCGGCGTGGCCTGCTGCCGGGGCGCGACCGACGGCAACGGGATGGTCGACATCACCCGGTGCACGATGTGGTCGGCCGGCACGTCGTCGGCGAGCGCGTCGTAGCTGAGCACCAGCCGGTGGCGCAGGATGTCCGGGGCGATGTCCTGCACGTCCTGCGGCAACGCGTAGTCCCGGCCGCGCAGCAGGGCCAGCGCCCGGGTGGCCCGGACCAGGCCGAGCGAGGCGCGCGGGCTGGCGCCGTACTGGATGAGCTGCGCCACGTCCGGCATGCCGTGCTCGGCGGGGGCCCGGGTGGCGAGCACCAGCCGGACCGCGTAGTCGACCAGCGCGTTGTGCACGAAGACCTGGTCGGCCTTGTGCTGGAGGGCAATCAGGTCCGGGGTGTCGAAGACCCGGGCCGGCTCGGGCGGGGCCACCCCCATCCGGTAGACGATCTCCCGCTCCTCGGCGTCGGTCGGATAGCCGACCACGATCTTCATGAGGAAGCGGTCCCGTTGCGCCTCCGGCAGCGGGTAGACGCCCTCCTGCTCGATCGGGTTCTGGGTCGCCATCACCAGGAACGGGTCGGGCACCCGGTGGGTCTCGCCGCCGATGGACACCTGGCGCTCGCTCATCACCTCCAGCAGCGCCGACTGGACCTTCGCCGGGGCTCGGTTGATCTCGTCGGCGAGCAGGAAGTTCACGAAGACCGGGCCCAGTTCGACGTCGAACTTCTCGCTCGACTGCCGGTAGATCCGGGTGCCCATGATGTCGGCCGGCACCAGGTCCGGGGTGAACTGCACCCGGGCGAACGACCCGCCGACCACCTTGGCCAGGGTCTCCACGGCGAGGGTCTTGGCCACGCCGGGCACCCCCTCCAGCAGGCAGTGCCCGCGGGCGAGCAGGGCCACGAACATCCGCTCGACCATCCGGTCCTGGCCGACGATCACCCGCTTGATCTCGAACAGCGCCCGCTCCAGCAGGGTGGCGTCCTGGGCCGGGGTGGTGATCGCCGGCGGCGGCGCGCCCGGCACGGCCTCGGTCGGAATCGGGGCGTCGGGCGTGGTCGGCTGGGCCACCGGTCCTCCACAGCTTGATCGTCGTCGCGGTGTAGTGCGTATCAAGACTGTCATGCCCGGCTGAGAGCCGAGGGTGGGAGAGGGACGATTTTCGCCGCGCCGTCCCTCCGCACGGAAAACGCTGAACACGGGTGGACAACAAGGGGTCCAGCGTGTGTACGATTCACCCCGTCGCCGGGCGGCTCCCCCCGTGGCCGCCCGGCGCTAAGCTTCCCGGGCGTGCGGGCCTAGACTCGCCCCGGTGACCACTCCCACTCCCGCCGACGAGGCGCTGATCTGCTCGGCGCGGGGGTGTCGCGCCCTCGCCGTCTGGGCCCTGCGCTGGAACAATCCCCGCCTGCACGACGCCGACCGGCGCAAGACCTGGCTGGCCTGTCCCGACCACCGGGAGTCCCTCGGGGCGTTCCTCGACGCGCGCGGCTTCCTGCGCGAGGTGGTGCCGGTCCCGCAATCGCCTACGCTCGAACCGTGAGCGAGCGAACCATTCAGCTCAGCAGCGTGGCGCCCCGCCGCCGTCGAGCGAAGCGAGGCGGCGTGAGCGAGCGCAGCGGATCACCGCGGTGAACGGTGACGACCTCGCCGGCCGCCAGCCGGCCCCGCCCGGCCCGCTGGAGCCCTGGCCGGACACGGTCCGGTGGCAGCCGATCTCCCGCGATTTGATCTGGGTGGAGCTGATCCGGCTCGGCATCGGGTTCGCCGTGGTGCTGGTGGTGCTCGGCGTGGCCTGGGCGGTCACCGGCCACTGGCTGCCCGTCGCCGCCCTCGGCGTCGCGGTCCTGCTGACCGCCTGGCGGGCGGTCACCATCGTCCGCGCGGTGCACGCCTGGGGGTACGCCGAGCGGGAGAACGACCTGCTGGTCCGGCACGGGCTGCTGGTCCGGCGGCTGTCCATCGTGCCGTACTCCAGGATGCAGTTCGTCGACGTGACCGCGGGCCCGCTGGAGCGGGCGTTTGACCTGGCCACGGTGCAACTCCACACGGCCGCGGCGGCGAGCGACGCCCGGGTGCCCGGCCTGCGGCCGGCGGAGGCGTCCCGGCTGCGGGACCGGCTGACCGCGCTGGGCGAGGACCGGGCGGAGGGGCTGTGAGCCACGGTCCGGCCGCACCCGAGCCTGACCCGCCCCCGGCCGACCCCGAGCCCGGCACTCCGCCCTCCGGTCCGGAGACCGGCACCCCGCCACCGCACCGGGCCGCCGGCGACGACCGACCCGCTGCCCCGTCCCCGTCACCGTTCCCCCCGGCATACGGACAGCCCGCGCCGCCCCCACCCGGCCAGGGCCCACCCGGCTACGGCCAACCCGGCTACGGCCAACCCGGCTACGGCCAACCCGGGCCGTCGGTGGCCGGCTGGCCGGGCCCGGCCGGGCCCGGCCAGTGGCCGCCATCCGGACCCGGTCCCGGCTGGCCGAGGAGCCCCACGTCGCCGGCACCGGGGGGCGCGGAGCCGCGGCAGCGGCTGCACCCGCTGAGCCCGGTGCTGCACGGCGCGAAGTCCCTGGTCGTGGTCATCGCCGGGCTCTCCTGGTCGACGCTGTCCCGGGTCGGCTTCGGCTGGTTCGCCGTGCTGGTGACGATCTTCGCCGCCGGTGCCACCGTGCTGGCCGTGGTCAGTTGGTGGAACACCGGCTACCACGTGGTGGGCCGCGAGCTGCGGGTGCACGAGGGCCTGATCTGGCGGCGTACCCGGGCGATCCCGTTGGAGCGGTTGCAGGCCGTCGAGGTGGTCCGGCCACTGCTGGCGCAGCTCACCGGGCTGGCCGAGCTGCGGCTGGAGGTGGTCGGCGGGGGCAAGACCGAGGCGCCGCTGGCGTACCTGGGGGTCGCCGAGGCCGTCGCGCTGCGGCAGCGGCTGCTCGCCGTCGCCGGCCGCGCGCCCGAGGTCGTCCCGCCAGCGGCCGGCGCGCCGCCGCCACCGGCCCCGGCCGGCCGGCGGCTGCACGCCGTACGCAACCAGGACCTGCTGGTCAGCCAACTGCTCACCCCGCAGGCGTTCCTGCTCCCGTTCGGCGTGGCGTTCGTGGTGGCGCAGTTCCTCTCCGAGGGGTCGTGGTCGTTCATCGCGGTGGCCAGCACGATCACCGCGATGGCGGGTGTGGTGCTGCAACCGGTGCGCCGGGTGCTCGACGACTGGTCGTTCCGGCTCGACCGGGACGACGACACGCTGCGCGTCCACAACGGCCTGCTGGAGACGCGGGTGCAGACCGTCCCGCTGCACCGGGTGCAGACCGTCCGGGTGACCTGGCCGCTGCTCTGGCGGATGAAGGGCTGGCTGCGGCTGCGGCTGGAGGTGGCCGGCTACTCGGCCGCCGAGCCGGACGACCGGAACCGGCCGGACCGGCTGCTGCCGGTCGGCGACGCGCGAACCGGGGAACTGATCGTCGCCGAGGTGCTGTCCGGCGTACGGCTGGGCGCCCTGCCGTCGGCGCCGCCGCCACGGCGGGCGCGCTGGCTGCGCCCGCTGACCCGTACGGCGGTCGGCGCCGGCCTCGACGAGCGGGTGTTCGTGGCCCGCTCCGGGCTGCTCACCCGCCAGTTGACGCTGGTGCCGTACGCCCGGATCCAGAGCGTGCGGGTGACCCAGGGGCCGGCGCAGCGGCGGCTGCGGCTGGCCACCGTGCACGCCGACACCGCCGGCGGGTCGGGCGCGGCCGCGCCCGATCGGGACCTGGCCGAGGCGTGGGACCTGGCGGCCGAGCTGACCGCGCGGGCGCACGCCGCCCGGCACGCGGACCGGAGCCGGCGCCGCTGACCAAGATCAGCGCTCGGCCGGCACGCGTCAGCGGTCGGCCGGCACCGGGTCGGCGACCGCCGGCTCGACGTCGACCGGGGCGGCGTCGACCGGGGCAGCCGGGGCCGGCACGGTCGGAGCCGGACCCCCGGCGGGTGCCGCCGCCGCGCGCCGCTTCCGGCGGGCCGCCCACCAGCGCTCGGCCAGGCCGACCACCAGGAAGGTCAGCCCGACGTACGCCCAGCCGACCAGCACGTCGATCACGTAGTGCTCGCCGCTGTAGACCAGGGTGAAGGTCATCGCCAGCGGGTACGCGAGCAGCAGCGGCCACCAGCGCTTCCGCACCGAGCCCAGGAAGAACAGCACCACGAAGAGGGCGAACGCGGTGTGCAGGGAGGGCATGGCGGCCACCGGGTTGGAGGCGATCTGCCCGGCGTTGAGCAGATTGCCCGCGCCGTGCATGCCGATCTCCTTCCAGCCCCGGGTGGAGATCCGGGCGACCTCGGTGAGCAGGCCGTTCTGCGCGGCCCACCACGGCGGGGCGGCCGGGTAGAGGAAGTAGGTGGCCAGCCCGGCCGCGCAGAGGAAACCCCAGCGCCGCATGTACGCCGCCCAGCGCGAACGGTCGCGCATCCAGAGCACCGCGGCGGCGGCGAACGTCGCCACGAAGTGCGAGAAGTAGACCCAGCTGACCGCCACGTCCCACCAGTGCACCTCGGGCCGGTAGAGGTGCTGCTGGAGCCAGACGGTGGGCACCTCGCCGCCGGTGGCCCAGCCGAGCATGAACCGGTCGGCGACGATCAACTCCATGGCGTGCGGGGTCGCGCCGTTGTCGGCGAAGCCCCGGGAGAGGTTGTACACGGCCAGCAGCAGCACCACCGGGATCCAGTCCCGCGCGAAGCGCAGGTGGCTGCGCCACGGCCGGGCGGAGTGCCAGGCGATGGTGCCCGCCCAGATCCAGAGGAAGGCGTACGCGGGATCGGTGGGCAGGCCGATGGCGAGCCAGGCGGCCACGAAGGCGACCCCCCAGATCGTCATCGCCACCACCCGACGGCGTCCGCCGTCGGGCGAGGAGGTGGTGCCGGTCCGGGCGGGGGGCTGGGGGTCTGTCACGACGGCCATCGCGGTCAAGGTTAACGGCGGGCTACGGATCGACTGACGCCGACCACCCGCCGGTCGACGCACCGACGACGGGGACACCGGGCGTCCCGGCCCCGGCTCGTCTAGGCTCGGGGCATGCAGGAGCAGCCGGAGACGCCCTTCGCGCCGGGCCTGGCCGCCCGGGTCGAGCTGACCGTCACGGACGCCGACACCGCGCAGGCGGTGGGCTCCGGTGACGTGCCGGTGCTCGGCACGCCGAGGGTGCTCGCCCTCGTCGAGGCGGCGAGCGTGGCGGCCACCGCGACCCGGATGCCGACCGGGCGGACCACGGTCGGGCTCCGCGTCGAACTGGACCACCGGGCGCCGACCCCGGTCGGGCGGACGGTGATCGCCTGGGCCCGGCTGGCCAAGGTCGACGGCCGGCGCCTGCTGTTCGAGGTGACCGTCGCCGACGGCGACGAGATCGTGGCCGACGGGCGGGTCGAGCGGATGCTGGTCGATCGGCAGCGCTTCCTGGAGCGCGCCTCGCAGGCGTCATGACCGTCCGGTTCGTCGAGGTCGCCGACGGGGTCCACCTGCTGCGTGAGCCGCTGCTGCAGGTCAACGTGACGCTGGTGGTGGGCGACGGCGCGGCGCTGCTGGTGGACACCCTCTCCACCGCCGGGCAGGCCCGGGAGCTGGCCGAGGCGGCCCGGGCGGTCACCCCGCACCCGTGGACCGTCGTCAACACCCACCACCACTTCGACCACTGCTTCGGCAACGCCACCCTGGCCGCCGACCCGCCCCGCCCGGTATACGCGCACGAGCTGGCCGCCGCCGCGCTGCGCGACCGCCCCGACGAGCTGCGCCGGGCGGCGTACGAGGAGATGCGCGACGAGCAGCCGGCGCTCGCCGCCGAGCTGGCCGGGACCGAGCTGCTGGCCCCGACGCACCCGGTCCTCACCGAGACCGTGCTCGACGTCGGCGGCCGGCGGGTGGTGCTGCGCCACCCGGGCCACGGGCACACCGACGCCGACCTGGTGGTGCACGTGCCGGACGCGGACGTGCTGGTCGCCGGCGACCTGGTGGAGCAGAGCGGCCCGCCGGCCTTCGAGGAGTCGTACCCGCTGCAGTGGCCGGACGCGGTGGCCGAGCTGCTGCGGATGACCACCCCCGGCACGATCGTGGTGCCCGGGCACGGCACGCCGGTCGACCCGGAGTTCGTCCGGGCCCAGCACGCCCAGTTGGTCCAGCAGGCCTGGCTGATCCGGGCCGGTCACACCGGCAACGCCCCGCCCGAGCGGGTGGCCGCGGAGTCGCCCTTCGGCGCGCGTCCCGGTCTGATCGCCGCCCGCCGCGGCTACGCCGAGCTCGACGGCACCGCCTGACGCCGGCTCGCAAGTCGCGGAGCGCACGCTCGGCACGCCGGCACCGCCACCGCGCTGCTGGGCGGCATCCGGTCGGTGGTGGGTGCGCTCGCCGCGCCGCTGGTGGGGCTGGGCGGCGAGGTCAGCGCGACACCGATGGCCGCCGTCCTGGCCGTCACCGCCGCGCTCTCCCTGCTCGCCGTGCGCACCCTCGCCCGCGCCCGCTGACCCCGACCGTCAGGCGGGGAAGCGGGCGAGCACGGCGTCGCGGGCGGGCATGGCGACGGCGCCACCGGGAGACTCGCAGACCAGCCCGGCGACGCGCAGGGCGAAGGCGACCCGCTCCCGCCAGCCGACCGGGTCCACCGGCTCGCCGGCGGCGAGCAATTCGGCGATGAGCGCGCCCATCACCGAGTCCCCGGCACCGGTCGCGTCCACCGCCCGGACCTTCGGGGCGGGGATGCGTACCACGTCGTCGCCGGCGGCGACCAGGGCGCCGTCCGCGCCCAGGGTGACCACCACGGTGGCCGCGCCCAGCTCCCGCAGGTACGCGGCGACTCCCTCCACCGGCTGGTGGGGGTAGAGCAGGGCGGCGTCGGCGCTGCTCAGCTTCACCAGGTGCGCGCTCGCGGCGAACTCGGCGACCACCTCGCGCAGCCCGTCCAGCGCGCCGTGGCCGTCCAGCAGCCGGGGACGGACGTTCGGGTCGAACACCCGCAGCGCCCCCGCGATCGCCCAGGCGCGCCGGGCGGCGGCCAGCACCGGCGGGTGCAGCAGCACGATCGAGCCGCAGTAGAGCACGTCGGCGCCCTCGACCAGGGCCACGTCCAGGTCGTCGGGGGTGAGCAGGGCGTACGAGCGGGGCTCCCCGTAGAAGCGGAAGTCCGGTTCCGAGCCGGCGAAGGTGGCCACCGCCAGCGCCGTCGGCGCCGGTACGGTGACCGCCCCGGCCAGCCCGACGCCGGCCGCGCCCAGGAAGACGCGGATCCGCTCCGCGAGCGCGTCGTCGCCGAACGACCCGACGAACTCGACGTCACCGCCGAGCCGGGCCACCGCCACGGCCACGTTGAGCGGCCCGCCACCGATCGCCTGCCGGTAGCCGGGTTCGCCGTCGTACCTGGTCTCGAGCAGGTCGACCAGCGCCTCGCCGAGCACCACCGCGTAGCCCATCCTGGCTCCTTCCAAACCGTCGTACCCCGATCCTGGCGCATCGCCCGGGCGCGGCGCGCGGGGACGACACCGAGACCGTACCGGCGGCGACCGATCGCATCGAGATTCGACTATTGCCTGCGGTACCCGGACGTGATGGGATTGCGCCTGCCGGAGTGGCGCGGGGGCTGCCGCGCCGCCGACCGCCGGGTCGAGCCGACGCGAGGGCACACCGGTCCGTGGCACGGACCGCAGGCGGTGTACGCCTCCCGACGGCCCCGGCCGCACTCCGACCGCCGGGCGTGGCACCGCGATCGTCACATCCGCTCGTCGCAGCGGGGCGGACCGGTGCGGGTCCCGCCCCGCGAGTCAGGAGAACCCGTGCACCGATCCCGTACGGCCGCGCTGCTCACCGCGGCCGCCACCCTGGCCCTGGGCGCCTTCGCCCTGGCCACCGGTTCCGAACCGGCCGCCGCGCACGGCGCGGCGATGACCCCGGGCGCCCGGACCTACCTGTGCTGGAAGGACGGCCTCACCCAGACCGGTGAGATCAGGCCCAACAACCCCGCCTGCGGGGCCGCGGTCGCCGAGAACGGGGCGAACTCGCTCTACAACTGGTTCAGCGTGCTGCGCTCCGACGCCGGCGGCCGGACCGTCGGCTTCATCCCCGACGGCAGGCTGTGCAGCGGCGGCAACCCCAACTTCAGCGGCTACGACCAGGCACGCAACGACTGGCCGATCACCCACCTGACCGCCGGGCGGACGATGGAGTTCCGCTACAGCAACTGGGCCCACCACCCGGGCACCTTCTACTTCTACGTGACCAGGGACAGCTGGAGCCCGACCCGGCCGCTGGCCTGGAGCGATCTGGAGGAGCCGTTCCTGACGGTCACCAACCCACCGCAGCGGGGCTCGGTGGGCACCAACGACGGGCACTACTACTTCACCGGCACCCTGCCGGCGAACAAGAGTGGCCGGCAC
Source organism: Micromonospora sp. NPDC006431 (assembly GCF_042870725.1). Classification (NCBI taxonomy): domain Bacteria; kingdom Bacillati; phylum Actinomycetota; class Actinomycetes; order Micromonosporales; family Micromonosporaceae; genus Micromonospora; species Micromonospora sp. NPDC006431. The sequence continues at coordinate 116,363 of NZ_JBIAHQ010000013.1, forward strand.
ATCATCTACTCGCGCTGGGTCCGCTCGGACAGCCAGGAGAACTTCTTCGGCTGCTCCGACGTGACCTTCGACGGCGGCAACGGCGAGGTGACCGGGATCGGTTCGGGCGGCACGCCGTCACCCACCCCCACCACGCCGACGCCGACACCGACCGGCCCGTCGCCGACGCCCACCACCAGCCCGACCATGCCGCCGCCGGGCGGCGACTGCATGGCGGTCTACCGGGTGGTCAACGCCTGGCCGGGCGGCTTCCAGGGCGAGGTCATGATCATGAATCACAGCTCCCGGACGTACGGCGGCTGGACGGCGAACTGGACCTGGGCCAACGGTCAGGCCATCACGCAGTTGTGGAACGGCACCCTGAACACGAGCGGGGCGGCGGTGACGGTCACCAACGCCCCCTACAACGGCACCATCGCGCCGGAGGGCACCACCACGTTCGGCTTCACCGCCAACACCTCCGGCACCAACACCCTGCCCACCGTCACCTGCACCGGCCGGTGACCCGACCCGCGCAGCGAGGAAGGGCTCCCGGGTCGACCCGGGAGCCCTTCCTCACCACCTGGGTCAGCGGACCATGCTGCCGACGACGGGCTTGGTGAGCAGGGCCGACTGGTTGCGCTGGATGCCCGGGTCGAGGGTCTTGGCCACGAAGATGGCGTGCCAGATGCAGAAGATCAGCACGGTCCACACCTTGCGGGAGTGGTCCGCCTCCTCCCGCTTGTGCTCCTCCAGCAGCCGCATCGCGTACGACAGGTCGATCAGGTCGCCGGCGCCGGAGGTGGCCAGCACGTGCCGGGCCCACTCGTACATCTCGCCGCGCAGCCAGACCCGGGTCGGGGTCGGGAAGCCGAGCTTCTTGCGGTTGACGATGGCCGGCGGGACGACGCCCTGCAGCGCCTGGCGCATGGCGTACTTGGTGGCCTCGGAGCGGGGCGGGAGTTTCAGGTCGACCGGGATGCCGGCCGCCACGTTGAACACCTCCCGGTCCAGGAAGGGCACCCGCACCTCCAGCGAGTGCGCCATCGAGATCCGGTCGGCCTTGACCAGGATGTCCCCGCGCAGCCAGGTGTAGAGGTCGACGTACTGCATCTTGGTGACGTCGTCCAGCTCGGTGCACTCGGCGTAGATCGGCGCGGTGACGTCGGTGTAGCGGACCGAGGGGTCGTAGCGACGCAGCAGGTGCTGCTTCTCCTCCTCGGTGAACATCCGGGCGTTGCCGTAGTAGCGATGCTCGATCGGGGTGGTGCCGCGCTCCAGGAAGCTCTTGCCCTTGACGCCCTGCGGGATCGCCTTCGACACCGCCCGCAGGCCCTTCTGCACCCCGCCCGGCAGGCCGTTGACCGTGCTGAGCGACAGCGGCTCGCGGTAGATGGTGTACCCGCCGAAGAACTCGTCCGCGCCCTCGCCGGAGAGCACCACGGTGACGTGCTCGGCGGCCTTCTTCGCCACGAAGTAGAGCGGCACCAGCGCCGGGTCGGCCACCGGGTCGTCCAGGTGCCAGACGATCCTGGGCAGCGCCTCCATCATGTCCTGCGGCCCGATCTTGGTCGGGATGGTGGTCACGTCGAGGTGCCGGGCCGAGTCCTGGGCGACGTCGATCTCGGAGTAGCCGGGCACGTCGTACCCGACGGTGAAGGTGAGGATGTTCGGGTTGAACTCCCGGGCCAGGGCGACCACCGCGGTGGAGTCGATGCCGCTGGAGAGGAAGGAGCCGACCGGCACGTCCGAACGCATGTGCATCCGGACGCTCTCCCGCAGCGTCTCCCGGATCTCGTGGTAGAGCTTCTGCTCGTCGGCCACCGGCGCCGGCCGGAACACCGGTCGGTACCACCGGCGCACCTCGATCCGGCCGCCCGGCGTCCAGGTCAGGTACTCGCCCGACCCGATCCGGCTGATCCCCTTGTGCAGGGTGCCCGGCTCCGGCACGTACTGCAGGGTCAGGTAGTGGCTCAGGTTGGCCGTGTCGATCCCGGCGTCGCCCTGGTACGCCGACTGCGCGAACGGCAGCAGCGCCTTCTTCTCGGAGGCGAGGTAGAGCCCGTCCTGGGTCTCCAGGTAGTGCAGCGGCTTGATGCCGAAGTAATCCCGGGCGCCGAACGCCCGCCGCTCCTGCCGGTCCCAGATCACGAAGGCGAACATGCCGCGCAACTTCGTGAGCACCTGCTCGCCCCAGTAGTGGTAGCCGGCGACGATCACCTCACCGTCGCCGTTGGTGGCGAACTGGGCGCCGAAGTCCCGGATCAGCTCGTCCCGCAGCTCGATGTAGTTGTAGATCTCACCGTTGAAGGTGAGCAGGTAACGGCCGTTCGCGTACGGCAGCGGCTCGTGGCTGAGGGCCACGTCGATGATCGCCAGGCGCTTGTGCGCGAACACCCCGTCCGCGTAGCGGCCGGAGGCGTCGCCCACCACCTCGACCCCGGTCTCGTCCGGGCCGCGGTGGTGCAGGCACTCCAGTGCGCTTGCGATGTGGTCGCGGTGGGCGGCGGCGTCACCGCGCGCGCTGAAGAAGGCCAGGAGTCCGCACATGATGGCCATCTTCCCACGCGCCCGGAGCGGCCGTCCCGGCACCGCAGGCTCTCCCCGCTCCCGTGCGCGCGGTACCGTCTGCACCAGCGACGAGGCGGAGGAGGCGGATCATGGCCGAGGAGCGGACCCAGCAGGGTAAGCCGGCGGACGGCACCGAATCACACGACCCGGACTTCCCGGAGGCGTTCCTGGCGTTCATGCGGCAGGGCTGGCGGGACAGCGAACTACCGGTCGGCCCCCGCCCCGAGGTGCCCAACTACGCCAAGCGGCGGGCCGCGCTCGCCGCGGCCTTCCCCGGCGAGACGCTGGTCATCCCCACCGGCAACGAGAAGGTACGCGCCAACGACACCGACCACCCGTTCCGGGCGGGCAGCGACTTCGCGTACCTGACCGGCGACCTCGAGCCGGACAGCGTGCTGGTGCTGCGCCCGAGCGGCGACGCCACCCTGTACATGCGGCCCCGGTCGTCGCGGGCGACCGACGAGTTCTTCCGCAGCCGCAACGGCGAACTCTGGGTGGGCCGGCGGCCCACGCTGCACGAGAGGTCGACCGAGCTGGGCCTGCCCACCGCCGACCTGACCGAGCTGGACGCGGCCCTGGCCGACCTGGCGCCGGGGCGTACCCGGGTGCTGCGCGGCTTCGACACTCGGGTGGACGCGGCGGTGCGGCCGTACGACGGGGCCCGGGTCGAGGGGCAGCCGGGCCGCGACCGGGAGCTGGCGATCGCCATCTCGGAGCTGAAGCTGGTCAAGGACGAGTGGGAGATCGCGCAGCTGCAGGAGGCGTGCGACGCCACCGTGCGCGGGTTCGAGGACGTGGCCCGGGCGCTGCCGGCCGACCGGGGTGTCTCGGAGCGGCTGCTGGAGGGCATCTTCGCGCTGCGCGCCCGGCACGACGGCAACGACGTCGGGTACGGCTCGATCGTCGGCGCCGGCGAGCACGCCACGATCCTGCACTGGGTGCACAACCACGGCGCCACCCGGCCGGGCGAGCTGCTGCTGATGGACATGGGCGTGGAGAACCGCAACCTCTACACCGCGGACGTGACCCGGGTGCTGCCGGTCAACGGTCGGTTCACCTCGCTCCAGCGCCAGGTGTACGACGCGGTCTACGCCGCCCAGCAGGCCGGCATCGAGGTGATCAAGCCGGGCGTGGCGTTCCGGGACGTGCACCTGACCGCCATGCGGGTCCTGGCCGAGGCGCTGAAGGACCTCGGCCTGCTGCCGGTGAGCGTGGACGAGGCGATGGACCCGTCCTCGACGGTCTACCGCCGCTGGACCCTGCACGGCACCAGCCACATGCTCGGCATCGACGTCCACGACTGCGCCAACGCCCGGAAGGAGATGTACCGGGACGGTGCGCTCGGCGAGGGCTACGTGCTCACCGTCGAGCCGGGGCTGTACTTCCAGCCGGAGGACGAGCTGGTCCCCGAGGAGCTGCGCGGCATCGGCGTGCGGATCGAGGACGACATCCTGGTCACCGCCGACGGCGCGGTGAACCTCTCGGCCGGGCTGCCGCGCCGCTCGGACGAGGTGGAGACGTGGCTGGCCGAGCAGCGCGAGGCCGGTCCGCGCCTACCGGGCTGATCCCGGCCGGACGACCCTGAGGGCGGGCCCCACCGCCGACGGCTGCGACGTTTTCGTCGTTGTGCCGCCGGTGGTGGGGCCCGCCGCTGTTTGCGCGGCTCGGCACCCTCGTCACCGGCACATGCCGAACGGTGTCCGCCGCCTGCCGTGAGGCGAATGTGGGGTTTTTTCAGATACGTCCGCCTCGTGAGGATCCTTCTCATACGGTGTGGATCAGAGGCTACAACCGGTTTGTAGCTGGTCGCCCTGCCAGGGGCGGTGCGACCCCTTTGTGTAACCGAAAGGGCGGAAGGCTCTGATGTCCAACGACGTAACGACTTCCGACGGCGGGGCCCCATCGACCCCGCCCACGAGCAGGCGGCGGGCGATCTGGGTCGCTACCGGCGTGGCCGGGCTGACCGGCGTCGTCGGGCTGGCGGCGCTGGGTGGCCTCGCCGCTCGTGACGACAAGTCCGACGACGCGCAGCGCGTCGCGGAAAACCACGCGGCCGCGCCGCAGAACGCGAGCGACGCCGGCAAGGGCGGCGAGAAGGAGGCCCACGAGGAGCAGAACCGGGCGGACGAGAACGGCCGGGACGGCAAGGAGCGGGGCGAGCGCGGTGAGGAGCGTGACGAGCACGGCCGCCGGGTGCGGGAGGTGCCCTGCCGCGACGAGAAGCTGGTCGAGGCCATCGACCTGGCCAACCGGGATCACGGTGGCACGTTGAAGCTGGCCAAGGACTGCGTCTACGAACTCGACTTCGCCGACAAGAAGTCCGGCACCGCCCTGCCCACGATCCGGCAGGACATCACCATCAAGGGCAACGACGCCACCATCAAGCGCGACTCCGAGGACGCCTTCCGGCTCTTCCGGGTCGCCGACGGCGGCGAACTGACCCTGAAGGACCTCACCCTCAAGGACGGCAACGCCGCCGAGTTCAAGTACGGTGCCGCGCCGATGACGCCGGGATCAGGCTCGCCGGGCGGATCGGATTCGCAGGCGGCGCCGTCGATCCCGGGGCAGGAGAAGAAGGAGGGCGAGGCGGACGGTGGCGCCATCCTGGTCGAGCGGGGCGGTAGCGCGCACCTGGAGAAGGTGGAGCTGACCCGTAACAACGCC